>CAZXNA010000001.1:0-84389 GCA_964641295.1 uncultured Thermoanaerobaculia bacterium
TCGGCGCGCCTCAAGGGAGTGCTGCCCGGCACGTACTACTGGAGGGTGGCCGCCATCGACACCGATGGCGTCCAGTCCGACTGGAGCTCCATTCGGCGGTTTCGCTTGACCCGGGGCAGCCGGCGTCTCCCCATGGAGGACCACACGCCGCCCGAACTCGAGGTCCAACGGGCCCGTCAGATGGGCCAGCTGTTCATCGTCGAGGGACAGACCGAGCCCGGCGCCACCGTCACCATCAACGGCGAGAAGGTGGACGTGGACGCCAACGGGCATTTCCGGAAGGCCGTCGAGGCGACCTCGGACGGCTGGAACGATCTCGTGGTGGCCGCGGTCGACCCTGCGGGGAACCGGACCGAACGCCGCCAACGTGTGTTTGTGGAGGTTTATTGATGCGTCTTCCCGGCCTGCTGAGTTTTCTCTCTTCGGACCTGGCCATCGACCTGGGAACGGCTACCACCCTCGTGTACCTCAGAGGGCGTGGCATCGTCGTCGTCGAGCCTTCCATCGTCGCCCGGAACCGGGTTACCAACCGCGTGGAGGCGGTGGGCGCCAGGGCCAAGGAGATGTTGGGGAAGACACCGGGGAACATCGAGGCCATCCGTCCCATGAAGGACGGGGTGATCGCCGACTTTGAGGTGACCGAGCGGATGCTCGACTATTTCATCAAGAAGGCCCACGGCCGCACGCTGTTCATCCGGCCCCGCATCGTCATCTCCGTGCCCTCGGAGATCACCCAGGTCGAGAAACGCGCGGTCAAGGACACGGCCCTGAAGGCCGGAGCCAGCGAGGTCTACCTGATCGAGCAGGCCATGGCTGCCGCCATCGGCGCCGGCCTCCCCATCACGGAGCCTTCGGGCAACATGATCGTCGACATCGGGGGCGGGACCTCGGACGTCGCCGTCATCTCCCTCGCCGGCGTCGTCTACTCCCGTTCCGTCCGGGTGGCCGGCAACGAGATGGACGAGGCGATCATCCAGTACATCAAGAAGAAGTACAACCTCCTGATCGGTGAACGCTCCGCCGAGCAGATCAAGATGGAGATCGGGTCGGCCTACCCGCTGGAGGAACCGTTGACCATGGAGATCAAGGGTCGTGATCTCGTCGAGGGCGTCCCCAAGCACCTGACGATTTCCGACGAGGAAATCCGCGAGGCCCTCGCCGAAACGGTCTCCACCATCGTCGACGCCGTCCGCAACGCCCTGGAGCGGACGCCTCCGGAGCTTTCCGCGGACATCATGGACACGGGGATCATCCTGGCCGGCGGGGGCTCCCTGTTGAAGAACCTGGACAAACGGCTTCGGGAGGAGACCGGTCTGCCGGTCGCCCACGCCGAGGATCCCGGTTCCGCCGTCGCCAGGGGGACCGGAATGATGCTGACGAACATCGACCTCCTGCGGAAGATCGCCATTGCCTGAGGTCCCATGAACCGGATCGGCGCGGGCACGGCGGCACCACCTGCCACTGCCCCTTGGAGGGGACGGTTCACGGGGTTTCGCCCCGCTGGCGGGAGCTGACCTCCATGGTGGCGTCCATCCAGACCTCCCGTCCTCGCGCCCTGCGAATCCTTCTGATCTGGCTACTCGTAGAGCTGATCGCCGCCGCCCAGGTTCGAACGGGACGGGAGATTCTTCTCGTCTCCTGGCTCCGGACCCTGGCTTCCCCCGTGGAGCTCGCTGCCACGAGCCTCGTCCGGTCGACCCGTGAACTGGCCTGGGGGTTCAGGGACTTCCGCAGGCTGAGCGTCGAAAACGACCGCCTGAGCCGGCAGCTGGCCGAGACCGCGGCGCGCGTCCACCTCCTGGCCGAAGAGCTCGAGCAGTACCGCCGGAGCTCCCGGCTGGCGGTGAGCTTCCCAAGTCTCGATGCCTCGTCGAGCATTGCCACCTGTATCCACCGTTCCCTCGGCGACGGACGCCTTCTCATTGATGCCGGTTCTGCCAACGGGGCCCACCGGAACATGCCCGTCGTCGCCGGAGGTGGTCTGGTGGGCCGGATCATTCGCGTTGGGCATCACCAGTCGTGGGTGGAGACCATCGCTCTGGCCGGTTCCGCCGTGGCCGTCGCCGGTGGTGCAAACTCGACGCCGTGCATGGCGGTGGGAACGGGCGGAGGGACGCTCCAGGTGGAGTACGTCCCCCGCCGCGCCCCCATTGCCCGGGGGACCCTCCTGGTGACGACCGGGGTCGATGGCGTCTACCCTCCCGGGATCCCGGTGGCGAGCGTCGTCCGGGTCAGCGAGGGGCCCGGAGCGTTTCTCCGGGTGGAGGCCGTGCCCACGGTGGACCTCGCCCGCCTCCGCACCGTCCTTCTGGTGGGAGGCTGGAACAACGCTTCTTCCCGGCCGGGGACCCCATGAAGATCGCTCTGACCGTCTTCCTGACCTTCGTCGCCCAGTGGATCCTGGGGCTTCCGGCGGCTCCCACGTGGTTGCAGGGCGTGCTCCTGCCCATGGTCTGGATCATCGGTCCACCCATGCGCCACCGTTTCGATCACATCTTCGTGGCGGGATTGGGCCTGGGCCTCGGTTGGGACCTGCTGTTCGAACCCATCATCGGCCCCGGAGCCTTCGCGTGGAGCGCCGCCGCCCTGGCGGTCGCCTGGACCATCCGGAAGGTGGGAGACCACTCCGCACGCTCCTGGGGGGTCCTCGGGGCCGGGGGGGCACTCCTTGTTTCCGGCCTGCGGTACGTCGCCCTGCTACCCCTGGGATTGGCCGTCCCGCCACGGTTCCTCGACCTGGTCATCGGTGCTGTCTCCACCGGCCTTTGGTGCGCCCTGGTGGCCTTCATCCTCGCCGCGGACCTCCCCGGCCGGGTCCGCCGCTACCGCCGCAGCCGGCTCCGCTGATGCGTCACGTCCGGGACGATCTGACACCTTTCCGAAAGCGCACCCTGGCGCTGATGCTGATCATCGCCGCGGCCCTGGGAGCCCTCGAGCTCCGCTTCCTCGATCTCCAGGTCATCTCGGGGAAACGCTGGCATCGCCTGGCCGAGAACAACCGCCTTCGCCGGATGCCCCTTCCGGGGCCCCGTGGCCGGATCTACGACACCCGCGGCCGGATCCTGGCGGACAACCGTCCCTCCTACCGTCTCCTCCTCTACCCCGCCGAGGCCCACCACCTTGCGGAGACCGTCCTCTTCCTGGCCCGCTTGGGCATCGGCACCGCCGCCGAGCTCAACGCCCGGATCGAGGCGCCCTGCCGTCAACCCCTGGCTCCCGTGCTGATCAGCGCCGATCTCAGCTGGGAGGAGGTGACCCGCATCCGGGCCCGGCAGACGGACCACCCGGAGCTCGTGGTCGTCGGCGGCTTCCGCCGCTGGTACCCCCAGGGCCCCCTGACGGCCCATGCGGTCGGTCATCTCCGCATGGTCAGCCGGAAAGAGCTCCGGGCTCATCCCGGCCTGGACCCGGACACCCTCGTGGGGGCGACCGGCATCGAGGCCCTGGCCCAGGACTCCCTCGCCGGAACCCCCGGACAGCGGCGTGTCATCGTTTCGGCCGTCGGCCGCATCCTGGGCGTTCTCGACGAGACGCCCGCGACCCGTGGTCACGACCTCACACTGACCCTGGACCTCGATCTCCAGAGGGCGGCCGCCGAGGCCCTGGGAGACTCCAGCGGGGCCGTCGTGGCCCTCGATCCCAGGACGGGCGCCATCCGCGCCTTCTACTCCTCGCCGAGCTTCGATCCCAACATATTCAGCGGCCGTCTTTCGGCCTCCGAGTGGGGCGTCCTGCGGGACGACCCCGAGCACCCCCTCCAGGACCGCTGCATCCAGGGCGTCTACCCTCCGGGGTCGACCATCAAGCCCTTCTTCGCCCTGGCCGGCCTCGCCACGGGTGCCATCACTCCCTCGAGCCGGGTTTTCTGCCGGGGCTTCCTGAACGTTTTCGGCCACACCTTCCACTGCTGGCGCCGCGGCGGCCACGGCTCCGTCAACCTCGTCCGCTCCCTGGAAGCATCCTGCGACGTTTACTACTACACCCTGGGCCGTCGGCTGGGGATCGAGACCATGGCCTCCTGGCTCCGCCGTTTCGGTTTCGGATCGAAGACGGGCGTCGGCCTTCCCTCCGAGCAAAGCGGGCTCGTGGGAACGCCGGAGTGGTCCCGGACCGTTCGCCGCCGCCCGTGGTATCCGGGTACGAGCATCTCCGTCGCCATCGGACAGGGACCCCTGCTGACCACCCCGCTCCAGCTGGCAAGGGCTTACGCCGCTCTGGCCAACGGTGGTCAGCTGATCACGCCCAGGTTCTTCGGTGCTTCTGCCGCCACGGCTCAGAACCTCCACCTGGCACCGGCTCAGCTTGCAGCGGTCGTCAAGGGACTCGTAGAGGTGGTCCACGGCTCCCAGGGCACGGCTCGATCCCTGGCCTCGCTCCCGGTGGCGGGAAAGACCGGAACCTCCCAGGTCGCCCGGTTGCGGGAGGGTGTCAAGGTCCAGGATCTCGAGCGCCGACTCCGTCATCATGCGCTCTTCGTCGGATGGGAGCCCCTCGACGACCCGGAACTGGTCGTGGCCGTCGTCGTCGAACATGGCGGCAGCGGCGGCGGGCGGGCGGCACCCGCAGCCGGGATGGTTTTCGCCCTCGATCAGTCCATCGACACCGGACCGGAACCCGCTTCCACCACCGGGGAGGGCCGCCGGCCCGAGGCCCAAGTACACTAGGGGCCGTGGAACATCGGATCGATCCCTGGTTGCTCCTGGCGAGCCTGGTGATCCTGGGTGCCTCGCTGATCCAGCTGGCGGCCCTGGACAAGACCCTCGGGGGCCACCTCTTCCTGCGGCAGCTCGTGTGGAGCTGTGTCGGCCTGGCCCTCATGGTCCTCGTGGCCGGTTTGCGGAGCACCGTCCTCGAGCGCCTGGCGGTCCCTGCGTACGCCCTGGCCCTGGTCCTCCTGACGGGAGTGTTGCTGGTCGGTCAGGTCCGGAGCGGCACCCGGGGGTGGTTCGCCCTGGGACCGTTGACCTTCCAGCCCAGCGAACTCTCCCGTCTCGGGGTGGCTCTCCTGGTCGCCCTGTGGTTCGGTCGGCGGAGCGGCCGCACCCTGGGCCTGGGCGAGCTGGCCGCCCTCTCGGCCCTGGTCGGCCTCCCGGTCATCCTCGTGCTCATGGAGCCCGACCTCGGTGTGGCGCTGACCTACTTCCCCCTCTGGGCCGCCGCCGCATGGCTCGGGGGTCTTTCGGGAAAGGTGTGGACCGCCCTGGCCCTGGCCGCCCTGGTCCTCGTCGGCGGCGCCTGGCAGTTCGCCCTCAAGGATTATCAGAAGGAGCGGGTGCTGACCGTGCTCGATCCCTCCCGCGATCCCTACGGGGCGGGGTACCAGGTGCGCCAGTCCAAGATCGCCATCGGATCGGGCCTGGTCACGGGGCAGGGGCTGGGACGCGGAACCCAGTCGCTGCTGCGTTTCCTGCCGGCCCAGCACACGGACTTCATCTTCGCCTCGTGGGCGGAAGCGACGGGGTTCCTCGGCGTCTCCTTCCTCACGGCCGCCTACGGCCTGCTCCTGTGGCGCATCACCGTGATCGCCGTCTCCGCCCGGGATCGTTTCGGCCTGGCCCTGGCCACCATGGTCGGCGCTTGGTTGTCCTTCCAGATCGTCGTCAACCTGGGCATGGTGGTCGGATGGCTTCCCACCACGGGGATCACACTTCCCCTCTTCAGCTACGGCGGAAGTTCCCTGGCCACAACCTGCGCCGCCGTTGGCATGGTCATGGCCATCGGCAGGGAACGGCTGGTGAACGTATGAGCGAATCCTCCCTCTACCTCTCCGTCAATCCTTTCGAGACACGGATCGCCCTGCGCGAGAACTCGCGGCTGGTGGCCTACCGCACCGAGCGCCACCGCTCGTCCTCGGCCGTCGGCAACCTGTACAAGGGGCGCGTCACCCGGGTTCTGCCGGGCATGCAGGCCGCCTTCGTCGACATTGGCCTCGGTCGCGACGGCTTTCTCTACGTCCGCGAGGCCGGTGCCGTGGCCGAGGACTACAACGAGCTCTTCCTCGGGGAACAGGACGCATTCACGCCGCCGCCGGAGGACCAGGCCATCGACGACCTCCTCCGGGAGGGCCAGGAGATCCTCGTCTCTGTGGTCAAGGACGGCCTTGGGACCAAGGGAGCCCGCCTGAGCTCCTACATCTCCCTGCCGGGACGCTACCTGGTCTACCTCCCGACGGTCCAGCAGAAGGGGGTTTCCCGACGCATCACCGACGAGACGGAGCGTGCCCGTCTCCGGAGCATCATTGAAGGCTTCGATGATCCCGGGGGTTGGATCATCCGGACGGCCGGCGAAGGCGTCGATCCTCAGCGGCTCCAGGCGGACCGCTCGGAGCTGATCGCCCAGTGGCAGAAGATCCGGGAGGCCTCCGACCGCGCCCGGGCTCCCGCCCTCGTGCACCGTGAGCTCAGTCCCGTGCTCCGCGCCGTGCGCGATCTCTTCACGGACGCCGTGCGCGAGTGCTGGATCGACGACGTGGAAGCATTCCAGGAGGTCCTGGAATTCCTGGAGCAGCACTCCCTCTCCCTCGTACCGCGGGTCAAGCTGTTCCGGCGTTCCGCCGACCTCATGGCGGCCTTCGGGATCGAAGCCGAGCTGGAGAAGGCACTCCGGCCCAAGGTCTGGCTCAAGTCCGGCGCCTATCTGGTCATCAACCAGACCGAGGCGCTGGTGGCCATCGACGTCAACACGGGCCGCTACGTCGGCAGCTCCAATCTGGAGGACACGGTCCTCCGCATCAACCTGGAGGCCATCCGCGAGATTGTCCGGCAGCTGCGTCTCAGGGACCTGGGCGGCATCATCGTCATCGATTTCATCGACATGGAAGATCGCGAGAACCGCCGTACGGTCTACGAAGCGCTGGCCCGTGAGCTGCGCACCGACCCCGCCCGCTCCCAGCTGCTTCCCATGAGCGACATCGGCCTCGTGCAGCTGACGCGGAAGCGGACCCGTCCCAGCCTGGATCGCACCCTGAGCCGGGAGTGTCCCTACTGCCACGGAACGGGCCGGATCAAGTCGCTCCAGACCATCTGCCTGGAGATCCGCCGGGAGATCCTCGGTATCGCCGAGAGGGGGAGCCGTCAGCTAACGCTGACCCTCCATCCGGAGATCTCCCACTACCTCCAGGGCTCCTTCCGCGATCTCCTCCGGGAGCTGGAGGAGATCCACGGCCTGGAGATCATCCTCAGGGAGAATCCTCTGTTCCACCAGGAGCAGTTCGAGATCGTGGAGTGAGTTCCCCGCCAGTCCGCCGGGTGGACGCGGACGGCCCCGGCAGCTCGGCGACCCACAGGCCCGGAGCTTCGAAGACCCGCCGGACCTCCTGCCCGAGGAAACTCCGGAGTACCGCGGCTCCGTGGGTGCCGGACCCGGTCCAGTAGTCCGGGACGCCCCGAAGCGCGGCCAGGCGCCGCATCTCTCCCTCGTTGACCAGAAGGTGGGTGATCCCCATGGCCCGCAGCCGTTCCGCGAGCTCCCTCCCGTCGGTGGCCGTCCGGGCCAGCTCCGCCAGGAGGGGCACCCGGTAGGGATCCTCGGCCACGACGTCCCGATCGACGTAGAGGGTGCGGGGCTCCGCCACCATCAGGACCCTGGCGTCGGGGGGCAGGACCTCGTCCAAGGAGCATGCAGCCGGCCAGTAGCTGACCCACCGGCTCAGGAGGGCGTCACCCCGGAGCACGCCCGCGGTGACCTCCAGGCGCTCGACGCTGATGGGATCGAGGAGCACCGTGGCGTTCCACGCCAGAACCCCGACGACTAGGGCCACCATGGCCCGCCTAGCGACGGGCAAGCCCTCGCTGCGAGACAGGCCGACCAGGGCCGCCCCGGCCAGTGCCGCGGCGCCCACGAGAACGGGCAGGAGGAAGCGTCCGAACTGGACCAGGGAACCCCAGGCCACCAGACCGGTCCCGACCGCCACAATCAGGGGCTGGAAGGCCCTGCTCCGGCGCACCGCCGGCAGCAGCAGCGCCACGGGCAGCAGGATGAGCCAGAGGGGGCCGATGTTGCCCGCCGCCTGGAGGGGGTGGAAGGTCCGGATCTCGAGGGCCAGGACCACGTCCAGGGCTCGCCCAAGGAAGCCGTGGGGTTGCAACCCGTTCTGCGCCAGCTCCCCGGCGATGGAAAAGCCCGCCACCGGTCCCCCGAAAAGAGAACGGAGGTAGGGATAGAGGGGGTTCCCGGTCCAGAGCGCGTTGCGCACCAACCAGGGCGCCAGGGGCACCAACGCACCGGCGGTCAGGGCGGCCAGGGGGAGCCAGGGACGGTCCCGCCGGCCCCGGAAAAACACCAGGAAAACGGCGGTCATTCCCATGGGCAGGAGAACCGTCGCCAGGCCCAGGAGCTTCGCCGCTGCCGCGCTCCCCGCGAGGAACCCCACGGCGCCGAAGGGCCGGACCGGGGCGTCCTCCCCGTCCATGAAATGAAGAAGAAGGAGCAACGCCGCCCCTCCCCAGGCGGCAACCCACAGGTCCGCCGTGGCGAAGCCCGAGGACTGGAGCACCGAGGGCGTCAGGAAGAAGATCACGGCGGCCCAGGCGCCGGCCATGGGCCCGCCGAGCCGTTTCCCCAGGGAGCCCGCCGCGGCCGTGGCCAGCAACCCCGCCCACAGGTGGAGGGCCTTGGCGGCCCAGGGTCCCAGCAGTGCCAGGGCGTAGGTGTAGGCCATCCCCCCGGCGGCCGGGTAGTAGGAGAAGCCGTGCCTGGGGAACTCCACGAACTGTCCCGCCCGAAGCCACCGGACCGGGAACGCCAGATGGTAGTTGAGGGTGTCGTACATGACGGGTGGCGCCGAGAGGGTCGCGGCCACGGCGAGGGCGGCGATCCCAATGGCAAAACGAACCGGGACTGGCGTTTCCTCGATGATGTTCCGTGCAATGGAACGGTCCCTAAAGAGCGCGAGGCCCCCGGCCGCAGCGGATACGACCAGCACCGCCACCAGCACCGGCGACCGCAACCCCCCGACGCAGGCCAGCAGCGCTCCCAGGAGGGCGAGAGCCGCCGAACCAAGGGCCAGGGTCACGACGGGATGGCCTCCGCCCCGCGGGCCTCCCAGGGCCCAACGCACGACCAGTGATCCCACACCCCAAGTGGCCACCGTCCAGAGGATGATCCAGAGCCAGGGGAGGGCGAGCTCCGTCAGGACGTCCGCAGGCAGCACCCCCCGGTACCACCAGAGAACCGCCACCGCCAGGCCGGCGGCCACGCCCACGGTCCACGCCGGGGCGCCGGAGTCGTGCCGCGCTGGACCCATGGCTCGAGTATACCGGCCCGGCCGGGTTTCGCCCGCAACATCGCCCATCCATCGGCTGCAGGGCGGATGCGGTGCATCCCGTCCTTCCCGACGAGATCTTGTCAATCTTGCGGGTCAGATCGGCTCGTAGAGGGTCCGGCGCTGCCAGGGTTCGAAGCCGGCGTCCCCGATGACCCGCTCCATGTCGCCCTGGCTCATGCGGTGCTGGGCGCCGGCCGCTGCGACCACGTTTTCCTCGAGCATGATGGACCCCAGGTCGTCGGCGCCGAAGAGGAGGGAGACCTGGCCGATCTTCGGGCCCTGGGTCACCCAGGAGCCCTGCACGTGGGCGATGTTGTCCAGGGCGAGCCGCGAGATGGCCAGGGTTCGCAGATAGTCGCAGCCGCCCGAGGGTTCCACCTCCTCCTCCAGGTCCGTATTCTCCTCCTGGAAGGTCCAGGGGATGAAGGCCGTGAATCCGCCCGTCTCGTCCTGGAGGGATCGCACGGCCAGCAGGTGCTCCACCCGGGCTGAAACCGGCTCACCGACGCCGAACATCATGGTCGCGGTTGTACGCAGGCCCAGGGCGTGGGCCTCCCGGTGAACCTCGAGCCACTGTTCCGTCGAGGCCTTGGCCCGGGACCAGATGCGGCGCCGGGTGGCGTCCTCGAGGATCTCGGCCCCGCCGCCCGGGATCGAATCCAGCCCGGCCGCCACGAGCCGCCGGATGACCTCGGCCACCGGCAGCCGTTCGAGCTTGGCCACGTACCAGATCTCGGGCGCCGAAAAGGCGTGGAGGTGCACGTGGGGAAAGATCTCCTTGAGGCGGCGGAGGAGCCCCTCGTAGTACTCGATCCGCAGGGAGGGGTGAACCCCGCCCTGGAGCAGGATGCCCGTTCCGCCCGCGGCCACCGTCTCGGCGACCTTCTCGACGATCTCCTCCATGGGGAGAACGTAGGCGTCCCCGGCGTCCGGGGTGCGGTAGAAGGCGCAAAAACGGCAGCGGTAGACGCAGACGTTGGTGTAGTTGATGTTCCGGTCGATGATGTAGCTGGCCCGCTCTGGGGGAACGTGCCGGTCCCGGACCAGCCGGGCGGTCTGGCCCAGCTGGAGCAGGGGTCCGGATTCGAAGAGCTCGACGAGCTCTCCGGCCTCGAGGCGGCGCCCGCTTAGCGCCGCGCGGAGAATGGCGTCGACCCGGGGCACGCGTTAACCCTGGGACATGGCTTCGAGGAACTCGCGGTTGCTCTCGGTCTTGGAGAGGCGGTCCAGGAGCAGCTCCATGGCCTCCACCGGGGACAGGGGAGAGAGCACCTTGCGGAGTACCCAGATCCGGCGAAGCTCCCAGTCGTCGATGAGGAGCTCCTCCTTCCTGGTCCCCGACTTGTGGATGTCGATGGAGGGGAAGACGCGCTTCTCGACGAGCTTGCGGTCCAGGTGGACCTCCATGTTGCCCGTTCCCTTGAACTCCTCGAAGATGACATCGTCCATGCGGGAGCCCGTGTCGATCAGGGCCGTGCCGATGATGGTCAGGCTGCCGCCCTCCTCGATGTTGCGGGCCGCACCAAAGAAGCGCTTGGGCTTCTGGAGGGCGTTGGAATCGACGCCGCCGGAGAGGACCTTGCCCGAGGGCGGCACGACGGTGTTGTAAGCACGGGCCAGGCGGGTGATGGAGTCCAGCAGGATGACAACGTCGTGCCGGTGCTCCACCAGGCGCTTGGCCTTCTCGATGACCATCTCCGCCACCTGGACGTGACGGGTCGCCGGCTCGTCGAAGGTCGAGGAGATCACCTCGCCCTGGACCGAGCGCTGCATGTCCGTCACCTCCTCCGGCCGCTCGTCGATCAGCAGGACGATCAGCGTGATCTCGGGGTGGTTGGTCGTGATGGCGTTGGCGATGGACTGGAGCATCATGGTCTTGCCGGTGCGCGGGGGTGCCACCAGGAGCCCGCGCTGGCCCTTGCCGATGGGCGTCATCAGGTCCATGACGCGGCAGGTCATGTTGCCGGGGATCTCCAGGCGGATGCGCTCCTCGGGGTAGAGGGGCGTCAGGTTGTCGAAGAGTACCTTCTCCATCACGATTTCCGGCGGCTCGAAGTTGACCGCCTCCACCTTGATCAGGGCGAAGTACCGCTCACCCTCCTTGGGCGGCCGGATCTGACCGGAGACCGTGTCACCCGTGTGAAGGTTGAAGCGCCGGATTTGGGAGGGAGAAACGTAGATATCGTCGGGGCCCGGCAGGTAGTTGTACTCCGGGGCCCTGAGGAACCCGAAACCCTCCGGAAGGACTTCCAGCACGCCCTCGCCGAAGATCAGCCCCTCGCGCTCCGTCTGGCGCTGGAGGATCCGGAAACTGAGATCCTGACGGCGCAGGCCAGCGGCGTTCTCCACGCCCAGGGCCTTGGCCACCTCACCAAGCTCGGTGACGCTCATCTCCTTGAGCTGCTTGAGGTCGAGCCGGCCGTTCTTGGCCGCCTCGTTCATCTGGGCCTCGTGCTCTTCGATCTCTTCCTCGAGATCCAGGGGGATCACCACGGGATCGTTGGTTTCGCCGTTCTTCTTCTTCCGTGCCATTTCATTCTCCTCGATGCGCCTGGCGCCAGAGGGTCAGGAGCTCCTCCATCTGTTCCAGGAGTTCTTTCCGCCCCTCGCCGGACTCGACGCTGGTGATGACAGGGGGCCGTGGCAGCCCCAACTGGAATTGAACTTCCCGCTGCATGTTCTTTCGTTTGGACCGGTTGACCTTGTCGGCCTTGGTCAGCACGACCAGCCGCTCCCGCCCGGCGTCCAGCAGGAACTGCTGGAACTCCAGGTCCAGGCGCGTCGGACCGTGGCGGATGTCGATCAGGGCCACCACGCCCGCCACCCGCTCGTCGGAAAGGATGTAGCGTCCCAGTTCCTCTCCCCACTCCTGCTTCAGCTCTTTTCGCACCTTCGCATAACCGTACCCAGGAAGGTCAACGAGGTAGAAGTTCCCGTTGACCAGAAAGAAATTCAACATTCGTGTCTTGCCCGGAGCCTTGGCGACCCGGGCCATCTGCCGTCTCGTCAGCCAGTTGAGCAGGCTGGACTTGCCGACGTTCGACCTTCCTGCCACCGCAATGTGCGGCATGTGCTCCTTGGGCCTGTCGGAGGCCTTGAGAGCCGATCGCTGGAAGGTGACATCTCGAATCTCCACGTCTTCAGTGCGGCATGGGACGCTGCCGCGCTCCTTCGTCGTCCGCTGCTGCCGGGGCCAGGGGCGCGTCCTCCGCTGGGAGCAACGCCACTTCGAGGACCTGGTCCATGTGATGGACCCGGGTGAAGCGCATGACCTCGGCGACTTCTGGCGGAATCTCCTCGAGGTCCTTTTCGTTTTCCTCGGGCAGGATGACCTCCCGGATGCCGGCCCGGTAGGCCGCCAGCACCTTCTCCTTGATCCCCCCGACGGGCAGGACCCGTCCGCGGAGGGTGATCTCACCCGTCATGGCCAGGTCGGCCCTCACCGGCCGGCCCGAGAAGGCCGACACCAGGGCCGAGGCCATGGTGATGCCGGCCGACGGTCCGTCCTTGGGGATGGCCCCCTCGGGCACATGAACGTGCACGTCGATCTTCTCGAAGGTCTCGGGGTCGATCCCCAGCTGCTCCGCCCGGGAGCGGACGAAGGTCAGGGCGGCCCGGGCCGACTCCTGCATGACGTCGCCGAGCTGGCCCGTCAGGGTCACCTTGCCCCTGCCCCGCATCAGGGAGGCCTCGGTGGTCAGGATCTCTCCGCCGACCTGCGTCCACGCCAGGCCGACCGCCGCGCCAACCTCGGCCTTCTCCTCGGCCCGCTGGGCCCGGTAGCGGGGCTTCCCGAGAAGCTGCTCCACCTCCTCCGGCCCCACCTCCAGGCGGGTTCCCCGCTTGAGGTGATCCTTGAGGACGCGCCGGGCAAGCTTCCGGCAGATGGAGGCGATCTCCCGCTCCAGGTTGCGAACGCCGGCCTCCCGCGTGTAGCGCTCGATCAGCAGGAGCAGGGTCTCCTCTCCGATCTCCACCCCGTAGCGGTCGAGACCGTGGCGCTCGAGCTGTCGCGGGATCAGGAAATGGCGCGCGATCTCGACCTTCTCCCGGTGGGTGTAGCCCGAGAGGGGGATGATCTCCATTCGATCCTTGAGGGCCGGCGGGATGGTGTGGATGACGTTGGCCGTGCAGATGAAGAGAACACGTGACAGATCGTACTCCACGTCCAGGTAGTGGTCGTGGAAGGCGTGGTTCTGCTCGGGATCGAGCACCTCGAGGAGGGCCGCCGCGGGATCACCCCGAAAATCGGCGGCGATCTTGTCCACTTCGTCCAGGAGCAGGACGGGATTGACGGTCCCCGCCTTGCGCATCATCTGGATGATCTGGCCGGGGAAGGCACCGATGTAGGTCCTCCGGTGGCCGCGAATCTCGGCCTCGTCGCGGATGCCGCCCAGGGAGAGGCGGACGAAGCGCCGCCCGGTGGCCCGTGCGATGGATCGCGCCAGGGAGGTTTTCCCGACGCCCGGGGGGCCCGTGAAGCAGAGGATGGTTCCGGCGGTCTTCCGCGTCAGCTGGCGGACCGCCAGGAATTCCAGGATGCGCTCCTTGATCTTCTCCAGCCCGTAGTGGTCCTCGTTGAGTACCTTCTCCGCCCGCGAGATGTTCCGGATCTCCCGGGACGCCTTCTTCCAGGGGACGGCCAGGAGCCACTCAACGTAGTTGCGGGACACGCCGGCCTCGGCGGAGACGGGGGGCATACCCTCCATCCTCTTGAGCTCGGAGAGGGCCCGCTCCCGGGCCTCCTCGGACATGCCGGATTCCTCGATCCGCTCCTTGAGCTCGGTCAGCTCCTCCTGGACGTCGTTGCGCCCCAGCTCCTCGTTGATGGCCTTGATCTTCTCCGAGAGGTAGTACTCGCGCTGTGCCTTCTCCATCTGCTTCTTGACGCGAGAGTTGATCCTCCGGTCGATGTTGAGCTTCTCGATCTCAACGTCGAGGATGTCGTTGAGGGCCTGGAGCCGCTCCAGGGGGTTGAGGATCTCCAGTAGCTCTTGCTTCTTGGAGGTGGGAAGGTTGAGGTGGGCGGCCAGGAGATCGGCGAACTGCGCCGGATTCTCCGTCTGCAGAGAGGCCAGCACACCCTCGGCCGAGAGGTGGTGAGAGAGCTTGGCGTACTCACTGAAGAGTTCCGTCAGACGTTCCATGTACGACGGTACGTCGCCGGAGGCCGCAGCCGTTTCCGAAATGATCTCGACCCGCGCCGAGAGGACCCCGTCCTCCTCGATGAGGTCGAGAATCCGGCCCCGCAAGAGCCCCTCGACCATCACCTTGATGTTGCCCGAGGCCAGCTGAAGGTTCTGGACGACCCGGGCGACGACACCGATCTCGTAAATATCGTCCTGGCCCGGCTGGTCGACTTTGGGGTCGCGCTGGGTCGTTAGGAAGATCCGTTTGTCGGGACGGCGCAGGGCCCGCTTCAACGCAGCGACGGACGGCTCCCGGCCCACGACGAAGGGGGCCATCATGTGGGGGAAGACGACCATGTCGCGGAGCGGGACGACCGACAGCAGTGCAGTTTCTCGTTCTGGTGCCATGATATTCCTTTGAGGTCCCGGTCGGGGCCTCAGCCGACTTTCCGGAAAGCCGTCAGGGGCGGAACCCGCCGTTCGACGACATCCCGGGAGATGACGAGCTCGTTGATGTCGGGAACCGAGGGGACCTGATACATGATATCCAGCATCAGCTCTTCGAGGATGATCCGGAGGCCGCGGGCACCGACCTTGCGCTTGACGGCCTCTTCGGCCACGGCATCCAGGGCGTCCTTGGTGAACTTGAGCTCCACTCCCTCGAAGGACAGGATGGTCTGGTACTGGCGCATCAGGCAGTTCTTGGGCTCGGTCAAGATCCGGACCAGGGCTTCGTGGTCCAGGTCCCGGAGGGTGGCGACCACGGGGATCCGGCCGACGAACTCGGGGATCATGCCGTAGTGGATCAGATCCTCGGGATGAACCTGTTCCAGAAGCTCCGCGTTTCCCTCCTCGTTGTGACCGATGTCGACGCCGAAGCCCATACGCTTCTGGTTGAGGCGGTCGGCAACGACATCTTCGAGGCCAACAAAGGCACCCCCGCAGATGAAGA
This sequence comes from uncultured Thermoanaerobaculia bacterium, assembly GCA_964641295.1. GTDB lineage: Bacteria > Acidobacteriota > Thermoanaerobaculia > Thermoanaerobaculales > Sulfomarinibacteraceae > JAADFK01. The sequence goes on from CAZXNA010000001.1 coordinate 15,347, forward strand.
GGACGTTTGTCGTGTCGATCTGCAGGAACTCCTGATGCGGGTGCTTCCTCCCGCCCTGCGGCGGTACGTTGGCAACCGTTCCTTCGAGGATCTTGAGGAGCGCCTGCTGGACCCCCTCACCGGAAACGTCCCGGGTAATGGAGGGGTTCTCGGACTTCCGCGCCACCTTGTCGATCTCGTCGATATAGACGATGCCGCGTTCGGCCGCCTCCCGATCGCCCCCGGCGGCCTGGTAGAGCCGCAGGAGGATGTTCTCCACGTCCTCGCCGACGTATCCGGCCTCGGTCAGGGTCGTCGCATCGACGATGGTGAAGGGAACCTCGAGCTGCCGCGCAAGGGTCTGGGCCAGAAGGGTCTTGCCCGTACCCGTCGGACCGATGAGGAGGATGTTGGACTTGGAGAGCTCCACGTCCTCCTGGCTTCGGGCCCCCTGGTACTCGATCCGCCGGTAGTGGTTGTACACCGCCACGGCGAGCTTCTTCTTGGCCGATTCTTGATCGATGACGTACTCGTCCAGGTGGGCCTTGATCTCGTGGGGCTTGGGAAGCTCCTCCCGCCGGGTGCCCGCTTCGACCGTGCTGTCCTCGGCGATGATGTCCAGGCAGACCTCGACGCACTCGTTGCAGATGTAGACCGTCGGACCGGCGATCAGCTTCCGCACCTCGTGCTGGCTCTTGCCGCAAAAACTACACCGCAGAACATCACCATCTCGCGGGGACATCAGGTCCTCCTCATGACATTGTACACCACGGGGGAAGGCATTTTATTCCCTGGAGACAATGACCCTATCGATGACGCCGTAGCTTTCGGCTCCCGTGGCCTCAAGGATAAAATCCCGTTCTGTATCGTCGTTGATCTTATCGACCGATTGACCGGTATGCAGGGCGAGGATCTCGTTGAGGCGGGTCCGCAGGCGCATGATGTCCTTGGCATGGATGTCGATGTCGGTCGCCTGGCCCTCGAGGCCGTACATCAGAGGCTGGTGCAGCAACACCCTGCCATGGGGCAGGGAAAAGCGCTTCCCCCTGGCGCCGCCCGCCAGGAGCACGGCCGCCATGGAGGCCGCCTGACCCAGGCAGATGGTGCTGACGTCGGGCTTGACGTACTGCATGGTGTCGTAGATGGCCAGACCAGCGGTGATGGACCCGCCGGGAGAGTTGATGTACAGGTGGATGTCCTTCTCGGGGTTCTCGGCCTCGAGAAAGAGCATCTGGGCGATGACCAGGGAGGCCACCTGATCATCGATGGTCGTCCCCAGAAAGATGACGTTGTCCTTGAGGAGACGGGAGAAGATGTCATAGGCCCGCTCTCCCCGGCTCGTCTGCTCGACAACCATGGGTACCAGCATCACTCCACCTCCCCGCCGACGCGGCGAATCAGTTCGTCCACCGTGGCCGAGAGCCTGGCCGCATGCCGGATCCCATCCAGCTGGCCGTCCTTGGAAAGGTTGGCCATGTGCTCGGCCGGCGGGACGCCCTTCTTCCGGGCGTCGGCCTCGATATAGGCCTGGACGTCGTCCTCGGGAATTTCGATCTCCCACTGATCGGCCAGCTGCTCCAGGATCAAGCTATCCAGGACGCGCTTCCGCACCTCGGGCTCCATGCGCGCCGAGAGCTCCTGCCAATCCGTTTCGTCGTCGTCCAGGCCCTTCCCCTGCATGGCCATCATGTAGGCGTAGCGCTCCAGATCTTCCCGGAGACCATCGCGGACCAGGCTCGCCGGCAGCTGGTTGAGGTCGATACCCTCCTCCAGTTGATCCAACAGGGCCCGCCGCCACTGGCTGCGGCGCTCCTTGTGGCGGGTCCGCTCCAGGACCTCCCGTACCCGTTGGCGAAGGGCCTCCACGTCGTCGAAGCCCATCCCCTTGGCGAATTCATCATCCAGATCCGGCAGGAGGCGGCGCTTGAGGCCGTGGACGACCATGCGGTACCGCACCGTTTTGGCGGCGGCTTTCTCATCGTCCCCTTCGGCTTCGAAGCGTTTTTCGACCGTCCGCTCCTCGCCCGCACGAACATCCTGAAGGGCCTCCTGGATCTCGGGGAAGACACCCTCCTCACCCAGGACGAACCGGACACCCTCCTCGTCGAAGGGCTCGCCCTCGCCCTCGATGACCTCGCCATGGATGTCCATCTCGATCAACATGCCGTTCTCGGCCGTTACATCCTCCCCGGCCGGCTCCCACGCCGCCTGCTCGGCGCGGACCTTCTCCAGCTCCTCGTCGATGTCGGCTTCGGTGATCTCCACGTCGATCTCGGGCAGCGAGAGCTCCTCGGTCGGAGGCACCTCGAAGACAGGACGGACCTCCAGGTCCCCCTCCAGGTGGAACGTGCCATCATCGTCGACCTTCGCCTCGCGGACGTTGAGGGGCGTCAGGGGCACGAAGTTCTCTTCCTTCTCCATCAGCTCGTGGAAGATGTGCTCGCTGAGCTCCTCCCTGAGCTCCTCCTCGACCTCGCGGCCAAAATGGGAACGGACGACCGAAAGGGGCGCCTTCCCGGTACGGAAGCCGGGAATCCTGGCCCTTCGTCGGTAGGTCTGGAGGATTCGCGTGCGGTTGGCCTCGACGGTTTCTGCCTCGACGGTCGCTTCGACCTCGACGGTGTGATCGGGACGGCGGTTCAGTTTGTATGACATGAATGTAATGCTCCGGATGGTGCGAAAGGGGGGACTCGAACCCCCACGGGTTACCCCACGAGATCCTAAGTCTCGCGCGTCTACCAGTTCCGCCACTTTCGCAGCGAAAACGGGGAATTGGTGAGCCGTGGAGGAATCGAACCTCCAACCTAGGGATTAAGAGTCCCTTGCTCTGCCAATTGAGCTAACGGCCCACCCGCGCGGGACAGTATATGTCGATTCGCCCCGGGAAGCAACCCTCAGCGGTGGACCAGGTGCTTGATCTCCGACTGGCCCAGCTTGGCCTCGGCCGTGACCACGATGGCCGACGTGCCGCCGTTGAACTGTGGTAGGACGACGGTCTCCGAGAACTCGCCATCCTTCCCCGTCAACCCCTCCGCGAGGACGAGACGCCTCGGCTCGGCCGTCGACTTGAACAGGACCATGATGCGAACATCGGGCACGGGCTGGTTGTCGTTGGAGTTGAGGGCGACCACCCCGACCCGCGCACTCTTCCCGTAGACGAAGTCCTCGTCCCCCCGGGTTCTCAGAACCAGGTGCGCCTGCGCCTTCTGCGCCTCCAGGTACTCCAGGATCACCTCGTCCAGGCTCTTCTCAACGCCCTCTTCGCTGGCAGCGTGTTCCTTGGAGGCCGAAACCGCGGTGTCGTCGGCGGCATCGGCGATGGCAGCCGCCTTGGCCGTCAGATCGTCCAGCCGGCCGCGTCGGATGACCTCCACCAGGGTCCGGTGCTGACGGTCCATCATGGACGCCAGGGTCTTCTCGTCAATGCCCTCGGCCAGAAGCTCTGCGTAGGGGGTGCGCCGGGAGTAGAGGATTTCCCCGTTGGCGTAGACCAGGGTCTCGATCACCGGGTTGTTCTGACCCCGGTCCTCCGTCTGGACATGGTAGGTCGTCCCGGCGTGGTCGATATCGGTGTTATACCCGGTCAGCACAACAAAGGATCTCCATCCTCCCGTCGAAACAAAGGTTAACCGCTCCGCGGCATCCGGTCAACGCGCCGCGGAGCTTGCAAAGTCACAATTCCTTTAAAGCAGCTCGAAACGCGCCGTGAAGTGGCGAAGCACGGGCGCCTGGTAGACCATCTTCAACCCTCGGATGGACGAGGCATTCCGGTACAGCGTTTCGACCACTTCAGCCACATAGCGCAGGTGGGAGTTGGTGTAGACCCTTCGGGGGATGGCCAGACGCACGAGCTCCATCTGTGGCCAGACGGCCTCTCCCGTCTCGGGATCTGTGGTCCCGAACATGACGCCGCCAATCTCCACGCCCCGGATGCCCCCCTCCAGGTAGAGGGCCACCGCCAACGCCTGGGCCGGGAAGACCTCCTGCGGGAGGTGGGGGAGGAACCGTTTGGCGTCCAGGTAAACGGCGTGGCCGCCGGCCGGCCGGATCATGGGAACGCCGGCGGCGTCCAGGCGCTCCCACAGGGCCTGGACCTGTCCGACCCGAAACTCCAGGTAGCGCTCGTCCAGCACCTCCCGAAGCCCCCGTGCGACCGCCTCCAGGTCACGCCCCGCCAGGCCGCCGTAGGTCGGGAACCCCTCGATGACGATCAGCATGTTTCGAAGGGCGTCGAAGAGGGCCTGATCCCGCATGGCGATGAAGCCGCCGATGTTGGCCAGCCCGTCCTTCTTGGCGCTCATGGTGCAACCGTCGGCCGCAGCGAACATGTCCGCAGCGATATCCCGGACGCTGCGGTGCCCCTGCCCCGGTTCCCGTTGCTTGATGAACCACGCGTTCTCGGCGAAGCGGCAGGCGTCGAGGAAGAAGGGAACACCGTGCCGGTGACAGATCTCCCCCATGGCCCGGATGTTCTCCAGGCTCACCGGCTGTCCGCCGCCGGAGTTGTTGGTCACCGTCAGCATGGCGACGGGGACGTTCTCCCGGCCGTTGGCCGCCAGGAAGGCGTCCAGGGCCTCGAGATCGATGTTCCCCTTGAAGGGGTGCTCGGACGCGGGGTCCCGTCCCTCGGCGATGACCAGGTCCACGGCCTCACCGCCGTTGACCTCGATGTTGGCACGGGTCGTGTCGAAGTGATTGTTGGAAGGGATCTTCATTCCCGGCTTGACCAGCGTCGAAAAGAGGAGGTTTTCCGCCACCCGTCCCTGGTGGGTCGGGATGATGAAGGGGAGGCCCGTGATCTCCTGGACGGTTGCCCGGAAGTTGTAAAAGTTGCGCGCGCCGGCATAGGACTCGTCCCCCAGCATCAGGCCGGCCCACTGGTCCTGGGACATGGCCGAGGTGCCGGAGTCCGTCAGGAGATCGATGAAGACGTCCTCCGCGGGAATGGCAAAAACGTTGTAGCCGGCCTCTTCGAGCCGTCGCCGGCGCATATCCCGCTCGGGAAGGTGAATGGGCTCGACGACCTTGACGCGCCACGGCTCCGGAACGTGCTGCATGAAATGACCTCCCTGGGAACGGCCAACTCGGGCCGTACCGACCGATTGTAGCCGTGCCGCCGGTGCGAGGCCAGGGCTCCCCGACACACGACACCGGGCTCGTGTAGGATCTCCGGCATGCACAGGCCGACTCTCCTCTTCATCTGCATCGGCAACACCTGCCGTTCGCCCATGGCGGAGGCCATGGCGAAGGCCATGGGCGGGGATGCCATCCGGGTGCTCTCCGCCGGGCTCTCCGCCACGGGCCGGGTTGCCCCGGAAACCATCGCCACCCTGGAGTCCCTTGGCTACTCGGGCCAGGGGCTCTCCTCCAAGGGGCTCTCCGAGGTGCCACTGGACGAGATCGACGTGGTGGTCAGCCTGATCGGCCCCCCCGGTGTCCGGTGGATCCCCTTTGGGATGCCCGTGGAGACGGTCGTCTGGAACGTCCCCGACCCGTGGGGGGAGGATGAAACGACCTACCGGAACGTGGCGCGCCGGATCGAGGGCCTGGTCCGGGAGCTGCTTGACGAGCTGATCGGCAACGGGTCGCTCAGTTGAGGTAGCCCAGGCTCTTGAGGAGCTCCAGCTGCGCCGCCCCCTCGCCGGCGGCTGCCGCCCCGGCCAGCGGGGGCGGGGGCCCGTAGAGTGCCGGAGGCGGAACCGGTCCACCCCCAACACCCGAGAGGTCCCGGCGCACCCTCCCCTTCAGGCCCGCGGCCGGCGGCAGGCCCAGGGCGTCCAACCAGGTATCGACCAGATCGGCCGGCGACACCTCGCCGATCCCCGGGCCCTCGGAGGACCACAGGATCCAGCCACCGTCGGGCTTCATCCCGACGATGCAGACGGCGAACCCATGGGCCAGGACACGCTCCAGCACCCGCCCGAGCACCTCCAGGTGGGGCTCGAGGACACGGGCGGCCAGCAGGGGAGCACCCTCGCCCTCGACCCGCCTCCGTTCCAGCCACCAGCCGGGGAGGTAGACCATGAGCAGGGATGGATCGTCCAGGGTGACATCCGCCAGGGCGCCGAGGGCCCTCCGGTCCATGTCCAGGGGCTCCGTTCCGCTGGCCGACCCCAGAGCGGCAAGGCTACCGTCCGGAAATACTGTTTCAGGCCCCTGAACGCCGGTCAGCAACCACCGCTCCGACGCGACCACACCCCGGACGCGGCGGGGTGGGAAGCTCCCCCACCAGCCCAACACCCGAACGGACAGGCCCGCCCGGGAGGCCATTTCCCAAACCGTCGGGACCCTCCTGTGGGCGGCCGGCACCGTCTGCTCCTCCACAACACCCAGGGGCGACCAGAAACCGACGACCACCCGCCGCAGCAAGGGGGGCAGGAGGAGAACGGGGCCGTCGGTACCCACGGCGACCTGGCGGAAGGTCGCCACCCCCCGCCGTCCGGGCGAGACCCCCGTGGCCACGGTGATCCATCGCACCGGCAGGGAGGCCTCGGGATCCGGCTCCCCCAACCCCGCCCACCGCCAGCTCGTCATCCCCGCCAGTCGCCCGATACGTCCAGCCAGGAGCTCCACCTCCTCCCGCGATGCTCCATCGACGGCGACGACCGCGAGCCGCGCCGTGCCCGGCCGCACGTGAAGAGCCTCCGCCCGGCTGTCCTCCTCCGGAATGGTCCGCCCAAGAAACGAGGCCAGGCCCACGGCCACGACCACCCCGGCCAAGGTGAGAACGGTGACCCGCCAGAGCCGGGGGAGGACCATGGACGTCGTCGGTGGACGGCGGAGGATCCTCAGCACCACGGCCCTGGCGAGGCCGCGCAGGATCAGGGCCGCTCCCAGCACTCCCAGAAGCGCCCCCGCCAGCACGCTGGCGCCCCAGGGAGGCGTCCAGGGCCGGCCGGTCAGATAGGCCAGGCCCAGGGCTGCCGTGGCGCCGGCGGCGCCGGTTCCTGCGGCCGCCAGACCCGCGGAAAGCCCCCGACGGTGGACGGCCTCGGCCACGGTTGCGGCCATCCAGGCGAGACCGACGCCCGTGAGAAACACCGGGGCGAGGAGACCCGTGGCGGCCAGCAACGCCGATGCTCCAAGGGGAAGCACCGCGGCCACATTGAGGCCCACCAGCACCAGTGCCAGGCCGGTGGCGGTCATGGCGTAGGCGCCAGCCACCGCGCGCCGGGGCACACCGGTGGCGTGCCGCCCCAGGTAGCCCCGCCGGCGCAGGGTCTCCAGGGCGTCGTCCAGGGCCCGGTCCCGGATGGATTCGTCAGCTGACACGGTCGATGACCCCCCGGGCCAGAGTTCGCAGGGGCTGGCCGCGCCGGCCGAAAATCTCGAGCTCCGCCGCGGCGGTTTCCACGAGCTCCCCCGCTAGCCGGCGGGATCCCTCGATTCCCAGCAGGTCGACGAATGTCACCCGGCCCCGGTCCTGTCCAACGGGTTTCCCCATGGTCTGGGGATCGCCCTCCGCGTCGAGGATGTCATCGACCACCTGGAAGGCCAGGCCGACGTTGCGGGCGAAGGCCTCGACGGCTTCCTGCTCCCCGGCGGAGGGGCGTCCTGCATAGGCGCCCCACCGGGCCGCCAGGACGAAGAGGGCGCCCGTTTTCCCGGCATGGACGGCCTCCAGGTCCTCCACGCTCGTGGCGTCACCCGCAAGATCGCGCACCTGACCCTCGCACAGCTCCTGGACCACGGCGGCCAGCTCCTCCTGAACGGCAATCCACCGCCGACGTGGCACCCGGGCCAGGGCCAGGCCGTGGGGAAGCTCCGCGTGGGCCCGGCTGAGGAGGTGGAAGGCCGCCAGGATGGCCACGGCCTCGCCGTAGACGCGATGGAGGGACGGCTGGCCACGGCGAAGGTCGGCGTCGTCCATGGAGGGCAGGTCGTCGAGGACCAGGGAGGCGGCGTGAACGGTCTCGACGACGCACCCCAGCCGCAGCAACCGGGAGCCGGGAACACCGAAGAGTTGGCCGCTGAGGAGCATCAGGACCGGCCGGACCCGTTTCCCGGGGGACAGGAGGGCATCGGCACACGCGTTCTCAAGCGGACCACCTCGACCGACCGCCAGGGAGCGAAGCTCCGCATCGACGGCCTGGCGCAAGGCATCCACGTCGGAAGCCTGATCCCCCATCACGGGGGCATCATACCGTTTCTCGCTGCCCTGCCGGCGGTTGACCTGAGGATCAGGCGAAGGAGGCGATTGCCTCTTCTTCCGAATCGAGAACGTCGAAGACCGTGATCAGCTGGGTGACCTGGAGGATGTCGTTGATCTTCGGGGGCAGATGGAGGAGCTTCAGCTGGCCGTCACGTTTGGCCACCGAAGTGTAGGCCGCGACCATCTCGCCGATCCCCGACGAATCCAGCGTGGAGACCTTTCCGAGGTCGAGGACTATCTTCGTCTTTCCTTCGTCCAGGGCCGTGTGGACCAGCTGGCGGAGCTCGACGTCGCCCGCACCGATGGTGATCTTCCCCGAAAGCTTGATGAATCGTACGTCGTCCCGGTCAACAATTTCACTCTTCATGAAGGGTCCCCCCGTCTTTCGTGTCGTTCAGCCGCCGAGTCATGACCACCAGCGTACCCCCCGAGGGCCGCCCTTCGATGATGACCCGGTCCATCAACTGTTTCATGAAAAAGATACCGCGTCCGCCCGGCCGTAACAAGTTTTCCGGTGCCGTTGGATCAGGAACGGTGGCAGGGTCGAAGCCCTCGCCCTCGTCGGTCACCCGAATGGTGGCCTCCCCATCCCCGACCTCGTACTCCACACCGACGCGGAGCGCCAGGTCCATCCGGTTGCCGTGGCGCACGGCGTTGGCGATGGCCTCGCGAAGGGAACTGAGGATTGGTGTCCGGTCGCTTTCGCGGCAACCGGCTTCATCGCACAGCTCGCAGAAGACCCTCTCGGCCACCTCGATGTTCTCGAAGCGGCTCGACAGGCTCATCTTGGCACGGTAGACGCCATTATTCGCCACAATCCGGGGTATCATACCACCGGGCGGACCGGAGAACCGATCTCGATCCGCCGGAGGTGACCATGGGTAAGAGAATCCTCGTCATGCTCCTCCTTGCCTGCGCGCCTCTCATGGCGTGGGCGGGAGAGAAGGGAAATCCCGTGAACCCCAAGAACCCGCGCGTTCGGCTGGAAACCAACAAGGGCGTCATCGTCCTGGAACTGGAGCCCGAAAAGGCCCCGATCACCGTCGAGAACTTCCTCAGGTACGTTCGCGAGGGATTCTACGACGGGACCATCTTCCACCGGGTCATTCCCAACTTCATGATCCAGGGAGGCGGCTTCACGGCGGCCATGGAGAAGAAAGGGACTCACCCCCCGATCAAGAACGAGGCGGGGAACGGTCTCCACAACCTCCGCGGGACCATCGCCATGGCCCGGACTTCCCAGGTGGACTCGGCCAACTCCCAGTTCTTCATCAACGTCGTGGACAACCCCTACCTGGACCACCGTGACAACTCTCCCCGCGGTTATGGCTACTGCGTGTTCGGCAAGGTCGTGGAAGGCATGGATGTCGTGGACGCCATTGCCAAGGTCAAGACCGGTGTCGCCCACGGGATGCGGGATGTGCCGGTGGAGCCCGTGATCATCAAACACGCCACGGTGGTCGGCTCCAAGTAACCCTGTGGGCCCTTCCGCGGAATGGAAGGGCTCCGCGGGCCGAAGGCGGGCGCGGCGGTTACTCCTCTTCGGGCGCTACGGAGTTCAGCACCCACTGGTGGAAGGCGGTCTCCGCCCGGTCCACTGGCAGGGCCATGATCTCCGGGAGCTCGTAGGAGTGGAGCTCGCGGATGGTCTCCGAAACGGCTTCGAAGAGGGAGGCCGGGGTCTTGATCAGCAGGAGGTACTCGGTGTCCTCGCACACCTTCCCCTTCCACCGGTAGATGGACCGGAGGCAGGGGACGATGTTGACGCAGGTGGCGTAACGCCGGGTGATCAACTCCTCTGAGATCTCCACGGCCTGCTGTTCCGTCCCGACGGATGTCAAGATGACAGTGATCGGATCTTGTTCCGCCATAACTCGAAGCTACCCAACCCGGTCGCGCGAGTCAAGCGTAGCGGCGCATGAGCCCGACGACAATTCCCTGGACCTGTACCCGTTGGGCGGGAAACCGAATCGGGGCCATGGCGGCGTTGGCCGGCTGCAACCGAACGGTGCGGCGGTCCTCGAGAAAGAAGCGCTTCAGCGTCACCTCCCCGTCAACCAGAGCGATGACCATCTCTCCGGGCCGCGCCTCCTGGCGGGCCTGGACCACCACGAGGTCCCCGTCCAGGATGCCGTCTTCCACCATGGAATCGCCGCGCACCCGGAGAACGTAGTGCTCCCCTCCGTGGAGGAGGGTGCGGGGAACGGCCACACGGGCCGGGACATCCAGGGACTCGATGGGCTGTCCGGCGGCGACAAAGCCCAGGAGGGGCAGCTCTGCCATCTCGCCGCCCCCCGGATCACTCTCCAACGGAACCAGGCCCCTGCGGCGGTGCTTGCTCCGGAACAGCCAGCCCTTTTTCTGGAGCTCGTTGACGTGCTTCTGCGCAGAAGCCGTGCTTGAGAAGCCGAAGTGCTCGGCGATTTCGCGTAGGGTCGGTGCGACGCCACGTTCCTTGAGGCTCCAGCGGATGAAGTCGAGAACCTGGCGCTGGCGCTCCGTCAGCGGCAATGCGTGGGGTGTCACGGCTTCACAGTAAAGAAGGTGGCTGATTTCGTCAATGGGAAATGGTCGGGGCGAGTGGATTTGAACCACCGGCCTCACGGTCCCGAACCGTGCGCTCTGCCAGGCTGAGCTACGCCCCGACGGGGGCGACATTCTAGACCACGCCCACCCGAAAGGCAAACACCAGATTCCTTCATCCCTCCGCTCCGAGGAATCCCGGAGCATGGCCGGGCCAGCAAGCCGATGGACGGCGGTCGTCGCCCTCCCGGCGGCAATCCGGCACCGGCCGCTCCCGGAGCCTGATCCTAGAGGGGTACGAGGCGCGTGATGAGGATGACGGCGATGAAGAAGGGGCAGACGATGCGAATGAAGAAGCGCCATGTGGCGGCCATGGGCTCGAAGGCCGGCGCCGAAAGGCTGATCTCGTCGGAGGCGCGTTTGAGCCCCCAGACCAGGGCGGCGAAGACGCAGAGCAGGAGCCCGCCGAGGGGCAGGGAGATATTGACCCAGAGAAAGTCCATCAGGTCGAAGAACCCGTTGCGGCCCAGGATCTTCACCGAGGCCCACGGCTCGACGCCCGACCAGGCCAGGGCGGAGGGAATGCCGATGAGGATGGTCACCAGGCCGATGGACCAGACGGCCTTACGGCGGCTCCACTTGCGCTCGTCGATGAAGTAAGCGGTCACCACCTCGAGGAGTGACACGGTCGAGGTCAGGGCCGCGACGCCGAGGAGGAAGAAGAAGACCGCACCGACGACGGCACCCCCGGGCATCTTGTCGAAGACCGAGGGAAGCACTTCGAAGATCAGGGCCGGGCCGGCACCGGGTTTCTGGCCCAACGCGAAGACCGCCGGGAAGACCATGAAGCCTGCAAGGACGGCGATGAGCGTGTCCGCGGCAACGACCCAGGCGCCGCAGCGGAGGACGTTGTCCTTCTTGGAGAGGTAGGAGCCGTAGGTCAGCATGGCGCCCATGCCGAGGGAGAGGGAGAAGAAGGCCTGGGCCATGGCATCGAGAACGACTTTGACGCCGATCTTCGAGAAGTCGGGCCGTACCAGCCACAACACGCCGTCCATGGCGCCGGGGAGAAACAGGCAGCGGACGATGATTCCCACCATGGTCAGCAGCAGGAGGGGCATGAGGATCCTGGCCCAGCGCTCGATCCCTCGTTGAACTCCCCCGGCCACCACCAGGACCGTCAAGACGACGAAGAAAGCGAAGAAGAAGAGGGCCGGGGTCTCCGTGAAACCGTGGAGGAGGTTCTGGCCCGTGAATATCTTCTGGCTGTAGTCGATGAACCAGGCGACGACCTCTCCCGCGATGACCGAGTAGAAGGAGAGGATACCCAGCCCCGTGGCGATGGCCAGGTAGCCGATACCCTTCCACAGGGAGTGGGGCGCGATGGATTTAATGGCTCCGACGGGGTCCCTCTGGGTCGCTCTTCCCAGGCTGATCTCAAGGAGCATGACCGGAAGGCCGATGGCGACGACACAGAGCAGGTAGACCAGGACGAAGGCCCCGCCGCCGTTCTCCCCGGCGCTGTAGGGGAAGCGCCAGATGTTCCCGAGCCCGATGGCTGAGCCCGCCGCCGCCAGGATGAAACCCACCTGCGAGCTCCACTGGCCCCGTTGTGGTTCCGCCATCCGCGCTCCTCCCCGGCGGGTCGCGCCCGGCAGGGCCGGGCGTTCTCGAGCTACGCTACCGGCCGATGACCGGTCATGTCAAATCCCGGCTCAAAAAACCCCTCGGCTTTCAAGTTCACGGGACCGATGAGACCCCCCATCCGGTGCATGGAATCCGGTCCGGCTGGAACTTTGCCCGGCGGGAGGGGATCTGACATCCCCCCTCGGCCGATGGCCGACGCCTCGGGCTGGGGACAGATCATCGGGTCACGAATGCCTTCGCCGGGCCACCTGGAGCCGCGTCACCGCCAGCTCGAGCTTGGCCCTCATCCGCTCGAGCTCCGTGGGACCAACGTTGGCCAGGGCTGCTTCGGCCTCGGCCCGTTCCCTTTCGGCCAGCTCGACGTCGATCTCCTCGGGCTCCTCGGCCACCGCGGCAAGGATCGTCACCCGGTCCGGCAACACCTCGGCGAAGCCCCATTGAATGGCCAGGTGGGATTCCCGATGGTCGGTCCGGTACATCAGCTCGCCGGTCCCCAGAGTCGTCAGAAGCGGCGTGTGCCCGGGGAGCACCCCCAGCATTCCCAGGGCGGCCGGAAGCTGGACCTCGTCGACGTCGGTATCGACAACCCGCCGGCTCTGGGTGACGACCTCGAGATGAAGCTCTCCGGCCACCTCAGACCTCCGCCTTCATCTTCTCCGCCCTCTCGATGGCCTCCTCGATGGTGCCGACGTAGAGGAACGCCTGCTCGGGCAGGTCGTCCATCTCACCGTTGACCAGAGCCTTGAAACCGCGGACGGTGTCCTCGACCTTGACGTAGCGCCCCTCGTAGCCCGTGAACTGCTCGGCGACGAAGAAGGGCTGGGAGAAGAAGCGCTGGATCTTTCTGGCGCGGGCCACCGTCAGCTTGTCCTCGTCGGAGAGCTCGTCGATGCCGAGGATGGCGATGATGTCCTGGAGGTCCTTGTACCGCTGGAGGATCCGCTGGACCTCCCGGGCCACCTGGTAGTGTTCCTCGCCGACGATGGTCGGATCGAGAATCCGCGAGGTGGAGGCCAGTGGGTCGACGGCCGGATAGATCCCCAGCTCGGCGATCTGGCGCGAGAGAACGCTCGTGGCGTCCAGGTGGGCAAAGGCCGTGGCCGGCGCCGGATCGGTCAGGTCGTCGGCCGGCACGTAGATGGCCTGCACGGAGGTGATGGAGCCCTTGGTCGTCGAGGTGATGCGCTCCTGCAGCTCGCCCATCTCCGTTGCCAGGTTGGGCTGATACCCGACGGCCGAAGGCATGCGGCCCAGGAGAGCCGAGACCTCGGAGCCGGCCTGGGTGAACCGGAAGATGTTATCGATGAAGAGGAGCACGTCCTGGCCCTCGGTGTCGCGGAAGTACTCGGCGACGGTCAGACCCGTCAGGCCGACCCTGAGGCGAGCGCCGGGAGGCTCTGTCATCTGCCCATAGATCAGGGCCGCCTTGGACTTCTCCCAGTCGTCGGGGTCGATGACGCCCGATTCCTGCATCTCCAGCCACAGATCGTTGCCCTCGCGCGTCCGTTCGCCGACACCGGCGAAGACCGAGAAGCCGCCGTGCTGCATGGCGACGTTGTTGATCAACTCCATGATCAGCACGGTCTTGCCGACGCCGGCGCCGCCGAACAGGCCGGTCTTGCCACCCTTGGAGTAGGGCTCCAGCAGGTCGACGACCTTGATGCCGGTCTCGAACATCTCGATCTCGGTGGACTGCTCGTCCAGGGATGGTGGATCGCGATGGATGGGCAGCCGCATGTCGGCCTTGACCTCTCCCTTTTCGTCCACGGGCTCACCGAGGACGTTCAGCACCCGACCGAGGGTATGGCGGCCGACGGGCACGGAGATGGGCGCGCCGAGGTCCTTCGCCAGCATGCCGCGAACCATGCCGTCCGTCGGCTGCAACGCCACGCACCGGACCCGGCTTTCACCGAGGTGCTGGGCGACCTCCGCCGTTACGTCGATGGGGACCTCGCCCTTTTCACCGGTATCGACGATGTGCACCGCGTTGTAGATGGGGGGCAGGTGTCCCTCGGGGAACTCGACGTCCACCACGGGACCGATGATCTGCACGACGCGTCCTTCTACGGTTCCGCTCATCTTCCGACGACTCCCTACTGCTCCAGCGCCTCGGCGCCGGAGACGATCTCGATCAGTTCTTTGGTGATGGCTGCCTGCCGCGTACGGTTGTACAGGAGGGTCAGCTTGTCAATCATTTCCGTGGCGTTCTTGGTGGCCATTTCCATGGCCGTCATCCTGGCCGCGTGCTCTGCGGCGATGGAGTCGAAGACGGCCGTTTGAACCTGGACCTCGACATGACGCGGTAGAAGCTCTCCCAACAGCGTCCTCGCATCGGGTTCGTAGAGGTAGTCCACCTCGGGCCCTTCGGCGGCGAGCTCCTCGGGCGGCTCCACCGGCAACAAACGAACGAGGGTCTGCTCCTGGCGGAGCATGGAAACGAAGCTGTTGTAGAGCATCCAGATGGAATCCGTCCGGCCATCGTTGAAAGCTTCCATGAGATACCGCGCCAGCCGGGGACCGTCGTCGGCCTTGAGGTCCGAGATCATGGTCGTCTCTTCGTGGACGAGCTCCCAGGAGCTCTTGCGGAAATGCTCGGCCGCCTTCCTGCCGACGGCGACGACCGCCGGGGTTTCCCATCGACCCGACGCCAGAAGACGGTCAGCCTCCCGGAGGAGGTTGTGGCTGAATGCGCCGCACAGACCCTTGTCCGACGTGATCACCACGAGCCAGGCCCGGTTTCCCTCCCGGTGCTCCAGCAGTGGATGGCTATGCTCCGTCCGCTCGGCCAGGCTGGCCAGGACACGGGACAGGGTGTCGGCGTAGGGCCGGGCCCTCGCGATCCGCTCCTGGGCACGGCGCAGCTTGGCCGCTGCCACCATCTTCATGGCCTTGGTGATCTGCTGGGTCCCCTTGACCGAGCGGATCCGCCGCAGGATATCCCTAGCGTTCGCCAACTGCCGCCTCCGGGTGATCCTTGAGGTAGAGTTCGACCGCCCGCTCGCACAGCTTGGTCAACTCCTCCTTGGTTTGATCCTCCAGCTTCCCCGTCGCCACCAGGCGCTCCAGGGTCTCGGCGCCGTTCTCCCGGACGTAGGTGTGAAGGCGTTCCTCGAAGACCCTGATGTGGGAAACCTTGAGCCCATCGAGGTGGCCCTGGGTGCCAGCGAAGATCGAGACGATCTGCAGCTCGACGGGCAGGGGCCGGTACTGTCCCTGGCGAAGGATTTCCATCAGGCGCTCGCCGCGGGCCAGCTGCCGCTGGGTCGCCTTGTCCAGGTCGGAACCGAACTGGGCGAAGGCGGCCAGCTCTCGGTACTGGGCCAGGTCCAGGCGGAGTGAGCCCGCGATGGCCTTCATGGCCTTGATCTGCGCGTTGCCGCCCACACGGCTGACCGAGAGACCGACGTTGACGGCCGGACGCTGACCGGCGAAGAACAGGTCGGGCTCCAGGTAGATCTGGCCGTCGGTGATGGAGATGACGTTGGTGGGGATGTAGGCCGCCACGTCGCCCATCTGGGTCTCGATGACCGGGAGGGCCGTCAGGCTGCCGCCCCCGAGATCGTCCCGCAGCTTGGCCGCGCGCTCCAGAAGCCGGGAGTGGAGGTAGAAGACGTCGCCGGGGTAGGCCTCACGGCCCGGGGGACGCCGGAGCAGGAGCGAGATCTCGCGGTAGGCCTGGGCGTGCTTGGAAAGGTCATCGTAGAAGCAGATGGCATGCCCCCCGTTGTAGAGGAAGTACTCGCCCATGGCGCAACCGGCGTAGGGAGCGAGGTACTGGAGGGGGGCGGGCTCGGCCGCCGTCGACGAGACGACGATGGTGTGGTCCATGGCGTCGTGCCGCTGGAGGGTCGCAACCACCTGGGCCACCGTCGACTGCTTCTGGCCGATGGCGACGTAGACACAGATGTTGCCCGTGCCCTTCTGGTTGATGATGGCGTCGAGGATGATGGCCGTCTTCCCGGTCTGCCGGTCACCGATGATCAGCTCGCGCTGGCCACGGCCGATGGGGATCATGGCGTCGATGGCCTTCAAGCCGGTCTGCATGGGTTCCTTGACGGGCTGACGGGCCACGACACCCGGGGCGATGCGCTCGACGGGGTAGTGGTCCTCGGCCTCGATGGGGCCCTTGCCGTCCAGCGGCCGGCCCAGGGGATCGACCACGCGGCCAACCAGGCCCGGGCCGACGGGGACCTCGATGATCCGCCGTGTGCGGCGGACCTCGTCCCCTTCCTTGACCAGGTTTGATTCGCCCATGAGAACGCAGCCGACG
Source organism: uncultured Thermoanaerobaculia bacterium (assembly GCA_964641295.1). Lineage (GTDB taxonomy): Bacteria > Acidobacteriota > Thermoanaerobaculia > Thermoanaerobaculales > Sulfomarinibacteraceae > JAADFK01. Next base: position 31,918 of record CAZXNA010000001.1, read on the forward strand.
CTGTCCTCCTCCAGGTTCATGGCCAGGCCGTAGACCTCGTTGGGGAACTGAATCAGCTCGCCCGCCATGAGACCGTCCAGACCGTAGATCCTGGCGATGCCGTCGCCCACCGAGATGACGGTTCCCACCTCGGCCATGTCGATGGTCGTCTCGTAACCCTCGATCTGGCGCCGGATGACCTCGGCGATTTCAGACGCTTTGATCTGCATATGCTACCTCTCCACCGTGTGTTGCGACGCGATGGTCCGGCGCAGCTGCTCCAGCTGGCCCACGAGCGAACCATCGAAGATCTCTGAACCGATGCGAGCCTTGAAGCCGGCCAGGAGACCGGCGTTGCCGACGAAACGAGCGATCACCTGACCGCCAGTGTGTTGTTGGAGGGCCTCGACGATGGCACGCCGGGCCGTATCGTCCACCGGGCCGGCGACTTCCACCGTGGCACGGTAGCGCCCGTGCCGACGGTCGACCAGACCCCGGTAGGCCTCGGCTACCTGGGTCATGTGCTCGAGGCGGTAGTGTCTTTGCAGGACGTGAATGAAGCGCCTGGTGGGTTCCTCGATCCCGAGCTCGTCGAGGACGGAGTCGACCAGAGCCTCCTTGGTGTCCTGGGGCAGGGCCGGTGTCAACAGGGCTCGGAGAAAGTCCGGAATCTCCTGGACCACTTGGGCGACGGCCCAGAGCTCGGCCTCGGCTTTCTCTTCCCGCTCGGGATACTTGTCCAGGATGAGGCCAAGGAGCGCCTTTGCATAGGGGGCGGCATGGAATCGGCCCACGGTCACTGCCTCCCTTCGAGCCCCTTGAGGGCCTTGAGATTCCTCGCGAGAATCCGTTTCCGGTCGGAATCCGTAACGTCACGCTCCAGGAGCTCACGGGCCATCTGCACGGTCAGCTCGGCAGTGTCCCGCGCCAGCTGGGCCCGGGTCTCGGCCGTCCTGCGGGTGATCTCCTCCTCGACACGCCTGAGGAAGCGCTCTTCCTCCTTGGAGGCCTCGGCCAGGATCCGATCGACCTCGGCCTTCCCCTCGCGCTCGGCACGTTCCTTGATCTCCTCGAGCTCGCGCTCCACGGCCGCCAGACGCTCCTCGACCTCTCCCTGAAGAGCCTGGGCCCGTTGCAGCTTCTCTCGGGCCTCGGCCAGATCGCTCTGAATCTTCAGGCGGCGTTCCTCGAGGAATCGCGCCAACGGACGGCCGACCCACCACCCCAAAGCGGCCAGGAAGAGAATGAGATTGACGGCCTTCCACCAGACGTCGGGAATCCCGAAGGTCGTCCCTTCGGAAGCCCAGGCAGGGGCCGCAAGGACCACGGCGACCGCGGTGAGGGCGGCGGTCTTCAGGCGGGTGTGATTCATGGGCTCACCTCGCGCTCCAGCAGGCGGGAGGCCAGCTCGCGGCCCAGGGTCTGAGCAGTGGCGCGCAGCTCGGCCCGTGCCGATTCGGCGGCCTCGCCCAGCTCCCTGAGGGCTGCATCGAGACGGCTCTCGGCCTCGGCGTGGGCCGCGTCCAGAATCTCCTGGCGCCGGCCCATGGCCCCCTCGCGGAGCTCGTTCCGCCGCTGGGAAGCCTGGCGGAGCGCATCGTCCACGCGGGCCTCGATCCTCTCGAGGGCCTGCTCGTACTCTTCATGGCGGGCCGCCCACTCCTGGTCGGCCGTCTGGATACGCCGCTGGCGCTCCTCGGCCACCCCGCCCACCGCCTCGATCAGGTAACGCTTGACCAGCCAATACGCTACCCAAAAACAGATCATGATGAGAAGTAGCGAGTAATTTGGTGGGCTCATGCACCACTCCGTGCCGGTTCCTCTCCTGCTGGTGCAGGGCGCCTCAAGCTACCAGAGAGCTCCGGTGTGGTCAAGACTTTGCCGCCTTTGAACTGTTGATTTCCCTCGGGCCTCCGCCGGATTTTCGCACCGGTTTTTCCATGGCCACCTGACCCTCCAGGAAGGCCCCCTCCTCCATGACCAGGGCCGGCGCATGGATGTCCGCCCAGACCTTGGCCGTGGAGAGGAGCTGGACCGCGCTGGAGGCTCGAATCGTCCCGCGGACCGTCCCGCCGACAACGCAGCGAGCGACCTCGATCTCACCCTCTACGATTCCGCTCTCCCCGATCAGGAGCTCGGCCGCCGACCGCACCACCCCTTCGATCTTCCCGTCCAGCCGGAAGGAGCTTTCGAACTCCAGATCGCCGCGGATGGTGCAACCGGGATCGAGGAATCCGTTGAGCGCATCACTGTTCCGAGCCATGGGACGCCTCCCCCAGGAGGATGTCGAAGACCCGCATGAGCTCCTCGTCCTCCCTGCAGTCAATGGTGATCATACCGCCCCGCCGGCGTTGCCGGATCCGTACCGGAGCACCAAGTCTGAGACTGAGTCGCTCTTCGGCGGCGCGAATGTTGGGATCCGGCGCGGCGGCAGGGCGTCGCCCGCCGCGCCGCTTCTCCGCCGGCGTCACGGTTCCCTCGGCCGCCGCCCGTTCGAGATCACGCACCGTGGCGCCACCCTCCGCCGCCCGGAGGGCCCAGCGCATCCGCTCCTCGTCGTCCTCCAGAGCCAGGAGGGCCCGGGCGTGCCCGGCCGTCAGACGGCCCTCGTCGACCATGGCCTGGATCTCGAGGGGCAGGCGGAGCAATCTCAGGGCGTTGGCCACGGTGGAGCGATCGCGGCCGACCTTGGCGGCGATCTCGGCCTGCGAAAGCCCGAAACGGGTCCGCATCTCCTCGAAGGCCTGGGCCTCCTCCATCGGTGTAAGATCTTCCCTTTGAAGGTTTTCCACAAGAGCAAGCTCGAGCTCGGCCGCCTGGTCCACCCGTTCGCGGATAACGGCCGGCACGAGTGCCAGACCGGCCAGGCGGGCCGCTCGCCACCGCCGCTCTCCGGCGATCAGGAGGTAGCCCCCCTGGCCGTCCTCACTGACGACCACCGGTTGCAGCATGCCGTGCTCCGCCAGGGATGAGGCCAGCTCGGCCAGGGCCGTCTCGTCGAAATGACGGCGCGGCTGGTGGGGGTTCGGGGCGATGCGATCCACGGGGATCTCGGTTAGCCCGGACCGCGCCCGGGGCGTGTCGGGAATCAGGGCCTTGAGGCCGCGCCCGAGGGCCGGCTTACGCGCCACGGCGGGCCTCCAGACGCTCCAGGTACTCCCGGCCGAGGGTCAAGTACGCCTGGGAACCCCGGCTCCGCAGGTCGTAGGCGTGGATGGGCCGGCCGTGGGAGGGGGCCTCCGCCAGCCGCACGTTGCGCGGCACAATCGTGGAAAAGACAAGCTCCCCGAACACCTCGCGCACCTCCTCCGCCACCTGCTGGGCAAGGTTCGTCCGCTCATCGTACATGGTCAGCAGGATCCCATCGAGCTCGAGCCGCGGGTTGAGGTAACGACGAACCTCCTCGACGGTCTTCATCAGGTCCGACACGCCCTCCAGGGCGAAGTATTCGCACTGGATGGGAACGATCAGGGCGTCCGCAGCGGCCAGGGCGTTGATGGTCAGCAGGCCCAGAGAGGGGGGACAGTCGACGAAGACGAAGGGGTGATCGGGTCCATCTTCCAGGGCGTCCCGCAGGCGGAACTCCCGCCCCATCATCCCCACCAGCTCCACCTCGGCCCCTGCAAGATCCGCCGTCGACGGCACGATGTCCAGGTGGGGGAAGGAGGTCGGCACGATGGCCTCGGCCACCGTCGCCGAGCCGGAAAGAAGCTGGTAGCTCGTCGTCATGCCGTCCACAAGATCGATCCCGACGCCCGAGGTGCAGTTGGACTGGGGATCGAGGTCGATCATGAGGGTGCGGTGCTCGAACGCCGCCAGCGCCGCGGCCAGATTGATCGCGGTGGTGGTCTTGCCAACGCCACCCTTTTGGTTGGCGACGGCGACGAGGCGACGTTTCACGTGAAACATGGTCTAAAGCGGGCCAGGCGGCCCCTTTCGAGGCCCGGCAGCGGCGAGGTTACCACATGCCAACCGTCCACCGACCGGAGTCTTTCCGCTTCCTCCAGACCCAGCCAGAGAAGCACCTTTCCACCGGGTGTCAGGCGGGGAAGCGCCCATGTCAGCAGCGATTCGTAGCCACCCGTGGCCCGTGAGACCATGGCGTCCACCGATCCGGCCTCCACATCTGCCTCCTCGTACCGGCGATCGACCACCTCGGCGTCGAGGTCGAGCTCCCGGATGACGGTTCGCAGGAAAGCCCACCGCTTCCGCCGGGGCTCGATCAGCAAACCCCTCCACGACCTTGCCGCCGCCAGGAGTGGCACACCGGGAAGCCCGGCGCCGCTGCCAACGTCCACCAATACCCCCCCGTCTCCAAGCCACTCCAGCCCGGCCAGCGACTCCAGCACGTGGCGGACCACCAGGTCCTGACGGTCCGTGAAACGGACGAGGTTGTGGGTGCGACTCCACCGCTCGAGGAGCTCCAGGTACACCGCCAGGCGCTCCGCCGTGGGCCCCGCCACGCCGTGGCGGCCCAGAATCTCCATGAAGCCCTCAGCCACCGGGCTCCTCCCGGGTACCGCCGGAACGCCGCAACCGCCCGGCCAGAATCGCCAGGGCCGCCGGGGTCATTCCCGGCAGTCCCTCGGCCTCCTCGAGGTTCCTCGGGCGAAAGTGCACCAGAAGCTCCCGGACCTCCCGCGACAGGCCCGGCACGTCCGCCCCCAACAGCGATTCAGGGATCGGAACCGACCGGAGTCGCCGGAGTCTCTCGATCTCCCGCCGGTGCCGATCCACGTAGCCGGCGTACCGCAAGCGGGCCACCACGATCTCGCGATCCTCTGCAGACAGGTCCCGGAGCGCTTCCAGCCGCTGCGCCACCGTGTGGTGGTCCAGGTCCGTTCGGCGAAGGAGCTGCGCCCAGGTGGTCGGGCGGGTCAGCTCGACGCCGGCCATCTCCCGGACGAGGTGTCGCGTCTCCCGATCCGGCTTCAGCCGCGAGGCTTCCAGCCTCCGCCCTGCGGTGTTCCTCGCCTCCCAGCGCCGCTGTTCCACGTGAAACACCCCCTCGGCCACGAGACCCAGCGCCACCCCGCGTTCCATCAGGCGCTCCCGTGCCGAGTCGATCCCGAGGACCAGACGGTGTTCGGCCCGGGAGGTCAGCATCCGGTACGGTTCCCGTTGCTCGCGGGTGATCAGATCGTCCACGAGGACACCCATGTACGCCTCGCCACGGCCAAGGACCAGCGGGGTCTCTCCACGAAGGGCACGGACGGCGTTGACACCCGCCAGAAAGCCAAGGGCCGCCGCCTCTTCGTAACCCGAGGTGCCCAGGATCTGCCCGCAGAGGTAGAGACCGTCCACCCCGCGGACGGCCAGGCGCCGGTCGACCTGCGTGGCGGGTACGCCATCGTACTCCACCGCATAGCCGTAGCGGAGGAAACGGGCGGACTCCAGCCCCGGAATCGACCGCACGACCATCTCCTGCACGTCCCGGGGCAGACTGGTGGCCAGACCGTTGAGGTAGATGCTCGGCGTATCCAACCCCTCGGGCTCCAGGAAGACCGTGTGCTCCCTGTGGTGCGGAAAGCGAACGACCTTGTCCTCGATGGAGGGGCAGTACCGGGGTCCCGTTCCCTCAATGACGCCGGAAAAGAGGGGGGAACGATCCAGGTTGTCGTTGATGATCTCCTGGACCACCGGGGGCGTTCGCGTCACCCAGCAAACCGCACGATTGACGACCCTCCGCGTTCTCCAGGAGAAGGGACGGGGTTGGGAATCTCCCTCCTGCACCTCCAACCGTTCGAAATCGATGGTATCCCGGTGAAGGCGCGGCGGTGTACCCGTCTTCAGGCGTAGCAGGCGAAGGCCCAACCCCTCGAGGGCGCCACTGAGCCCGGCGCTGGGCTCCTCGCCGAAGCGCCCGCCGGGCCGGCGGTCCCCGCCCGTGTGGAGCACCCCGCTGAGGAACGTTCCCGTGCTCAGCACAACGCTCCTTCCCATGATCCGCCGCCCGTCCCCAAGGATGACGCCCTCGACGGCACGGTCACTGACCACGAGGCTGACGGCCTCCCCCTCCACCAGGCTGATCCCCGGCGTACCCAGCAGGAGCCGACGCATCAGCTCCGTGTACCGCGCCTTGTCACACTGGGCCCTGGGCCCCCAAACCGCAGGGCCGCGCGACCGGTTGAGCACCTTGAACTGAAGCCCGGCCCGGTCCGCCGCCCACGCCTGGACGCCGCCGAGGGCATCCAGCTCGGCCATCAGGTGGCCCTTCCCGATGCCACCCATGGCCGGGTTGCACGGCATCTGGGCGACCGTGCCGGCGTGCAGGGTGACCACGGAGACCCGGGCCCCCATCCGCGCCGCCGCAAGGGCGGCCTCGCACCCGGCATGTCCGGCACCGACGACGATGAGATCCGGCCGCCCCATGGTTTATTTCCCAAGGCAGAAGCTGGAGAAGATGGTGTCGAGAACCTCCTCCGGGCGAACCTCACCGAGGAGTTCCCCCAGGGTTTCCAGAGCCCCCCTCATCTCCTCGACCGCCAGCTCCGGCTCATCCATGGGTGCGCGATTGACCGATTCCAACGCTCCCTCCAGCGCCGCCGCCTGACGCACGTTGACCGCAATGCGTCCCTCGCCGGGCCCGGCGTCTTCTCGCAACATGGTTTCCAGGCGCCGCTCGAAGCGCTCCCATCCCTCCCCCGTCAACGCCGACAGGGCAAGCCGCCCCTGGCCATCCTCGGGGGGCGTCCCTTCCAGGAGATCGACCTTGGTCTCCAAGAAGAGCACTGGGATTTCGGCCGGCGGGTCGATGACGGCCCCACCCTTCTCAACCACCGACTCCAGCACCAACAACAGGTCCGCATCCTTGGCAACGTCAAGGGAGCGCCGGATTCCCTCCCGTTCCACCGGATCGTTACCGGCTCCAACGCCCGCAGTGTCCACGAGAATCACCCGAAGTCCGGCAATCTCCACCTCGGCCTCGATGAAGTCCCGTGTCGTCCCGGGATGGGGCGTGACGATGGATCGTTCCGTGCGGAGAAGTCTGTTGAACAACGTGCTCTTGCCGGCGTTGGGGGCACCCAGCAGCACCACCCGCACTCCTTCGCGAACGCGCCGGCCCAACCGGCGGGTCGCCAGGAGCGACTCCAGGGACTCGACAACGCGCCGGCGCCGCTCCTCGAGATCGGTGTAATCCACCTCGACCCCCTGCGCGGCGAAGTCCAGACCGGCCTCCAGACGCGCCACCAGATCGATCAAGCGCGCCCGCAACTCCTCCACGCGATGGGAAAGCTCTCCCCTGAGATGCCGCCGTGCCAAGGCCAGCTGGACCTTGGTTTCCGCCGCCACGAGATCGGCGACCGCCTCCGCCTGGAGCAGGTCCATCTTTCCGTTGGCGACCGCCCGGCGGGTGAACTCACCCGGCTGGGCGAGCCGGCAGCCCACCTGGACGAACAGCTCCATGACGCTTCTCGTCAGGGCCGGCGATCCGTGGATCATCAGCTCCAGCATGTCCTCGCCCGTGTAGCTCGACGGGGCGGCGTAGGGGATGACCACGGCGCGGTCCAGGGCGGCCCCGGACGGATCCCGAAGCGCGACCAGCTGCGCCCGCCGGGGCTGTCCAAGGTCCAGGCGCGGGCAGATCCTGGCGGCAGCCCTCTCCACGCCGCGGCCACTGACCCGAACCACCGCCAGCGCCCCCTGACCTGGTGGGGTCGCCCGGGCAACGATGGTGTCAGCGCCTCCGGCGAGGTCGAACGACGACGCGTTTGATGAATCCACGGCCCTCGGACTCCGTCTCGACCCGGTCGTCTTCCGCCAGGGCCATGTGGATCTCCCGGCGGGCGGCCGGGGTCATGGGTGGCAGGGTCTGGGACCGGCCCGTGCGAACAACGCTCTCCGCTGCCTCCTCGGCCTTTCTGTGGAGGCTCCCGGCCCGCTTTTCCTTGAAGCTTCCCACGTCCACGTGGACCGGCGGATGGTCCCGCAACCTCCCGTCGAGGACCCGGTTGCAGAGATACTGAAGGCCATCAAGACCTTCTCCGCCCCGGGCGGTCAATAGGGTCGTGTCCGGACCCTCGAGATCCACGGCAAGGGTCTCGTTGCTTTCCCTCAAGTGGGCGCGAAGCTCCAGGCCTCCAGCGCGAAACGCTTCGGAAAGGAAAAGGCCCAGCGCGGCCGCCGGATCGAGGGAGGCTTCGATGGAAACAACGCCGTCACCTTCCTCGACGACCTCGTAGTGGATCTCCCCGAGACGAGCGCCGAGCCCGCTGCACGCGGCGCTGAGCACCTCGTCCAGGGTCTTGCCGGTGAAGCGCTGGGTTGCCACCGTCACTTCCTCCCCTTCCCCTTCTTCTTCGCGGATCCCCCCTTGCGCGACCCGGGAAGCTGCCGCTCACCGATCAGGTGGAGCGTCACCTCCTGCTGGATGATGGTCAGGACGTTATTGGTCAGCCAGTAAAGGACCAGGCCCGAGGGGAAGCCCAGGAACATGATGCCGAAGATCAGGGGCATCATGCGGAACATCTTCTGCTGGCTGGGATCTCCCGCCTGGGGCGCCAGCTTCTGCTGGAGCCACATGGTGAAGGTCATCAGGATCGGCGTGATGTAGTAGGGGTCCTTGGCGGAAAGATCCGTGATCCAGAAGATGAACGGGGCGTGCCGCAGCTCGATGGCGTAGGCGAAGAGCGTGTAGAGCGCCCAAAGGATGGGAAGCTGGATCAACATGGGTAGGCAGCCACCCATCGGGTTGACCCCCTCCACCTTGTACAGCTCCATGACCTCCTGGTTCATCTTCGCCCGAACCTGGGGGTCGCTCTTGCTCTTCTTGTACTTCTCCTGGATCGCCTTCACCTTCGGCTGGATCTTCTGCATCTTCCGCATGGACACCGTGGAAGTGTGCATCAGCGGAAAGAGCAGCATCCGGATAGCGAGCGTCAGGAGGATAATCGCCAGGCCCCAGTTTCCCACGTAAACCTGAATCCAACGAAGGACCTTGAGGAAAACCACGGAGATCGGGTGGAAGATGCCAAAGTGCAGCGTCTTCTCCACACCGCGGTCCACCTTCTGCAGCAGGTCGTACTCCTTGGGAGCCGTCAGGAGCTCCCCATGAAAGGGGTAGGACCTCGGCTTCACAAGAACCTGGAGAACCCGCCGATCCTCCTTCTTCACCTTCTTCTTGCCCTTGCCCTTGACCCCATCCTGCTCGTACACCCTGGCCTCTGGCAGCTCGAGCGGCACGATCCGCACGGCCTCGATCGACCCGGAATCCCGCATGACATCGAGGAAGTACGTGTCCTGGAACCCGGCGAAGACCAACCCCTCTCCGGAACGTTCGATGGGCTCCTTGACCTTTTTTCTCCGGAGCTTCTCGAGCTTGTCACCACTGAGGATTACGGCGTCGCCCCAGGTGGCGAAGCGATTCTCCTTTTCCACCTTGCCGATGTTCCGCATCCCCGTTCCCACGGCGACCCACGGATAACTGTCGGCCCCGTGGACCTCCACCTCGACCCCGATGGCGTAGCTGCCCTTCTCCAGATGAATGGTCTTCACAATCTCCGTGGACCGTCCATCGGAGTACCGAGCCCGAAGAGACAGTCCGTCCACTTCAAGCTCGTAGGGCCTCGTATCAGGCCCCGCGTCCCCGACCAGCTGGAACGGCAGAGCCCGCCGAGCGAGCTTCACGTCCTGGATCAGCTCCAGCGGCCTTCCCTCATCGTCATCGTAACGATCCAAAACCAAAGATGTTATGGCACCACCGCGACTCCCGATGACCAGGTGGACCAGTCCATTGTCCAACTCCAGACTGGACCTTCCGGTGGCGTCGGTAGCGGTTCCGATCTCTCCGCCGGTCCCGACTGCCAGCGTCTCTTCCTGCGGTCGATCTTCAGCCGCTGGACCGGCGGTTGCCTCCGATGGGGCCGTCGGGGAAGGAGGCAACTGGGACGCCGTCGGTGTGAGGCCCGAATCCACAGGAGCCTTGGTCGGCGGGGGAAAGAGAACCGACCACACCATGAAGATCACGGCGGACAGTACGAATGCGAGGAGAAGTCTCTTTTCCATTCTCTGGCGCTACTTCCTTTCACGGTACGGGATCGTGGCCCCCGGGGTGGAAGGGGTGGCAGCGTAGCACGCGCTTAAGACCCATCCACCCGCCCCGGAAGAACCCGTACTTCCCAATGGCCTCCGCAGTGTACTCCGAGCAGGTCGGCTGGTACCGGCACGCCGGCGGAAGCGCCGGCGAGATCCACCGCTTGTAGAACCGGAGGAGCCAGACGGCTGCCCGAGCTCCAGCTCCAACTCCCTCAGACACCGAAGATACTCCGCCACAAGCTCGGCCCACGGCACGCGGTCGAGCCCCTTCCTGGCGTTGACGACCAGGTCGATTCCCGTTCCCTCCACACCTCCGTATAGCCGCTGAAGCTCCCGCAGACGCCGCTTGCACCGTGACCGGCGCACAGCTCCACCGACCTTCCGAGAGGCGGTGATACCGAAACGGTTTTCACGGGATTCATCCTCCCGCCGGCATGCGAAGACAACCATCCACCGGCCGTGCACACGCCGACCCCGCCGGTAGACCTTTTGGAAATCCCGGCTTTGCCGAAGGCGCGCCGTACCGCTGAAGCTCCGCCGGCTCAGGCGGCCAGGCGCCGACGCCCCTTGCGGCGCCGTGCGGCCAGGATCTTCCGCCCGTTGCGGGTGCGCATCCGCGCACGAAAGCCGTGTTTCTTGCTCCGGCGCCTGTTGTTTGGTTGAAACGTCCTCTTCATGGTTCATCACTCTCCAAAAACTCGGGCGGGTCACCTTACCCGAAGGGGTGTCGCGTGTCAACCTCCCCTTGGTGCCGCTGGAAGACCCTCCCCGAAAAAAAACATGATAACCTTCTACGTTGTCATGGACCAGTGGAGCTCACTTCAACCTCATCTGCGGCAAATGCTCGGCGACGACGAGTACGCGACCTGGATTGCCCCCCTCGAGGTCATCGCCATCAACGAGGACTCCATCGTCCTTGGAAGCTCTAACAAGATCGTCGCCGACTGGGTCCGCGACCATCTCCTCCGGGATATCCAAACGGTCGCCAGAAGCCAGTTCGGGTCCTCCTTCAACATTCGCTTCGTCACCGATGGCTCACCAAGCCAGCCCGCCAAGCGAAGCGCGGCGACGTCCAGCATCCCTAACCTCAATCCCAACTTCACTTTTGAACGCTTTGTCATCGGCCCTTCCAACCAGTTCGCTGCTGCTGCAGCCGAGGCCGTCGCGGACAAACCAGGTGAGGCCTACAACCCGCTTTTCATTTACGGCGGGGCGGGCCTGGGAAAGACCCACCTTCTCCACGCCATCGCCCATCGCATCGCCGAAAAGCATCACGACCTCAACCACATCGTCTACATGACGACCGAACATTTCGTCAACGACCTGATCAACTGCATCCGTCATAAGCGCATGGATGAGTTTCGATCCAAGCTCAGGGCCTGTGACGTACTTCTCCTGGACGATATCCAGTTCATCGCGGGAAAGGAAAGAACCCAGGAGGAGTTCTTTCACACCTTCAACACGCTTCAATCGGCGGGACGTCAGGTGGTCTTCACCTCCGACTCCAGGCCCGCCAACATTCCGGGCCTCGAGGATCGTCTCCGTTCCCGTTTCCTCCAGGGTCTCCTCGCCGACATCCAGCCGCCCGATCTCGAGACTCGCTGCGCCATCCTACGGGAGAAGGCGCGGGCCGCCGGTTGGCAACTCCCCGAAGACGTCGTTCTTTTCATCTCCCGCCGCGTTCAGAAGAACGTTCGTGAGCTCGAAGGCTGCCTCAACCGCACCATCGCCTACGCCCAGCTGACAACCAACCCCATCACCGTCGACCTGGTTCGGACCGCCCTCGCCGAACTGATGCCGGAGGAGAGAAGAACCTCGCCCGCCGACATCATCCGCTTCGTCGCCCACCACTACGGCGTTCGCGTCGCCGACCTCAAGGGACGCTCCAACCGCCGTTCCATCGCCCTGCCCCGCCAGGTCGCCATGTACCTCATCCGGACCATCCTCCACCTGAGCTTTCCGGAGATCGGCAAGATCTTCTCCAAGCACCACTCCACCGTCATTTACGCCGTGGACTCCGTTCAAAAGGCCCGTCAGTCCAACCCTGATTTTGACGCGACCCTGACCTCCTTCCAGGACCATTTCGCCGCCTGAGCCCTCGGTTTTCCACAACCAGGCTGTGGAAAACGACTGTCCACCTGTGCATCATTCAGTTTTCCACACCTTTGCACAGGTCATCCGAAGGAATCTCGACAGGTCCACTCCGCCTTAAGATCCCCCATGGACATTAGATGGGAGAATCACCGAGATATCCACACCCTCGACGACGACGATGATCTATGCTATTTTTATGAATGTGAGAGACTTAGTCATCATCATAGGGAGTCGCCCATGGAGTTGAAACTGGAAAAAACCCACGTGTTGCAAGAGCTTTCCGTGCTCCAAGGGGTTGTGGAACGCCGTACGACCATCCCAATCCTCTCCAAGGTGCTGGCGGAGGCGGCCGATGGGCGTCTCAAGATGACGGCGACCGACCTGGACATGACCATCATGACCAGCTGCCCGGCCGTGGTGGAGGGTGAGGGCCGGATGGCCCTGGAGAGCCGCGTTTTCCAGGATCTTGTGCGGAATCTGCCCGAGGAATCGTTCACCATGCGTCAGAAAGGGGATACGGTCCACATCAGCAGTGGACGTTTCCGTTCGCACATGCCCGTGGCCGATGCGGCGGAGTACCCCACGGTGCCGGCACCTCCAGAGGCCGGTTCGTACGCCCTGCCCCTCGATCTCTTTCAGCTCATGGTTCAGCGGGTTGCCTTCGCCATCACCAAGGATGATCCGAAGTTCCAGCTCAACGGGGCGCTGGTCAAACTCCTTCCGGGAGAAATCGAAATCGCCGCGACCGACGGTCATCGCCTGGCGGTCGTGCGGTCCAAGGCGCCGGAGATGGACGTGCCCTTCGAGCAGCAGCTCTTTCCACGGAAGCTTCTCGACGAATTGTCGCGCTTCACGGATGAAACGGTTGTTCTGGCGGCGGCGGAAAACCACCTTGGATTCAAGATCGGTGATCGCAACGTCGTTTCCCGAGTCGTCGAGCTTCGCTTTCCTCAGTACGAGAGGGTGATCGTCCGGGACAATCCCAACCGCGTCCGGATCGGCCGCAACGAGCTTCTTGCCTCCCTGCGTCGGGTCAGCCTCATGGCCCACGAAAAGGCGCGCGGCGTCCGATTCAAGCTCGACGCCGGAGGTGAGCTGACCCTGGTCAGCATCGGCTATGACCGGGGCGGCGCCGAGGAAACCCTCATGGTGGCCTATCAGGGGGAGAGTCTCGACATCGCCCTGAACGCCGCGTACATGATGGACGTTCTCAAGGTTCTCGACTGCGAGCAGGTTGAGCTTCAACTCCGGGATTCGGGTACCCAGTGCGTCGTCGTCCCCGTTGACGACGATCAGCGCTTGGAGGAGTACATCTATGTCCTCATGCCCATGAGGATCTGAACCGGGTGGAGATCGAGTACATCGCAACCTGGAACTTCCGGAATCTCGAGCCGGGGCGACTCGAGCTGTCCGGTGGTCTCAACGTGCTGTCCGGCGCCAACGGCCAGGGGAAGACCAACGTTCTTGAAGCCATGGCCGTAGTTGGGAGCCTCCGGTCCTTCCGGACCCATCGGTTGAGGCCCCTCGCGCGAAACGGCGAGAGCTTCTTTCGGCTTGAAGCCGGCCTGGCGTCCTCGACGGGCACGACCGTTCTCGAGTTGACATGGGAGGCGGGCACACCACCCCGCCGCAGGAACCAGCTCAACGGCGTCGAGGTTCCGGTTGGGCAGTACCTTCAGGCCCTTCCCATGGTCGTCGTAGCCTCCACGGATCGCGAACTCGTTCTCGGGAAGCCGGCCGGCCGCAGGGCGTTCCTCGATCGTTTGACCTTCTTCCTGGATCCCCGCCACATCACCGAGCTTCAGGTGTACCGCAAGCTCCTGCAGCACCGAAATGCGGCCCTGGGCCAGGCCCTCTCCTCACGTGACATGGGAGCGTGGGAGGAGAGGCTGGCCGACGCTGGCGCCCGAGTCGTCGTCGGTCGCCGTCGCACCCTGGCACGTCTCGTGGAGCGGTTCGCCCGCCTCTACGAAGGCCTGGGTGAGGGCACCTTCCCGGAGGTTAAGCTGGAGTACCTGGGCGAGTCCTTCCTCCCCGATGGCGATGATGTGGAAAGGCTGGCGGAAATCTACCGAAAACGGTATAATGATCAACGTGATCGGGATCGCGAGACGGGGTACACGTCCGCCGGACCGCACCGCCACGATCTGATGATCCGCGGCGTCACAGGCCATGTGAGGGATTACCTCAGCGCCGGCCAGGTCAAGGCCGTCGCCGCGGCCCTCCGGCTGAGTTTTCTCGAGGAGGTGGAGGAGGATCGGGGTGAGCGCCTACCGCTCGCGATCGACGATGTGGATGCCGAAATTGACGGAGCCGTGACGCGCCGTTTGCTGTCGCTCGCGGCCCAGGGGCGGCAGCTCGTGGTTACCAGCACGCGATCGGGGCTGCCTGTGGTGACGGGCCACCGTTGCCACGAGTTCATCGTTCGAGACGGTTTGGTCACCCCAGTGGCCGGCCGCGAGGAGAAGAAATGAGCGAGAAAGAGCGCGGGCGATCGTCGTCCGAACAGAATTACACAGCCGACAACATTAAAGTACTCAAGGGGTTGGAGGCCGTTCGGAAACGGCCTGGAATGTACATCGGCGATGTGGATGACATCGCGGGCCTCCATCACATGGTGTGGGAGGTCGTGGACAATTCGGTCGACGAGGCCCAGGCGGGCTACTGCGATCGGGTCAAGGTCGTCATCCATCCCGACCAGTCCGTGACGGTCAGTGACAACGGCCGCGGCATCCCGGTGGACATTCACAAGGAGTCCGGCCGTCCCGCCGCCGAGGTCATCATGACGGAACTTCACGCCGGGGGGAAGTTCGATTCCAACTCCTACAAGGTGTCGGGGGGATTGCACGGCGTTGGTGTCAGCGTTGTCAACTTCCTTTCGGAGTGGCTTCGCCTGGAGATTCGACGGGATGGCAAGGTGTGGCAGCAGCTGTACCGGAGGGGCCGACCGGAAACGCCCCTGGAGCCCGTCGGCAAGACCAAGAAGACGGGGACCACGGTCACCTTCAAGGCGGATCCGGAGATCTTCTCGGTGCTGGAGTATCACGGGGATCTCCTGGTCAAGCACCTCCGGGAGCTGGCCTTTCTCAACTCCGGCCTGACCATCGAGTTCTTCGACGAAACGACCGATCGCCGGGAGAGCTTCTCCTTCAAGGGCGGCGTGGCGGAATTCGTCCGTTACCTCAACCGTTCCAAGAACGTCCTGCACAAGAAGCCCATCTACCTGTTGGACCAGCGGAACAACGGGGAGCAGGTCGAGGTGGCCCTCCAGTGGCATGACGGCTACAGCGAGCAGGTCTTGCCCTTCACCAACACGGTTTTCAACCGGGACGGGGGCACCCACGTCACGGGCTTTCGTTCGGCCCTGACGCGGACGGTCAACACCTATGCCCGTAAGAACAACCTGATCAAGGGATTGACATCCCTTAGTGGTGAGGACGTGCGAGAGGGGTTGACGGCCATCATCGCCGTCAAGACCCAGGACCCCCGCTTCTCCTCCCAGACCAAGGACAAGCTCGTCAACAATGAGATCGCCGGATGGGTCGAGTCCGTGGTCAACGACAAGCTTTCCGTCTTCTTCGAAGAGCATCCGGCGGACGCCAAGAGGATCATTGCCAAGTGCGTCGACGCGGCCCGGGCCCGTGACGCCGCCCGCAAGGCCCGCGATCTGACGCGGCGCAAGAGCGCCCTCGAAAACAGCTCCTTGCCCGGCAAGCTGGCGGATTGCTCCGAACGCGATCCTGCCCATGCCGAGCTGTTCCTCGTGGAGGGCGACTCGGCGGGCGGCTCCGCCAAGCAGGGCCGGGACCGCCGCTTCCAGGCGATCCTCCCGCTCCGAGGGAAGATCCTCAACGTGGAGAAGGCTCGTTTCGACAAGATGCTGTCCTCAGAGGAGATCCGAACGATCATCCAGTGCCTGGGCACCGGCATCGGAAAGGACGAGTTCGACGTCTCCAAGGTGCGCTATCACAAGATCATCATCATGACGGACGCCGATGTGGACGGCTCGCACATCCGCACCCTCCTGTTGACCTTCTTTTACCGGCAGATGCAAGAGCTCGTGGAGCGGGGCCATCTCTTCATCGCGCAGCCACCCCTCTACAAGGTAACGCGGAAGAAGAAGGAGACCTACCTCAAGGACGACAATGAGCTTTCCGGGTTCCTCCTGGACCGCGTCGAGGACGAGCTGAGCCTGGTCATTGGCGCCACGGGTAAGAAGCTTTCGGGGAGCAAGCTCCGTGCGGCCGTCCTGGAGGCCCAGAGCTGGCTCGAGGCTCTGGAACGCCTGGAGCGCCGCGGGTGGCCGGGGGACGTGGTCCGCGCGGCCCTCGATCAAGGGCTGACGGAACCCAAACAGCTGGGGTCGCGTCAGGCGGCCGAGCACGTCGCGGCGGAGCTCCGCGAGCTGGCCTTCGACGGTGTCCGCGTGGAGCTGGACGAGGAGCACGATCGCTGGGAAGCCCTGTGCAAGGCTGGTCAGAACGGGCGGGTCTGGGAGGTCCGCGTTGGAGGGGATCTCCTGGGAACGTGGCACTACCGGCGTCTGGTTCAGCTCCTCCCCCAGATCGCGCCCATCCGCTTGGGGCCCTACCACCTGGATCGCAACGGGGACCGGGAAACCCTGGCCACCCTCGACGAGCTGGTCACCAGAATCTACGATGTGGCGAAGAAGGGTCTCAACATCCAGCGGTACAAGGGCCTCGGCGAAATGAATCCCCACCAGCTTTGGGAGACCACCATGAACCCGGGGAGCCGTCGGCTCCTGCAGGTCACGGTGGAGGACGGTGCCACGGCTGACGAGCTGTTCACCATCCTCATGGGTGACGCCGTCGAGCCGCGCCGTAACTTCATTCAGACCAACGCCCTCGAGGCACAAAACCTGGACATCTGAGTATGAACGAACATCGAATCCAGACTGCCGGCGACCAGAGGCCGGTCGCCATCGAGGAGGAGCTCAAGCGCTCCTACCTCGACTACGCCATGTCCGTCATCATCGGCCGCGCGCTCCCCGATGTGCGCGACGGTCTCAAGCCGGTCCACCGGCGGATCCTCTACGGAATGTGGGAGGGAGGCAACACTGCCTCCAGGCCCTACAAGAAGTCCGCCCGGATCGTCGGCGACGTCATGGGTAAGTACCACCCCCACGGCGACTCGGCCATTTACGACACCATCGTCCGCATGGCTCAGGATTTTTCCATGCGCCACCCCCTGATCGACGGTCAAGGGAACTTCGGCTCCGTCGACGGCGACGCGGCGGCCGCCATGCGCTACACGGAGGTGCGACTGACCCGCCTGGCCGAGGAGATGCTCGGCGACGACATCGGCAAGGAGACCGTCGACTGGCTGCCCAACTACGACGGCTCCCTCAAGGAGCCGGTCGTTCTGCCGGCCCGCTTCCCCAACCTCCTGGTCAACGGCTCCTCGGGTATCGCCGTCGGCATGGCGACCAACATCCCGCCCCACAACCTCGGGGAGATCGTGGACGCCTGCATCGCCCTGATCCGGAACCCCGAGCTCAGCGCGGAGGAGCTGCGGCGCATCGTGCCTGGACCGGACTTCCCAACGGCGGCGTTCATCCATGGTCACAAGGGGATCGTCGACGCCTATGCCACGGGCCGCGGGGTCATCAAGATGCGCGCGCGGGCGGTCATTGAACATCGGGAGAAGGGCAACCGAACGGCCATCGTCGTCCGGGAGCTCCCCTACCAGGTCAACAAGGCGCGGCTCGTGGAGCAGATCGCCAACCTGGTGCAATCGAAGAAGCTGGAAGGCATCTCCGACCTCCGGGACGAGTCGGACCGGGAGGGGATCCGCGTCGTCATCGAGCTCAAGCGCGACGCCGTGCCCGAGATCGTCCTCAACAACCTCTACAAGCACACCCAGATGCAGACGACCTTCGGGATCATCCTTCTCGGCGTCATCAACAATGAGCCCAGGGTCTTCACCCTCCGGCAGCTGCTCGAGCACTTCATCGACCACCGCAAGGAGGTCGTCGTCCGGAGAACCAGGTTCGATCTCGATCGTGCCCGGGAGCGGGCGCACATTCTCGAAGGCCTCGTCATCGCTCTGGACAACCTCGACGAGGTCATCGCCCTGATCCGTGCGGCGGCCGATCCTCCGACCGCCAAGACCGGGCTGATGGAGCGCTTCGGCCTTTCCGCCATCCAGGCCCAGGCGATCCTCGACATGCGGCTCCAGCGTCTGACCGGCCTCGAACGGGACAAGATCGTTGCGGAATACAAGGAGTTGCTGGCCCTCATCGAGTATCTGGAGAAGATCCTCCAGACGGAGAGGATGGTTCTCGACATCATCGTCGAGGAGCTCGGGGAGATCCGGAAGAAGTACGCCGACGAGCGGCGTACGGAAATCATCGCCGACACGGCGGACTTTTCCATCGAGGATCTGATCGCCGAGGAGGAAATGGTCATCACCGTCAGCCGAGGAGGCTACATCAAGCGTTCGGCTCTTTCGGTCTACCGTTCCCAACGCCGCGGTGGGCGGGGACGCCGGGGTATGGGCACCAAGGAGGAGGATGTCGTCGAGCACCTCTTCGTCGCATCCACCCATGCCACGGTGCTGTTTTTTACGTCCACCGGCCGGGTTTTCGCCAAGAAGATCCACGAGCTTCCCGCCGTCGGTCCAGCCTCCAAGGGGCGGTACCTGCGGAACTTCCTCCAACTCACTTCGGACGAGAAGGTCGCCGCGTTGCTGGCCATCCGGGATTTTACGGAGTTGGAGGACGCCTACCTGATTTTCGCAACCCGGCTGGGCAAGGTGAAGCGGACCCGCCTGACGGAGTACGCCAACATTCGCTCCACCGGGATCCGGGCCGTCGCCATCAACGAGGGGGACGACCTGCTGACCGTCCACCTGACCAACGGCACCCACCACGTCTTCATGGGCACCCACCACGGGTTCGGGATCCGCTTCGTCGAGACCGATGCCCGTCCCATGGGCCGCGTTTCAGCGGGCGTCAAGGGCATCAACCTCCGCGAAGGGGACTGGGTCGAGGAGGTCGCGACCTTCGAGCCCGAGGACAAGGGCGACATCCTCGTGGTGACCAGCCTGGGTTACGGCAAGCGAACGCCGGTCTCCGAGTTCCGGCTCCAGGGCCGTGGCGGGTACGGCATCACCCTGGTTCGCCTTACGGAGAAGAACGGCACCGTCGCCGGGATCCGCTTCGTCCATGACGACGATCAGATCCTCCTGGTGACGGAGCAGGGCATGCTGATCCGCATGGACGTCGCGGAGGTGCGGCGCATCGGGCGGGCGACCCAGGGCGTGCGCTTGATTCGCGTGGAGCCCCCAGACCAGGTGGTCGCCGTCGCCAAGTTGGCCGAGCGTGAGGAGGAGAACGGACCCGACGACGGTGACGCGTCGGAAGAGCCCCAGGTGGACCCTGGCGCCTGAGGGCGCGGATCGCACGATGATCGTGGGCCGCCATCGCCCCAACATACCTCGGCGTGGAGCGGGCGGGATCGTGAGCCGTGGAAGGTAGCGTCCCTGCCCGCGCCATCGTCCACCAGGAGGGCGTGCTGGCCCTTCTGACGCTGATCGGACTGGGCCTGCGCGATGGATCTCCCCTCCCGGGCCTCCTGCCCCGCGGTTCCCTCTGGATCAGTATCGGCGTGGGGGTTGGGGCGGGGGTCGTCCTGGCGGTTCTGGGCCTTGCCGCGAGGTGGACCGGTCCCGGCCGGCACCTGGAGGAACTCCAGCGGCGTCTCGTGGGCGCCTGGTCACCCGCCGACGCTGTGGCGGTGGCCCTGCTGTCGGGCCTGGCCGAGGAAGCGCTGGTCCGGGCCCTCCTTCAGCCCTTCCTCGGCCTTCTGCCGGCGGCCCTCCTCTTCGCCCTGCTCCATATCGTTCCCGACCGGCGGGCCTGGATGTGGCCTCTGGTGGCCTTGGGTTTCGGGATCGTGCTGGGCCTCCTCTTCGATCGCTGGGGTTACCCGGCGGCAGCCGCCGCACACCTCACAGTCAACGTCATTGGGCTGCTTCGCCTCATCGGACGGGAAGAGGATGAGGGCTGAGGAAGCGAAGATGTGACGATCCGAAGAGGGGGTGGAACTCCTCGGTGGTGTGAAGGTCGGCCGTCCGTTGGATGACGACTCCGGGCCGGTTGGGCCCTGCGTTGGGCCGTGGTCCGATGGACAGTTCCCGGCGGGGGCAGGTCCGGGCCGCGGGAGGCGTCGCCACAGGGTCGCCAACTGTGTACAATACGGGCTGGTCCGCGCGCGCGGATCGTGGAGGTGGCCATGGGTTTCGATGATCCACAGTTTCGTGTAAAGGTTGGGCTTGCCGAGATGCTCAAGGGCGGCGTCATCATGGACGTCACCAACGCCGAGCAGGCCCGCATCGCCGAGGAAGCCGGCGCGGTGGCCGTCATGGCCCTGGAGCGCGTACCGGCGGACATCCGCGCCGAGGGCGGCGTCGCGCGCATGTCCCCCGTCTCCAAGATCCGTGAGATCCAGGAGACGGTCTCCATCCCCGTCATGGCCAAGTGCCGTATCGGTCACGTGGCAGAGGCGAAGATTCTTGAGGCCATGGAGGTCGATTTCATCGACGAGAGCGAGGTCCTGACCCCGGCGGACGAGGAGAACCACGTTTACAAGCACCCCTTCAAGGTCCCCTTCGTTTGCGGGTGCCGCAACCTGGGGGAGGCGCTTCGCCGGATCGGCGAGGGCGCCGCCATGATCCGCACCAAGGGGGAGGCCGGCTCGGGGAACATCGTCGAGGCCGTGCGTCACCTGCGGACGGTCCAGCGCCAGATCCGCACCCTGAGCATCCTGGACGAACACGAGCTGATGGCCCAGGCCAAGGAGCTCGGGGCGCCGTTCGAGCTGGTGCAGTACGTGGCCGAAAACGGCAAGCTGCCGGTGCCCAACTTCGCCGCCGGCGGCGTCGCAACCCCGGCGGACGCCGCCCTGTGCATGATGCTGGGCGCCGAGTCGGTCTTCGTCGGCTCCGGGATCTTCAAGTCCTCCGATCCCGCCAACCGGGCGCGGGCCATCGTCGCCGCCGTCACCCACTGGCAGGACCCGGCCAAGCTCGTGGAGATTTCCGCGGGGCTTGGGGAGCCCATGTCGGGGCTGGATATCGCCAAGCTGACGCCCGAGGAGATGCTGTCCCGCCGGGGCTGGTAATGCCGGCGGGAGTGCTGGCCCTCCAGGGGGATTTCGACGCCCACGCCAGGACCCTCGAGCGTCTCGGGGTTCACGCGGTCCCGGTTCGAACCGTGGCGGAGCTCGAGACCATCGACGGTCTGATCCTGCCCGGCGGCGAGTCCACCACCATGCTCAAGCTGGCCATGGAGGATGGGCTTTTGGAGCCCCTTCGCCAGAGGATCGCCTCCGGCATGCCGGTGCTCGCCACCTGCGCCGGCGTCGTGCTCCTGGCCAGGGATGTCGAGCCGGAGCAGCGATCCCTGGGGCTCTTGCACGTCTCCCTGGTGCGCAACGCCTACGGCCGGCAGATCGCGTCGGCCATCGTTCCGCTCCGGACGGTGGAGGCCCTGGGCGAACCGCGCACCATGGAGGGGGTCTTCATCCGCGCCCCCCGGATCACGGCGACCGACCCAGACGTCGAGGTTCTCGCCTGGCGCGACGACGATCCCGTGCTCGTCCGCCAGGGAAAGATCCTCGCGGCGACCTTTCACCCGGAACTGACGGACGATCTCCGGGTTCATGGGCTGTTCGCCAAGTCCATGTGAAACGGCGCGGGCCCTGCCGCAGGGTCTCCGGGTGGAATGGAGGTCCCTATCGCTGGGGCACTTGACCGGCGGGGGGGCTGACGTAGTAGATTCTCCGGGAGGGATGGTGACGGGAGGCCGGGCATGAGCGAGCAAGCCGTCAGGGTGACGAAGGAACAGGGCGTCGTGCATCTGGTCCTTGACCGCGGGGCCAACGTCATGGACGAGGAGATGCTTCTGGCGTTCCGGGGAGCCGTGACGGAGGCGAAGGAGGCCGGCGCGCCCCCACTGCTGATTTCCTCGGCAAACCCGCGGATCTTCTGTCCCGGCTGGGACCTCAAGCGTCTCAGCCGCGCAGGACGGGAGGACGTGGCTCGTTTCCTCAGACTCTTCGAAGCCACGATCCTGGAGCTCTTTTCCTACGCGGGGCCGACGGTGGTCGCCATCGGCGGTCACGCCATAGCCGGCGGCTGCCTGTTGACGCTGGCCGCCGACCGGAGGGTCGTCGGCCGCGGGGCCCGCATGGGGCTTTCGGAGATCAACCTCGGCGTGCCCGTCCCGGCCGGCTGCGTGCGCATGCTGCGATCGCGACTGGCGCCGCACGCCGTGGAAGAGCTGGTTCTCCAGGGTGACGGCTGCACGCCCCACCGGGCCCTGGAGCTTGGCGCCGTCCAGCGGATTGTTGAGTCCAACGAGGTCGTCGTGGCGGCGGCCCAGGACCTGGCAACCCTCCAGTCCAAGTCCTCCTGCGCCTATGCCGAGGCCAAGCGCCTCCTCCACGGCCAGGCGTGGCAGGAGGCCCGCCGGGAGGCGGAGGCCGGGGTCGAGGGCTTCCTCACCTGCTGGTTCCACCCGGACACCCAGGCCCGGATCTCCCGGCTCGTCGAACGCCTGGAGCGCTGAGGCGTGAACGCCCCGCCGGGCCTTGCCGAAATTGCCGCAGCCCGCCTGGCCCGCCTGCCCTGGCGGCGTCTGCCCCCGCCGGAGGGGGCTCCACCCCCACGCCAGCGCGGCTGGATCGGAGGTCTCGACGAGGCCGCCACGCTTCTGGAGGAGTTGACGGGCATCACTCCTCGGCGTGGAGGCGGACTCGGCGGCAACCTCCCCTGGGTGCCGGCCGGAGGGGCCGTCATCGGCTGCGGCCTCCCCCTCGCCGTTGGTCCCAAAGAGGTCCAGGGCCCGGACGGCACCTACCGCCTGGCCGACGCCACGGTGCTTCGTGAAGCCGGGGGGCGAACCGAGGAGCTTCTCCATCTCGAGGACCCGCCTCCGGCAAGGGGTGCCTTGGGCTTCGATCTCCTGTGGTTTGGAACGGCCGAACGCTACCTGGTCCGCCGTGGGCGGGTGGAGATCGAGGATCTCTTCGCCCGGGTCGTGGGACCGGTGGATCGGACGTGGCTGGAGAGGACCCTCCTCCGTCGGCAGCGGGTCGACCCCGCTTTTCTCCATGGCGTCGAGGTGGCGCCATCCCGCGGGGCGGCGACCGTCGAGGTACGCCGCGCAGCGGATCTGACGGGCCCGGGCTGGGATGATCCGCAACGCCTGATCGGTGCGCGGGAGTCCGTGGAAAACGTCAAGAGCGAGGGGGAGTGGCTCCGGGTGCGGCTGAAGGGGGGCGAGGAAATCCAAGCCGCCGTCTCGACGGTTTCCGGGGGCTGGGTGGCGCATTTCGAGGGGGAGGCGCTTGCCTGGAGGCGGCTGTGGGCCCGGCGCGATGAAGGGTCGATCGTCTACGGCGCCGAGCCGGTGGCCGATCCTCGGGACCCGGGTGTGAGGACCCGGTGGGCCTTCGATCTGATGACAGATCTCCTCGAGCTGGAACGCTCGTGAATCTTTACAGGTTGTAGACGGCGTCCTGCTCGAGCTCGTGAATCTCGTGGTCGAACTTCATGGCCGCCAGCTCGGCACGGAGCTGCTCCACGTAGGCCGGCTTGAAGTGATACAGGTAAACGGGGATACGCGGGTCGACCTTGGCCAGCTCGGAGGCCAGTGTGGTCGGCGTCAGGTGGAGGCTGACGTCAGCGATCCGCTGGAGTTCCGAGGGGAAGGAACACTCGGTTATCAGCATCCCCAGCTCTTCCTGGGCGTTGGCCACCTCCCAGACGCGCTCCGTCGGGCCCGTGTCCGAGGTGTACAGGAAGGACGCGGCGCCGCGGCGCACGAGAAAGCCGACCGTCGGCACGATGTGACGGACGGGGATCGGCGTGATTTCCACGGGACCGCCGGGGAGGCCCTCGATGACGAAGGGTGTTTCCGCCTCGATCTCGACGAAGCGGACCGAGGGGTAGAGGTGGTTGGGAATCCGTGAGAAGTCCGGCCAGGTGTCATTGTTGAACAGGTGCCGGCGGACGTTGGCCAGGACCCGGGTGGTGCAGTAGATGTCCACGGCCCGTTCGCCGTTGGAGAAGCTGTTCTCGATGAGAAAGGGAAGGGAGGCGGTGTGGTCAATGTGAGAATGGGAGAGGAGGATGTGGTGGACCCCGGCCTGCTCCTCGATGGACAGACTCCGTGTCAGCGCCCCGGCGTCGATGGCCAGCGTTCCCTCCACGAGAAAGGAGGTCATGCGACAGCCGGGTGCATCGCCCCCATAGCTTCCGAGGATTCGAAGCTCCATGGATCGAGTATACCCCAGTGATGGGTTTCGCCTGCCGGACCGGGAGGACTGTTCTTGTGCGCTCCGGCAGGCCCCCGGTACCATGGGTCGATGGACCGGATTCCAAGGGGAGCAGCCCAGAGACTGGCCCTTCTTCTCGGGGGGGCGGGTCGGCGGGTGCGGCGGGTCGTCGGCGCCGGAGGTGGGGAGCCCTTCGAATCCCTGCTGGACAGCGGCGTACCCCCCGCCTCACTGGCCGCCGCCCGGCGGGCCCTCGACGGCGAGGTGGCGTCGGTGCTCGATCGGGCCGCCGCCCTGGGCTGGAGGTGGGTGACCCCGGAAACGGGGGGGTACCCCGAGCTCCTGGCGGCGACGGCAGATCCCCCCCTGGGGCTGTTCGTCGCGGGGACGCTCCCCGTGGGCCCCGCCGTAGCCATCGTCGGTTCCCGCCGGGCGACGGCCTACGGACGGCAGGTGGCGGGCCTGCTGGGCCGCGAGGCGGCCGCGGCCGGGGCCGCCGTCATCTCCGGCATGGCCCGTGGAATCGACGCCTCGGCCCACCGCGGCGCGCTGGAGGCCGGGGGGCCGACGGTGGCCGTGTGGGGCACCGGCCCCGACCGCGTGTACCCCACCGAGCACCGGCGCCTTGCGGAGGAGATCCGCGCTTCGGGTGCCCTGGTCAGCGAGTACCTGCCCGGGACGCCACCCCGGCGCCACCACTTTCCCGAGCGGAACCGGATCATCGCCGGGATGGTCCGGGTCCTGGTTGTGGTGGAGGCGGCGGCCCGGTCCGGTGCGCTGGTGACGGCCCGCCTGGCCCTGGACGAGGGCCGGGAGGTCTTCGCGGTGCCCGGTTCCATCCTTTCCGAATCCTCCGTCGGTCCCAATACCCTCCTGCGCCTCGGCGCCAAGCCGTTGCTCGGTCCCCGGGACCTACTGGAAGAGCTCGGCCTGGACGGGGCCGGTTCGGGAGCCTCCGGTGCCGGGGATCCCCTGGGAGAGGCCCTGCCGGCCGGGGAGAGCCGCTCGGTGGAGGAGCTGGCCGCGGCCCTGGGTCGTCCCATTCCCGACGTCCTCAACCTCCTGCTGGAGCAGGAGATGGCCGGCACCGTCGAGCGGGCGGCCGACGGCCGCTACAGCCGCAGGGCCGGGTCCATCCGGGTGGTGCCCTCCGAAAACGGCGGGCCCTAGCCCCCCGTGACCCTCCCCGGCGATCCGGGTCGCCTCCCGGGCTTCACCAACCCGCCATGACGTCAGGCCCCTTGACGTGGTGTGGTACCGTGACCGGCCTGGAGGATCTGGAGATGGCGTCCAAGCTGCTCATCGTCGAGTCGCCAGCCAAGGCGCGCACCATCGGCAACTACCTGGGAGGCGAGTTCGAGGTCAAGGCCTCGGTCGGTCACGTGCGGGACCTCCCCAAGTCCAAGCTGGGTGTCGACGAGGAAAACGATTTCGAACCCGAATACCTGGTGCTTCCCGAAAAGAAGAAGGTCGTGGAGGAGTTGCGCCGGGCCGCGAAGAACGCCGAAGAGGTCTACCTCGCCACCGACCCCGACCGTGAGGGGGAGGCCATCTCCTGGCACATCGCCGAACTCCTCAAGGACCTCGGCCGCCCCATTCACCGGGTGGAGTTTCACCAGATCACCAGGAACGCCGTCCGGGACGCCATCGCCGAGCCGCGGGAGCTGGACCTCGCCCGGGTGGACGCCCAGCAGGCCCGCCGGGTCGTCGACCGCCTGATGGGGTACAAGATTTCTCCGCTCCTGTGGCGTTCGGTGCGTCGTGGACTGTCGGCGGGGCGGGTCCAGTCGGTCGCCCTGAAGATGATCTGCGACCGCGAGGACGAGATCGAGGCCTTCGTTCCGGAGGAATACTGGCTCGTGGACGCCACGGTCCTGGCGCCGGAGCCGCCCCCCTTCGTCGTACGGCTGGCCAAACGGGACGGCAAGAAATGGCGGCCGTCCACGGCGGAAGAGGCCCAGGAGGTCAAGGCGGCCCTCGAGGCCGGTTCCATCCGGATCACCTCCGTCAAGCGGCGCAAGGGGCGGCAGCGGCCCCGGGCACCCTTCATCACATCGAGCCTCCAGCAGGAGGCCGCGCGCCGGTTGGGCCTGCCCGTCCGGCGGACCATGCAGCTCGCCCAGCGCCTCTACGAGGGGGTCGAGCTTGGCGACCGCGGCCGTCAGGGGCTGATCACCTACATGAGAACGGACTCCGTCCGCTCGGCACCCGAGGCGGTGGAGGCCGCCCGGCAGGTCATCTCTGCGCGCTTCGGTGAGGAGGCGGTACCCGAGAAGCCCAACTACTTCAAGAACCGGAACACGGCCCAGGATGCCCATGAGGCCATCCGTCCGGTGGATCCCGGTCTGGTACCGGAGAAGGTCAAGGACCATCTCGGACGGGACGAGCTCCGCCTCTACCGGCTGATCTGGGAACGCTTCGTGGCCTCGCAGATGAAGCCCGCCGTCTTCGACGTCACCAAGGTCGAGGTCAGCTGCGGTCCCTTCACCTTTGCCGTCGAGGGAAAGATCCTGCTCGATCCCGGCTTTCTCCGCCTGTGG
The DNA here is from genome assembly GCA_964641295.1 of uncultured Thermoanaerobaculia bacterium. Lineage (GTDB taxonomy): Bacteria > Acidobacteriota > Thermoanaerobaculia > Thermoanaerobaculales > Sulfomarinibacteraceae > JAADFK01. The sequence continues at coordinate 58,868 of CAZXNA010000001.1, forward strand.
AAGGAGAACGGTGAGGCGAAGGAAGGCGAGCAGCAGAAGCTCCCGGCCGGCCTGGAAGAGGGCCAGAGCCTCGAGCTTCAGGGTGTCAAAGTGGAGCAGAAGTTCACCCAACCCCCGCCACGCTACACGGAGGCGACCCTGGTCAAGGCCCTGGAGGAAAAGGGTATTGGCCGGCCCTCGACCTACGCGGCAATCATCGCCACAATCTCCGGGCGCGACTACGTCCTCCGGGAGAAGCGGACCTTCCGACCCACCGAGCTGGGGCGTCTGGTCAACCGCCTCCTGACGGCCACCTTCAGCGATCTGATCGACGAGGGGTACACGGCCCGCCTGGAGGAGGAGCTGGACCGGGTCGCCGCGGGGAAGGAGGGGTGGCACGATCTGGTCCGGCGCTTCGCCGAGAGCTTCGCCCGGGACCTGGAGGGTGCCGTGGAATCCATGCGGGAGCTTCGCCGGAAGCTGGCGACGACCGACGAGAAATGTCCCGAGTGCGGCAAACCCCTGGTCCTGCGATTCGGCTCCAACGGCGCCTTCCTGGGGTGCAGCGGATACCCGGAATGCCGCTACACCCGAAACGTCGGGGAGGCCGAGGCCGAAGGGGAGGGGACGGAGGACGGCCCCGCCGGGGGCGATGTGGAAGTCCCCAGCTGCCCCAAGTGCGGTGCGCCCATGGTGCAACGGCGCTCGCGGCGCGGCCCCTTCTGGGGTTGCTCCAAATACCCCGAGTGCAAGGGAACCCGCTCCCTCGACGGGAAGACCCGCCAGGAGCCCAAGGGCACCGGCGTCCCCTGCCCCCTCGAAGGGTGTGAGGGTGAGCTGACGGGCAGAAAGTCCAGGTACGGCAAGATCTTCTACAGCTGCAGCCGATACCCGAAGTGCAAGTTCGCCATGAACGACTGGCCCGTGCCGATCCCCTGTCCCCAGTGCGGCTGGCCGGTCATGGGTCTGCGGGTGACCAAGCGCTTCGGCCGCCAGCTGGTCTGCCCCGTCAAGGAGTGCGGGCACCGGATCCCGGCTCCGGACGAGGTCACCGGACCGGAACAGGAAGGGTGAGCCCGGAGGTCCTCGTCGCCGGGGCGGGGCTGGCCGGCAGCGAGGCCGCCTGGCAGCTGGCCCAGACGGGTGTAGCCGTCCGGCTCGTTGAGATGCGGCCCGTACGAAGCACTCCGGTCCACGCCACGGATCGTTTCGCCGAGCTGGTCTGCTCCAACTCCCTCCGGGGCGACGCCCCCTCCAACGCCGTCGGCCTGCTCAAGCGGGAGATGGAGGCGCTGGGGTCCATCATCGTCCGGGCGGCCCGCGCCGCGGCCCTGCCGGCGGGGGGCGCCCTGGCCGTGGACCGGGACCGCTTCACCGAGGAGGTGACGGCGGCCGTCTCCGGCCACCCGCGGATCACCGTCGAGCGCCGCGAGGTGACGTCCCTGCCCCATGGGCCCGCCATCATCGCCACCGGGCCCCTGACCTCGCCCCCACTCCACGAGGCCCTGGAGGAGCTCCTGGGCGAGGGCGCCCTGGCCTTCTTCGACGCCGTGGCGCCCATCGTCGCGGCGGACTCCCTGGACATGGACCGGCTCTTCCGCGCCTCCCGCTACGGCAAGGGGGAGGCCGACTATGTCAATGCCCCCATGACCCGGGAGGAGTACGAGGCCTTCGTCGACGAGCTTCTTGCCGCCGAAAAAGTGGCCTTCAAGGATTTCGAGACCGGGGACGCCGCCTATTTCGAGGGGTGTCTCCCCATCGAGGTCATGGCCGAACGGGGCCGGGACACCCTGCGCTTCGGGCCCATGAAACCCGTTGGCCTCGAGGATCCGCGAACCGGGCGCCGTCCCTGGGCCGTGGTGCAGCTGCGCCAGGACGACCTGGCCGCCGAGCACTGGAACCTCGTGGGCTTCCAGACCAAGTTGACCCGCCCCGAGCAGAAGCGGGTCTTCCGCATGATTCCCGGCCTCGAGGAGGCGCGCTTCGTCCGCTACGGCATGATCCACCGGAACACCTTCGTCAACGCGCCGGCCCACCTGGACCCCTACCTTCGGCTCAGGGCGCGCCCCGATCTGCGGTTGGCCGGCCAGATGACGGGCGTCGAGGGCTACGTCGAATCGGCCGCCACGGGCCTGCTGGCAGGGCGGTTCCTGGCCGCCGAGCTCGCCGGCCGCGTCCTCGCGCCCCCGCCTCCGGACACGGCCCTCGGCGGCCTCGTCCGCCACCTGACCGCCCGGCGTCCCGAGGGCTTTCAGCCCGCCAACATCTCCTGGGGCCTCATCCGCTGCCCCCTGGAGCTGACCTCCATCCGCGACCGCCGCCGCCGCCGGGAGGCCCAGGCCGCCCACGCCCTGGAGTCCATCCGGGGGTGGGCTCGCCGGCTCGGCGGAGGGTGATCGTTCAAAAGGCTTTCCAGGTCAGGGATTCCGATCCGCCAATGGTAAGGATGATCGGGGGTCGCTCGGGCCCATCCCGCCATGGGGGGCGAAACTTGCGAGGGACCTACGCCTTGGGGTGCGCCGAGCGATAGACCTCCATCAGGTGCGCCAGGTCCACGTGGGTGTAGATCTGGGTGGTGGCCAGGGAGGTGTGGCCCAGGAGCTCCTGGATGGCGCGCAGGTCCATGCCGGCCTCCAGGAGGTGGGTGGCGAAGGCGTGGCGGAGGGCGTGGGGGTGGAGCTCGTAGAGCTCGGCCGTACGGGTGACGGCGGCGTTGAGGATGCGGCGGACGGAGCGGTCGCTGAGGCGGGAGCCCCGCTGGTTGACGAAGAGGGGGTCGCCCTCCTCCCGTGATGGCCCGGAACGCCAGCGGGCACGCTCGGGCAGGTAGGCCTCGATGGCCGCCAGGGCCTTCCGGCCGAAGGGGACGATCCGCTCCTTGCGGCCCTTGCCCGAAACACGGACCAGACGGCGGCCGCGGTCCAGGTCGTCCAGGTCCAGGGTCACGAGCTCGCCGACCCGGAGCCCGGCGCCGTAGAGGAGCTCGAGGATGGCCCGGTCGCGGCGGCCGGCGGGCGTGTCCGGCAGGCCGTCGAGCATGCGACCGATGGCCTCCGCCGGCACCGTGGGCGGTAGACGCCGCTCCACCCGCGGGTGGGGAACGAGCTCCGCAGGGTTGGTCCCGACCAGCCCTTCGGTGTTCAGGAATCGGAACCACGCCCTGAGGGATGCCAGGGCACGTTGCACGGAGCGCGGTGCCAGACCGCGGGACCTCAGGTGGGCCAGGTAGGCCCGCACATCGACAGCCTCCACTGCTCCCGGCCCGACCCGGCTTAGCTCCTCCTCCGCGAACTCCGCGAAGCTCCGGACCTCACGCCGGTAGGCCCTCAGGGTCCGCGGCGACAGGTTCCGCTCCCACTCCAGATGTTCCAGAAAGCGCTCCAGGAACCAGGGATCGTCTGGCCGGTTCATGGCACCAGTGTACTCCGTGTCACCCCGGCGTCGGGCTGCGCGCCCAGGTGCGCTGCCCTCGGCCGAGGTCTCTCAAATGGAAAGCGCGTACCGCGGCCGGCAGAACCTCATCCCCGGCGGGAGCTGGCCACCTCCAACACCGCCCGGGCGGCGGCGCGGTAGGCGACGGCCCGCGAGGGACGGAGGAGGGCCCGCGCCAGGAGGCTGGCCCGGAGTGTGCGGAGGATGGTCCTGGACTCGTTCGGGTGGTGGCGAAGGATGTAACGGCCCATGTTGCGGTGGTAGGCCTCGAGGAAGGCCCGGTCGCCGAGGGTTGCAGCAGAAACGCCCCCCTCGTGGACGACCGTCGCCCCGGGGACGACCGTGAAGGCGCCAGCGCCGGCGGTCCTCAGGCGGGCGCAGAAGTCCACGTCCTCCCACCAGGCGGGCTGGTACCGGGGATCGAGACCGTCGAAACCCTCCCACACCCGGCGGCGCAGCAGCCAGCAGGCGGCGGCGGGCTGCTCGACGGAAACGGGCCGTTTCGGAGGCTGGAGGAATGCGGGGCGACCGGGGCGTCCCAGGGCAAGGTCCACGGGCCGGGGCAGCCGGCGAAGCTGCCAGCGGTGCTGGGAGCGCCCGTCCTGACCCACCAGGAGAGGGACGACTCCGGGACAGTGGGGGTGCTCGTCCAGGTGCCGCGCCATGGTATCCAGTGCGCCGGCGGTCAGGCGGGCGTCGGGGTTGAGGAGAAGGATCAACTCCCCGGGTGCGACCTCGGCACCGCGGTCCGCTGCAAAGGCGAAGGAACGGTTTTTCTCCAGGAGGATGGTGTGGACCTGGGGAAAACGGCGGCCCAGCTTCTCTCCGCCGCCGTCCTTCGATCCGGAGTCCACGAGGACGATCCCCGCCAGGCGCGCTCCCCCGTGATCCAGCAGCGATTCCAGGCAACGGGCCACCTCCTCGCCGCCGCGGTAGCGAACGACGACGGTGCCGACGTCGGGGGAGTTCACCACCGCCGGCTCCTCAGACCGGCCAGCTCCAAGCCGGCCGCCAGGGACGGCAGGGCCAGGCGGCGGCGCGGGACCAGGGGCAGCCTGGGCAGGGTGCGGACGAGGGGCTCGGCCACGCGGGGCCAGCGCCAGTCGTCCCGGCTCGCGGCGATGGCCTTCCGGCAACGCAGCTGCTCCCGTTCCGAGGCCATCAGCTCCATGGCGGCGGCCACGGCCTTGGGACGGTGGACGGGCACCACGGCGCCCCAGCCGAGCTCTCGGGTCAGCTCGGCGACCGCGCCCCCCTCGCTGAGCAGGAGCGGGACCCCGGCCCAGACGCCGTCAAGGGCCCGGGTCCGGAAGGCCAGCTTCGCCTCTTCCCCCGGATGGTGGAGGACCGCCAGAAGGGTTGCCCGGTTGAGGAGGCGGTGGCGCTGGGCGTAGGGGAGCCAGGTCTCCAGCGGCAGCACCTGGGGCGGCTTCAGGCCATGGCGTTGGGCCATGTGCAGCAGGGTCTCCCGGTCCATGGCCGGCGCGAAACCCCCGGGACGCGCCGTGGCCGGCACGACGAGGGCGAGGGGGGCGTCGCCCAGTCGGGCCCGGGCCGCCAGGAGCGTCTCCAGGTCCAGCCAGGGCCAGACCCCGCCCCACCACAGGACCATGGCCCAGTCGTCGGGCAGGTCCGGTGGGGACCAGACCTCCTGCGGTGGGTCGTCCTCGGGGATCCCGAAGGGCACGTCGAGCACGGGAACCCCGGGACGGCCGGCTCGCTCGAGAACATCATGCCACCAGGCGGCCTGGGCCTCACCGGCGGCCAGCACGGCGTCGGCCCGCGCCAGGACGAGGGGCAGGCGGGCCCGTGCGGTGGCCCGGCGCCGCCGGATCTCCGGCGTGTCCAGTGTGGCGTTGAGCTCCGCCAACAGGGGGGTCACGCCGTCGACGATCAGGATCCGTTTGCCGAGGAATGCCAGGGGCGGCAGGTTCCACGGTGGGCTGAGGATCGCCTCGGCATGACGGAGCGGGGCGCCCACTGTAACGGTCGGGCCGCCGGGCCCCGGAGCCTCGGAACCCCGGCCTCCGCCAACCCTCACCCGGTGCCCGGCGGCGGCCAGGACCCGGCCCAGCTCCCAGGCGCGGAGGGCCGACCCGGCCATGGCCGGTCCGACGCGGTCGTCGGTCAGAACGGTGATCCTCATGGGGCCTCCAGGGGCAACCCGTCGAGACGGGGGCCGGGTGTCCTCCGGGACAAGCTCGTACCGACCAGCCAGGGCCACGCAGCCGCCACGGCCACGCCCACGACCGGGGCCCGCCAGTTGTCGCGACTGATGGTGCGGAGGGCCCGGAGCTCCCCACGGAGCAGCCGGGGAAGGCTCCGGAGGAAGGCCCGGGCACCGAGATTCCCCGCCAGGGTCCGCCAGCGGTTGGCCAGGAGCCACCACGGGTGGCGCCAGGCGAGGCGCGATCCCGAGGCCGAACCCAAGTGGCGACAGGGCGCGCCGGGAACCCAGAGGGCGTTCCATCCCAGCCGCCCGAGGCGCAGGCCCAGGTCCAGATCCTCGTGGTAGGCCCCGAAGGATTCGTCGAGGACCTTTCCCGAGGGGAGGGCGGCAGCATGGAGCGCCTCCCGGCGGAAAAGGACAGCCGTGCCCGAGACGGCCAGGCGGAGGACCGGCGCATCCGGCTCGGGTCCCGCGGGCTCGCCCCGATCCACCTGGACGGGCAGGCCGAACCGGTCCAGGGCGATACCGCGCCCGTCGACGGTGGTGCCGGCGGCATCGGTGACGGTGCCCTGGATGGCGGCGGCGCGGGGCTGCCTCCTCATTGCCGCCTCCAGGGTGCCGAGCCACGCCGGCGCAGGAAGGGCGTCGTCGTTGAGCACGGCCACCGTTGGCGCGTCCCCGGCCGCTTCGAGGCCCCGGTTGACGGCGGCGGCGAACCCCAGGCGACGGGGGGAGCTGAGGACCTCCACGGGAGCCGGCAGCTCGATCCCGGCCGCGGCTCCCGAGGCCACCACGAGTATCCGCTCCACGGGGGGGGTCTGGGCCTCCAGGGCCTCGAGGCAGGCGGTCAGCGTGGGTGCACCCACGGTGGGGACAACTACGGGAGGCGGGCTCACCGGGAGGCCTCCACGCGGTCGATCAGCACGGCTGTCCCCGGTGGACCATCCCACCGGAGGCGGAGGGAAGCCCTTCCGGGGACCGGTACCGGTGGCAGGGGAAGGCGACGCCAGCCCTCCCCGGCCCAGCGGAGGGCCGAGAGGGAGCCGGAGCCCCAGTCCGCCAACAGGCGTCCGCCGCCTGGAGCCTTCATGCTTCCCCGTACGCGGACGAACAGACGGGCGTGCCGCGGCGGCCGCCAGGGGATGGCCAGGGATTGGCCGGGCTCCAGGCGCCAGGAGATGGCGTGGGCCGCCCGGAAGAAGGCGCCGGGCGGTGGGTCGGCATGCCCGCCGTGGTGAACCACCTGGGGATCCTCGGCATGAACGCGCCACTCGGGCAGCTCCACGGCGGCCGCCAGGCCTCCGGCCAGGGCGGCGATGGTGAGAGCCGCCGCGGCCACCCGGTGGGTGGGACGGCGCGACCACGCCCACGCCAGGGCGACGAAGAGCGCCGGGAAGGCCAGGGCTGCAACGTTGGGCCGGATGAGGGAGGGGAAGAGGCGGCGTCCGCCGACGGTCAGGGCCCGGGAAAGGGAATCGGCCAGCCACCACCCGCCGTCCCCGGGGTTGAACCACCACAGTGGCCGGGTAACGGCCACCCAGGCGGCCAGAGCACCGAGGGGGAGCACGAGCCGGACCAGACGCCGTCCCCGGGCCGAGCCCATGGTCTCGACCAGGGCGAGAAGGGCCAGGGGCAGAACGGGCGCCAGGTAGCGCACGGGCGGCGAGCCGCCCCCGTACCACTCTCCGCGGGGCGCCAAGGCAAAGACCGTCAGGGCGGCCCCGGCGATCAATGCCCGTTCGCCCGGGCCTCCGCGCCGCCAGACCGACGGCAGAAAGGCCAGGGCCACCAGCCAAAGGGGGGCGGCGAAGGCCAGGCCGGCCGAGGCGTCCCACAGAAGTCCCCACAGACCGCGGCCGAAGGCCACGGGGTCCGATGGAACCAGCTCGCCCAGGGAGTGTCGGCCCAGTGGACCGCCCAGGAGCAGGGCGACGCCGGTCAGGGCCAGCATGGCCGCCGCTGCGGTGACGAGGACGGCACGGCGGCTCCGGCCCCGGAAGCCGGCGACGGCCGCGAGGGGCAAGGTCAACAGTCCCAGGCGGACCTTGACCAGGAGGGAGAGGCCGGCGGCGGCGGCGGCGGTGAGAGGCGCAGGCCGCGCGGCCGCCAGGAGGAGCAGGGCGGCCGCCGCGGCCCCGAAGGCCGCGGGCCACAGTTGGGTGCCATAAATCAGGGCGGGACATCCGAGCAGCACGAGCCCCCAGGCCGTGTCCACGGAGAGCCGTGAGGCTCCCAGCTCCGCCGCTCGTCGGGCGGCCGCCCACGCCGCCAGGGCCATGAGGAAGGCCACGGTCAGCAGGGCGCCGCCCATGCCCAGGGTGATGTAACCGGGCAGGGCGACCAGGGCGGGCAGTGGGGAGTGGATCAGCTGGCTTCCGTGGGGGCTGTAGATGACCTCGGAGGGCTTGGTGGGGTCGATGTTGTTGGAGATGTCCAGGTCGTGATCGGCCACGAGGCTGCGGTCGATCAGGAGCTGGTAGACCTCGTCGCCCGCGGGGTGGCGCAGCAGGGGCTGGGCAAGGGCCAGGGGCGCCAGAATGAGGAAGCCAGCCAGGAGCTTCCGGTTCCGCAGGTGGCGGAGGGCGAGGAGGCCGGCGAGGAAGGCCACGACGGCCAGGTCGGCCACATCCCGGAAGGCGGGGCGTGCGAGGGGCGCGAAGCCCGATCCGGCGGCAAAAAGTCCCGCGAGCACGACGGTCAGCCCGAGGGTCGCGGGGAGCGTCGCGCTCCGGGGAACCAGGAGGGCCGCCAGGAGGAGCAGGAGGACACCGCCCATCAGTGCGGCCAGGCGTCTGCGCCGGTGCTTCCACCGCTCCAAGGGTTCCATGCGAACGACGGTGGATCGCCGGGCCTCGAGGATCGTCTGGCCGGGGACCTTCCGCGTGGACACCCCACGGAGAACGATCCCGGCGCGGCGGCCCCGGCCGGAAGCCAACATCAGAGGGTGGCGAGGCTGCGACCCGGGAACCGGAAGGTCCCGGCCCAGGCGGAGCGCTCCGGAAGTCCCGTCCACGAAGGCCAGCGCCTCGGTGCCGGCTTTCTCCGGGGAACCCACGGCCTGGGCCAGGAATACGGCGCCCCCGGCGGGCACGGTGATCCCCTGTCCTGGTTCCAGGTGCCGGTCTCCACCCTCGACGGGGGTGGTCCAGATGAGCCCTGCCACCGCCAGGACCCAGGCCAGCCGGGCGGCCCGGTGGGGAATGAGCGACAGGAGCAACGCCGCCGTCCATCCCGCCGCCAGGAGGGCCGTCGACGCAACCAGGGGAGGGGGCGAGCCCCAGAGGGCCCCGAGGATGACCACTGTCGAGGCACCAAAGGACCAGGGGAGGGATCGCTGCACGGCCCCGTTTCCGGAAATCCGGACGCCTGGCAACGCGGCCAGCCAGAGGGCCGCGGCCGCCGCGCCGAGCCAGGGCCCACCACCGAGGAAGGGCAGCGCCAGGAGCCCCACACCCAGGACGTCACGGGCGTCACCCTCGGAAGAGCGGCGGGATGCCAGACCGAGCACGGCGGCCGGCAGAAGAAAGGGCAGCGCCACGGCCGAGAGGGGCAGGATGGAGGCCATGACGGCCGGCGAGGGCCAGGAGAGCAGGGAGACGCCGGGTGGCAGCCGCCAGAGCGCCAGGCCGGCGGCCGGCAGGAGCAAGAGCAACGGCCATGGACTGCGTCGCCTGCGGGCGAGACCGGTCAGGAGCCCGGCGCCCAGGGCGAGGCCCGCTGGGGGCAGGAGGGAGGCCACCATGGCCAGTACGGCGGCCTCGCGAACCCGGCCATGCCGCAGGGAGAGCAGACCACCGGCCAGGATGGGCGGCAACAGCCAGGCCAGGGCATGGGCCGGCCCAACGGCGGCGGCCGCGGCCACGGCGCCGGCCAGGGCCAGGAGAGGTCCTGTCATGGGGACGAGAAGGGCGGCGGTCAGGGGCGGTCCCGCCAGGACCATGGCCGCCTTGAGGGGCCAGAGGGGCGCTCCGAAGGTGCCCGTGGCCAGGATCACGCCGGCCACGGCAGCCCCCAGGACGGCCAGGCGGGTCCGTGTGGCGTGGTCTGCCCTGGGCCACGCCCCGGCCAGGGAGAGGCCCGTGGCGGCCACGGCGCCGGCCAGGGCGATCAGGTCCCGGTGGGCGGCGGGCTCGGCAATGGTCCAGGCGACGGCCACGCCGCTCAGCGTCAGGCCGGCGAGAAGTCCGCCGAAGGCGCCGCGGCCGCGGGCCAGCCGCTGGACGAAGCCGACTCCCAGCACCACGGCCAGCACGGCGGCGCCGGCCACGAGGGGATCGGCCCGGCCGGTGCGGACCAGGAGGGCTGCGAAGACTGCGAAGGCCGCGGGGAGGCCCCAGCTACCGGCGGATCGGCTTGGATCCATGGGGTGCCAGTATATCCCGCCTGGCCCGAGACCTTGACGGAGAAGGGAACGTCGTTTGGATCGAGGTATTACATGGTCCCGGCCGGCGGCACCGTGGGGAAGGGTCTGCGGCCGGTAGAATGCATCCATGTCCAGCGGAGCCCGCGTCGCCCTCTTCATCGCCCTTGTCCTGGGGGTTTGGAGCCTGGAACATCTTTACGTCGGGTGGAGGTTGCTCAACCTGCCGTGGCTCGCCCGGTGTGGGGGCGGCCGTGGCGTGCTCCTGCTTCTGATCACCGGCTTCTTGGCGTACCCCCTGGGGCGCATCCTCTGGCACGCATGGCGGGTGCCGCTGGCGCCGACCCTCGAGTGGATCGGGGCCGTGTGGATGGGGGTGCTCTTCCTGCTGCTGGCCTTCTTGCTGCTGGCAGAGCTGCTGAGCCTCGGCGGCCTGGTGGGGGCATCCCTGACCACGGCGATCCGCTCGGGAGCCGTCGTGGCGGCACTGTTGGCCTCCGCCGTGGGCCTTCACGGGGGTCTCCGCCGCCCGCGCGTGGTGCGCGTCGAGGTTGCGTTGCCCGGTCTACCCGGGGCGCTCGATGGGCTGAGGCTCCTCCAGCTCTCCGACCTTCACCTGGGCACCCTCACGGGCCGGCGTTTCGTCGATTCCCTGGTGGATCTTGCCCACGGCCTCGACCCCGACCTCATCGCCGTCAGCGGCGACCTCTTCGACAGCGATGCGGAAACCGTCGAGGAGCTGGTGCCGCACCTCAAGCGCCTGCAGGCGCGGCGTGGCGTCTTCGCCGTCCTGGGTAACCACGAGTACTATGCGGGCGCCGAGCGGTGCACACGGCTCATGGAGGCGGCCGGTCTGGTCGTCCTCGACAACGAGGCCCGGCAGGTGGCGCCGGGCCTGTGGTTGGCGGGGATTCCCTACCGTCGAGGGGCGGGGCAGGCCGGTCGGCCGGGAGCCGATCTCCGGGCCGCTCTTGCGGTGGTCCCCGAGGAATCGGCGGTCGTGTTGCTCCAGCACGCGCCCGAGCGGGAGGAGGAAGCGGCCGCGGCAGGGGTTGGCCTGATGCTCTGCGGCCACACCCACGGCGGCCAGATCTGGCCGTTCCACCTGCTGGTGCGAAGGAGGTACCCCCATCTGGCCGGCATCTACAAGGTCGGCGCCATGACCGAGATTGTCAGCCGTGGAGCCGGCCGCTGGGGCCCCCCCATGCGCCTTCTGGCGCCGGCCGACGTGGTGCTCGTCACCCTCCGTCAGCCGCGGGGCATGGGGAGAAGCGCGCCGCCGGACACCGGCAGGTCGACACCGGTCAGGTGACGGCCCGCCCGGTCGTCGGCCAGGAAGGCGACGGCCTCGGCCACATCCTCGGGTTCGGCGATCCTCCGCAGCGGAACGCCGCGGACGATCCGCTCCTCCCTTCCCTCCTGGGCCAGTGCCGGCTCGGCCATGGCGGTCCGGACCCAGCCGGGTGAGACCAGGTTGACGCGGAAGGCGGGCGCCAGCTCCTGGGCCAGGGACTGGACCAGTCCCCAGAGGGCGGCCTTGGAGCCGGCGTAGTGGGAGTGTCCCGGCTCACCCCGTTCACCGGCCGTGGAGCCGATGAAGATCATCGCTCCACGGTCCACGCCGCGGCACATCTCGCGCGCCAGGAAGTAGGCGGAGAAGGTATTGGTCCGGAACATCTCCTCGAGGGTCGCCTCTGTGAGGGTCGCGATGGCACCGTCGTTCCAGATCCCGGCCGAGTGGACGAGAACCTCGAAGGGACCGGCCGCCCGAACGGCCCGGATGCATCCCTCCTCGGTCGCCAGGTCGGCCTGGACGGGCACGACGCGATCCTCGCCGTGCTCCCGGGCCAACTCCTCCACCGGCATCGGCTGGCGGTGGTACTGGGCGACGACCCGGGCGCCCCGGTCGAGGAAGAGCCGTGCGCAGGCCAGGCCGATCCCCGAGGAGGCGCCGGTGACGAGGACGGTCCGTGGGGCGGTGGAATCAACGGGCCGGGGGACGGGTTTCGAGGTCTTCATGGGGTCTACTCCAAGCTGTCGGCGATGTGGTGGCAGAGCTTGGACATCCTCCGGCTGTAGGAGCCCAGCTCGTTGTCGTACCAGCCGGCGATCTTGGCGTGAGTGACGGGGATTTCCGCCGAGGGCGGCGTGCCCTCGAGGCCCGGGAGGCGGAGCTTGCCCAGGTCGATCCGCAGCATCCCCGTGCGCGTGTGGGTCTCGACGGCCTCGATGGTTACGGCGGCCTCGTGGCCGATCATGTCGGTGGAGACGTTCTGGCGCTCGCTGTAGACGACGCCGCTGTCAGGGAGCTCGGCGTACTGCCGGTAGATCTCGTTCAGGGTCTCCCGCCGGATGACGCTGTCGCCGCGCTCGTCCAGCTCCGTCTGGAAGGTGCAGTTGAGGATGATGAGGGAGGCCGTCTGGATGGGGACACGGACCGAGTCGGCGATGAAACCGACGTCCCGGATGGTGGGGATGACGTGCTCCAGGGCCCGGGCGGCCCCCGTGGAAGTCAAGATGATGTTGTTGAGGGCCGAACGGGTCTTCCGAAGATCCTTGGCGCCGGCCTTGGGCACACTGTCGAGCACGCTCTGGCTGTTGGTGGCGGCGTGGATGGTCGACATGGCCGCCGTCAGCATGTTCCGGGTCAGCTCGTGGTTGAGCAGGGGGAGCATCATGTGGGCCAGGGCCGTGGTCGTGCAGGAGGCCGCGGAGACCATGCTGTGGACGCCGGGATCGAAGGCGTGGTGGTTGATGCCGTAGATGAACATGGCGGCGTCTTCGGGCCACCGCCCCTCAAGGCCCTTGACCTTGAAGGCGGCGCTGACGACCACCGCCCGCGCCCCGGCCTCCAGGTGGCCGCGCAGGCTTCCCTTGGGATCGTCGGAGGGGGCGTTGGGGTCGAGGAAGGCGCCGGTGGTGTCGACCACCAGGTCGACCCCGTGGGTACCCCAGCCGATCTCCCGCGGGTTGCGGTGCTCCGTCAGGATCTCCACCCGGATCCCCTCGACGTCCAGGACCGGCGGCGAGGACTGGACAACGCGGATGCAGCGTGTCGAGCCCTTGTTGCCGTGGAGAAAGACCCCCAGGCTGCCGTAGGTGCTGTCGTTCTCCAGGTACTGGACCACGTCATCGACGCTCCGGCCCACCGGCCGCCCCACATTGACCACGAGCCGGCCGAAACGCCTCTCCGAGATCTCGTTCCATACGGTCAGCTTGCCGATGCGTCCCAGTCCGTTGATTCCAAGAGTCTTCTCGCTCACGTGATGCCTCCCCTGATGCTCGCCCGGTGGGCCGCCGTCGTCAGGACCTCGTGACGGCCCTCGTACACGTTCCCCAAAACCCCGTCGATGGACACCATATCACCGGTCTCGAAGCGGCGATTTCCGATTTTCGCGCCGTGCTCTCCCTCGACCACGACGAGGTCGTGGCAGTTGACCACGCAGACCTTCCCGAGTCGCTTGGCCGTGATGGCCGCGTGGGAGGTGGCCCCGCCGCGGGATGTCAGGAGACCGTCCGCCTGGAGGAGGAGCGGGATGTCCTCGGGCACCGTGTCGGGGCGCACCAGGATCACCGGGAGCTTTGGATCCTCGTCCTTGAGGCGGCGGATATCGTCCATGGTGAAGGCGATGGCGCCGCTGATGGCACCTCCCGAGACGCCGGTCCCACGGGTCAGCAGGCTCTTCATCAAACTCTCGGTATGGGCAAATACGACGGTCTTCTCCTGGCGCAGCAGCCGGAGGGGCCGCGTCTGGAGCAGGTAGAGGTCCCCGGCCCGTTCCGATTCGAAGGTAAACTCGATCTCCTGGTGCTCGAAGCCCTCCTCGAGGATCAACCGCTCGGCGATCTCCCGGAGGCGGGTGTAGACCTCCGGGAAGGCGGTCTCCATGGACATGGGCTCCTTGCTCTCCCGGGTCAGCCGCTGCTTCTCGCTGATGGGCAGGGGGTGGACCAGGCCGGCCACCACGTCCTCGCCCTGGGAGCACCTGGTGAAGTCGCCGTAAAGCTCGACGCCCGTATGGGACGACCACGGGTCACGGGTGAACACGACGCCCGATCCCGAGTTGGCCCCCAGGTTGCCGAAGACCATCCGCTGCACGATGACCGCCGTCCCCCACTCCTCGGCCAAACCGAGCCGCTGACGGAACAGGCGCGCGCCCTCGGAGCCCCACGAACGCAGCACGAGAAAGACCGCCTGGAGCAGCTGTTCGAAGGGGTCGTCTTCGGGCAATGCCCCCCGTTCCCCGGCAAGCTCCCGGTAGCTCAGGGCCAGGGTTTTCATCTGCTCCGCCGAGAACTCCATCTTCCGGGCGATGTTGTGGCGCTCCTTGAACTCCAGCATGATGGCGTCGAAGGCGTCTCGGTCGACACCCTGGGACATGGCGACGTTCTGGATGAATCGGCGGTAGGAATCCCACGCCGTCCACGCCGAGAGCTCGTCGTGGGCCATGGCCTCGACGATCTCGTCGTTGAGCCCGACGTTGAGGATCGTGTCCATCATCCCCGGCATGGAGAAGGCCGCACCGCTGCGAACGCTGAGCAGGAGCGGCCGGTCGGGGTCACCCAGACGGCGGCCCGTGGCGGCCTCCATTTCGTCCAGGGCCCGGCGGATCCGCCGCCGCGTATCCTCCATCAGGGCGCCGTGGCCCAGGGCCGGGAGGATCCGGAACAGCTCCGTGGAGAGGATGAAGCCCGGTGGGATCGGCAGCCCGAGGCTGGCGAGACGCTGCAGCCCGGCGCCCTTGGCCCCGACGAAAAGCGGGTCGGGGTGCACGTCGCCCTCACCCTGGATCGGACGGACCAGCCGATCGGCGCGGTAGGCCAGGACGGCGACGCAGGCGTTCCGGCTGAGGGTGTCCGTCATGATCCGGAGTCCCTCGCGGACGCGGTTGACGAAGAGGTCCAGCTCCTGGACGCCGTAGATCGAGGCCACGGTCGACCGGAGGAACTCCTCGGCCAGCGCACCCTTGGCCTCCAGGAGCTCCTGCTCGTCCAGATCCCGGTCCGCCAGGAGGTCGGGAAGGATCCGCTCCAGGTTGCGTTCGTGGGGCGCGATGAAGTTGACCTCCACGGAGTTCCCCAGGGCCTCGGATATCATCTCCAGGAGGTTGAGGTACTGCCCGACCGTCAGGTTGCCCCAGTCCAGGACCTCCTTGAGGAGCCCGACCTGTTCCGAGAGGTTCTTGACCCTGAGGCCGGCGACGCCCAGGGCTCGCAGGATCTCGTGCATCAGCGACGCCGCCCGCAGCAGGGTGTCCCGCGTCATGAACCCCGTGGGGAACTCGGCGATGCACGCTTCAAGGTGAACCGTCAGGAAGCGCATCAGGCGCAGCATCAGGCCGAGGGCATCGAACTTGGGCTCGTGGTAGGTACCGTACACCGAGGGGATGCCGACGGCGATGTGGCGCTTGTAGTAGAGGTTCTCGAACGGCTCGGTCTTGCTCGGGTCCGTGACGACGGCCTTGAGGTCCTCCAGGAGGGTGTGGCCGTGGTGGAGGATCTCCAGGTGGTCGCCGCCGGCAACGGCAGCCTCGAAGAGCTTGCGGTGCTCGTGGGGGACGAGGTTGGAACCCTCCAGGGCGTCCAGGGTCTCCCCCGGGTCGTAGTCGTACTTGGCCTTGAGCAGACGGTAGAGGCGGACCAGGAGGAGGGCACGCTCCCGGTGGACCGGATCGACGGAACCCACGGACTGAAGCCCCTCGGCGAAAGCGTCCACCGGCAGCTCGTCCAGGTCCTTCTCCGTCAGTCCCGTCGTGTTCTCGAGGCCGGAGAGGGCATCGTGGGCCCCCTGGAACCACGGATCGTCCGGCGAGAGGCTCCGGCGCAGGGACTCGGGGATGAAGGGGTCGAGGTGGGTGGCATCACCCGTCCGCCACCAGGTGTAGACGGCCCGGGTGAACTCCACGAGGCGGCTGTTGCTCTCGGCGTGGGCCTGCTTGCGCAGGAAGTGGATGACGGCGTCCTGGCGATAGGAGATCTGGTCGATCCGCGTCGAGACCTCCCGGAGCTCTCCCTCGGAGCCGACGGCGCTGAAGAAAACGGGCAAATGCCGCACCAGCTGGAGCACCAGGCTGAACGACTTGGCCACGCCCCCGTTGAGGAGCTGGGAGATGTCCCGCTGGAACAGGTCCGTATCGTTGACGAAGACCCCGCGGAAGTGGAGCTGGATGGCCAGGGCCGAGAGCAGCCGTTCAAAGCGCCGGGGATCGCTGCGGATGACCGCCAGCCAGGTCCGCAGACAGACCAGGTGGTAGGGGTTGACCTCGACCTCCCACTCCTCGGTGGTGCCCTTGATGCCGGGGGGCTCGAATCCGGTGGCGATAAAGCGGTCGATGAAATGTTCGATCAGCTGGAAGTCCCCGCGCCGGGCGATCTCTTCCCCCAGGCGGGTGATCCCCTCGAAGAGCCACTGCTTCTCGCGCTGGTCGTCGGCCTTGAGGCAGCCGGTGATCAGGTCGACGGCCCGGGAGACCTCGTGGGAGTCGCCCGAGGCGCAGAGCTGCTGCAGGGCGAAGTAGAGGCGACGCAGGACCTCCCGGCTGCGGTACTGGAACTCCGGCTCGCCCAGCAGGTCCACCAGGATGGTGACGCGGTCGATCAGGCTGGGCACGGTATCGACGGCGGTGAAGAAGGCGTTGAGGAGCTCCTGGGGGCTGGGGAGCTCAAGCCGGGTGGCCGGCTCCACGTTTGAAGCCGCCACGGCCATGGCCCGCTCGATGGTCGTTCGGAAGGGGGCGAAGGCCTCCAGGGCGCCCAGGGGGTCCGTCCCCCAGGTGACACCCGAGATGGGGCGCTCGAGGATCCGCACCCAGTCGGCCATGGCGTCGGAGCACAGGGTGCCGTAGAGGACGGCGGTGCGGGCCCCGGCCGGTGTGTCGTGGCCCAGCTTGCCCGCCAGGCGGCGTACCAGCCCGCCGTGGACCAGGAGCGCCGAAGGGTGCAGGGCGCAGACCTTTTCCAGGGCTGCCACACCCTCCTGGAGGGGGTCGGAATATTCCTCCCGGTAGGGCGAGTTCGCCAGGCGTTCGAGGAACTGCAGGTGGGTCCGGGCCAGGGTCTGGACCTCCGCCTCGTCCTCCAGTGAGGGGTAGAGCTCGGCGAAGATCCCCTCCAGGCGCATCATGCAGAGCCTTCGTTGCTCGCTGCCCTCGTAGTAGTGGAGCATGCCCCCGGTCAGGTCCCGGAGCTCCTGGGAAACGACGCGGGGATTGCGCAGGGGGTGGTGGAGCTCCTTGAGCATCCGCTCGGCCAGCTGTCGCACGCCGAAGTGGGCGGTCACCGTGTCGAGCAGAACCTTCTCCTCGCCGGGGATGACCACATCGGCCCGGGTCAGGGCCAGATTGGCGTCGAGCGCCGTGGAGACGAAGGGCTTCCCGGTCGGATGCATGGCTTCCCGTTTCCCGGTCCGGGCCGGGCCCCACTTATACGACTCCCGAGAACGGGTGTCAAAAACGCCCGGCGGTGGATTGGCCTCGGGGCAGGGGGTTCTGGCGGGCCGGGATCCGGCCGCCGGGATGTTCGGGAGGCTCGGGGAGGCTCCGGTGGGGCTGGTGGTCGCGGTTTGTGCCCGTGGGGAGGGCGAGTCGCCAGACGGGCGTCCTGAAGCGCCGGTGGACCGAGGCGGGAAGTTCCATTTCCCTTTTCGGGAACGACCCACGGCTGCCGGTGGTCCAACTGAACAGGAGGTCGCCATGAACCAGCAGAGCCCATCGTCCCGATCGCAGCCGGCCGGTCCGGCCGGGACCTTCCCCTGGCTGGCGCCGGAAACCGACGGCCGCAGGCTGCTCCCCGTCGCCGCGCTCCTGGCCGCGGCCGTCCATCTCTCGCTGTTCGCCGTCACCTGGCCCCGGCCGATGCGGACAGGTGCGTCCCGCGATTCCCCGGACCAGCTCCATGTGCTCCGGCTCCAGAACGTCCGCTTCGAGCTACCGAGGCCGAGGGAGGGGATTCAGAGGCCCCCAACACGGGTTCCCGTTCCGGACCTCACCCCGGAGGGTCCAGAAATCGTTGAAAGGAGCGCCCGGGAAGAGGAGATCCATGTGGACTGGGACGCCTGGACGGTGCCGGGATCCATGATCAACGTGCCGCCGCCGCCCGCCGTCGGGGCCGAAACCCCGCGGATCGTCGATGTCGGCGAGATCGAGGCCCCCCAGGTCCTCGAGCGCGTGCAGCCGGTCTACACCCGGGCCGCCATCGCGGCGCGGCTCGAAGGCGCCGTCATCGTGGAGCTGGTCATCGGTGAGGACGGACGGGTGGAGAGCGTCCGCGTGCTCCGGGGCCTTCCCCTGGGGTTGATCCGGAGCGCCGTGGAGGCCGTGCGCCGCTGGCGCTTCGAGCCCTCCACCCTGGACGGGCGTCCCATCAAGGTCCGCTTCCGCCTGACCGTGCACTTTCAGCTCCGGTAAGGCGTGCCCGGCCGCCCGCCGCGGGAGGGGAGGCCCAGGGGTCCCCGTCCGCTCACCCCGGCCCGCAGGTTGCCGCAATGCGGCGAAACGCGGTAGACTGGGGGGGTCCCGCCCGGTACGGTTCCGTGATGGCGACCCTGGACGGCCCGGAGCGGGACCGAAAGGCAGGTTCGGCCATGTTCTCTCCCGGCTGGCGTGAAGAAGCGCTCTCGGCCCTGGACGGCGGATTCGACATGATCGTCATCGGTGGCGGGATCTCGGGGTGCGGCATCGCCCTGGATGCTGCCCAGCGGGGTCTCGACGTGCTGCTGATCGAGCAGGGGGACATTGCCTCGGGCACCTCCTCCCGCTCCACCAAGCTGGTCCACGGCGGGCTGCGTTACCTCAAGCAGATGCAGTTCCGGATCACGCGAATGGCGTGCCGCGAGCGGGACCGCATGCTCCAGCTGGACCCCCACCTGGTGCGTCCCGTGCAGTTTCTCTACCCGGCCTACGAGGGCGATCGGACGCCGGGGTGGAAGATCGACCTGGGCCTGTGGATGTACGACAAGCTCTCCCAGGGCCAGGACAGGCACCACCGCCTGGAGCCCGACGAGGTTTCCTCACTGGCGCCGGGCCTGCTGACAGAGGATCTGGACCGGGCTCTCCTCTACCGGGACGCCATGGCGGACGACGCCCGCCTGACCCTGGCCGTGGCCTCGACCGCCGCCGCCTTCGGGGCCAGCGTTCTCAGCCGCTTCGAGGTGGAGGAGGCCATGCGGGCCCCCGGCGGCCGGATCTGCGGCGTCTTCGCCCGCGACCTGGAGACGGGGCAGGTTCACGGCATCGAAGCCGGCGTCGTCGTCAACGCCACGGGGGTCTGGGTCGATGAGCTCCGGGCCCGCATGGGCTTCGAGGAACGTCACCTGCGCCCCTCCCGCGGCAGTCACATCATCCTGCGGCGCGACCGGCTGTCCCTCGAGGTGGCCGTGGCCGTGCCGGCCCCCGACGATGGCCGTCCCGTCTGCTTCATTCCCCACCCCGAGGGCGTTCTCGTGGGCACGACGGACCTCTACCACGAGGGGCCCCTCGGGGACCCGCGACCGACGAAGGAGGAGATCGACTACCTGCTCCGGACCATCGCGTCGGTGTACCCGGACAATCCCCCCGTGGAGGCCGACATCGTCGGCGCTTTCGCCGGGCTGCGGCCCATCCTCGACACCCACGCGGAGGATCCCTCGGAGGCCAGCCGGGAGGAGGCCATCTGGGAGGAGGAGGGCCTAGTGTCGGCGGCGGGCGGCAAGCTGACCACATGGCGCGTCATGGCCGAGGAGGCCGTCGATCGCGCCCTCGAGCTCCTATCCGAAGAGCGGGCGCGCCGGGCGGCCCCCGTGGCCACCGACGGGACAGCTCTCCACGGCCTGGCCCCGGCCAGCTACGCGGTCCGGCTACAGGAGTTTTTCGGCATGCCCACCGCCGTGGCGGAGGCCATGGTCCGGCGCCTCGGCGCCCTGGCGTGGACGGCCGCCGCTGCGGTGCGTCGCGAGAAGGAGCTGACGCCTCTGGCGCCGGGCCTCGATCTCAGCATCGCCGAGGCCCGGGCCTGGATCCGCCACGGGGCCGTCCTCCACGTGGAAGATCTTCTCCTGCGGCGGGTACGGATCGGCATGTGGGATCCGGAGGCGGCCCGGGGCGTGGCCTGGCGGCTGCGCATGGTCTTCCAGCGGGAGCTGGGCTGGAGCTTCGGCCGCTGGGGCGAGGAGCTCGAGCAGTTCGAGGAGGCCCTCGAGGCCTGGACCCCCCAAGGCGTCGTATGAGACTCGTCCTGGGCGGGCGCTCGGCCGGAGGGCTCGGTGGGCGCCTGGCCGGAACCCTGTTCGGGGCGGTGTTCCTGATCATCGGCCTGGTGTTCACGGCGTTCATCGGCCGGGAGTCCGTCCATGTGGTTCGTGTGTGGACGACCTGGGTCCGGGTTCCCTGTGCCATCGTCGACTCTGGGGCCTCCCTCGACGGTGACGACGAGCGTCCCTACCGGTTCGAGGTGCGATACCGGTACCGGTGGAAGGATGAGCCCCACGAGGCGACGACCTTCCGGAAGGGTTACCGGGGCAGCCAGAGCTTCCGGCCGGTGCAGCGGCTGCTGCTGAGCTATCCGCCGGGGGGTGCCGCCCATTGCTACGTCGATCCCACCGATCCGGCCAGGGCCGTTCTCCAGAGACGTTCCCCGGCCTTCGTTCTGTTGATCCTCTTCCCGCTGGTCTTCGTTGTCGTTGGCGTCGTGACCCTCGTCGCCACGTGGTCCAGATCTGCCAAGCCGGAGGGGGCGGCATCCCTGGCGGGAAACGGCAAGGCGGCGGCACGGGTCCGGAAGATCTCGCAGTTCGTCTCTGGCATCTTCCTGGCCGCGGGACTCTGCGGCGCGGCGGCCATGGCGCCGTGGATGGCGGGCCCGATCCGGGCGCGATCGTGGGAGGTCGTCCCGGCACGGGTCCTCTCGTCCACGGTGCGGCGCCACGAGAGCCGGAACGACGACGGGGAAACCAGCGTCACCTGGAAGCTGGACATCCTTTACACCTACCGCTACCGCGGAGTGACCTACCGGAGCAACCGGTACGGCTTCGTCGACGTGGGGTCCAGCGGTCGGGCCTCCAAGGCGGCCGTGGCCCGGCGCTACCCCCCGGGGACGAGCCTGGAGGTCCGCGTCAATCCCCGGGATCCGACCATGGCCGTCGTGGAGCCCGGGTACACCCTTGGACATCTTCTCTTCCTGATCCCCCTGGCGGCCGTGGCCCTGGGCGCCGCGGGCCTCCAATGGGCCCGCCGGAAGCCGGGCACCCTCCGGCGCGGGATGACCGCCCCCTCCGAGCAGGAAGTGCCCGGTGTTCCCGCGGGACCCGACGGACCGGGGCCGTTGGAGCTGGCCCCCCAGGGGCGGCGCCTCCGGAAGGTGGCCATGATCCTGATGGTGGCCGTCGTGTGGAACGGCCTGATCTCCGTCTTCCTGTGGCGGGCGGCCGAGGGCCTTTCCCGCGGGCGGCCCGACTGGTTCCTGACGGCGTTCATGGTCCCCTTCGTGCTGGTGGGTCTGCTCCTGATCGGAGCCTCCCTCCACGCCCTTCTGGCGCTGGCCAATCCCAGGACGACCCTGATCGTGGAACCGTCGGCCCCTCGTCTCGGGGGCAGGCTCCAACTCCAGTGGCGAACGACGGGCGCAGTGGGTCGGGTCAGGGACTTCCGCATCGTCCTCGAGGGGCGCGAGGAGGCGACCTACAGGAGGGGGAAGAATACGACCACCGACCGGGAGGTTTTCGCGCGCTTCGTGCTGGCGCGGGTACGGGATTCCCTGGGGGTCCGGCAGGGGCGGGGGGAGCTGGAGATTCCAGGCTCGACCATGCACAGCTTCGACGGTGGGAACAACAGGATCGTCTGGGAGCTCAGGGTCGAGGCCGACATTCCCCACTGGCCCGACGTGGACGACAGCTGGCAGCTGGTGGTTCTCCCACCGGAATCGGGAGGGGGGATGTCGTGGAGCGGCTGAGAATCGATCTGGAGGGGGGCCGTTCCTGGGCCGCGCCGGGAAGCGAGGTCGGTGGACGGATCGTGTGGGTGCTGGACGAGCCGGCGGAGAGTCTGGAGATCCGCTTTCTCTGGTACACGGAGGGCCGGGGAACCCGGGACGTGGGCGTCGTCGAGCGGCGGAACCTGCAGGGGACCGGCCGGGAGGGGGAGAGGAGCTTCCGCTTCGTGATCCCGCCTGGCCCTTACAGTTTCCAGGGCCGGTTGATCACCCTCCGGTGGGTCGTCGAGGCCGAGGCCCGGCCGGGCGGTGCCGTTGTTGCGGAACCCCTGATCGTCGCCCCGACCCCCGTGCCCGTCGACATTCGGTCCGGCGTGGCCCAAGGGGACCGGGATCTCCCATGAAGTTCACGGTCCGGCGCCGTTCGCCCGGGGGGCGGCGGTATGATGGACGGGATGAGCTGCGCCAGGATCACAGTGGTGCTCCTTCTGAGCCTGGTGGTCGTCGTGCCCTCGTGGGCCGGCGATCCGGCCCGCCACGAACCGGGAGAAACCATCGGCGTCCTGCTCGAGCGCGCGCGAGACCGCAAGCTGACACCCCGGCAACGGCGGGATGCGGCCGAGAGGGCCCTCGAACTGGCCAGGATCCGCGGTGACACCAAGGCCAAGGCCGAGGCCAACTATGCCCTGGCCCAGGCGGAGTGGGATGCCGAGGATTTGGGTCCCGCACTGGAGCATTGCAGTGTCGCCAGGAGGCTCTACAAGGTGACGGGCGATTCCGACGGGGCCCTCTCGGCTCTCCGGCGAAGCGGCGACATCCTGTACCGGCTGGGCGATTACGGCGGCGCCATGGAGCGGTACGTCACCGTCCTCCAGGAGGCCGAGGAGCTCGCCGCAACCGACCCCGGGCCGGTCCACCGGCTGGCGGTGGGCCACGTCCACGTCACCATGGGAAACGTGCTCCGCCGTACCGGGGACGAGGACCAGGCCCTGGCCGAGTATCAGAGCGCCCTGAAGATCTACGAAGGGGAGGGGTATGAGCTGGGGCAGGCCGGCCTGGAGCTCAACATGGGTAATCTCCTCTTCGATACGGGCCGTAACGAGGAGGCGCTGCACTACTACGAGCGGGCCGTCGACCTGGCCCGGAAGGTCGGGAACGATCCCCTTCTCTCCATGGCGCTGACCAATCTGGGCGCCACCGAGGTGCGGCTTGGAAAGCTCGATTCGGCCCGCGCCGCCATCCATGAGTCGGTCGCCATCTGCCAGCGGATTGGCCGGACGCGGGGCCAGTTGCACAACCACACGGCCCTGGGTGATCTCCTGGCCGCCGAGGGCCACCCACGCCGGGCGCTGGGTCAGTACGAGACGGCGCTCGACCTGGCCAAGGAGCTCGAAGATCTGAATCAGGTGGCGGCGATCCACGGGAGGATGGCCGACCTCCTTCACGCCATGGGGCGCGACGGTGCTGCCTTCGACCACCTCAAGAAGGAGCGGGAGATCTCCCGGAAGATCCTTGACGCCGAGGAGGCAGCCCGTATCTCGGGCCTGCGGACGGCCACGGAGGCCGAGCGGCGCGAAGCCCAGTTGGCCCTGCTGCAACAACGCGAGGCCGCCGAGCGCTCCAAGAACCGCCTCCTGGGCCTTAGCCTCGGTGTCGTCTCCCTGCTCTTGATCGTGACCGTCGGCGGGCTGCTGTCCCGGGCCCGGGTCCACCGGCAGATGCTCCGCGAGAGAGTCGAGCTCGAGCAGGCCTTCGAGAGAATGAAGGAGCTGTCCCGCACGGACGAGCTGACGGGCCTCCCAAACCGGCGGGACGCTCTCCTGCGGCTGGCCGACGACGTTCAGCGCTCGGCCCGGAATGGCGAGACCTTCGGACTGGGGATCGCCGACGTCGACGGGCTCAAGGCCGTCAACGACCGCTTCGGCCATCAGGTCGGAGACCGCCTCCTCATGGGCGTCTCCCAGGCCATCGTCAGCTGCCTGAGAGAACCCGACTACGTTGCCCGTTGGGGAGGAGACGAGTTCCTCCTGATCTTCGCTGCGGTGGATACGCCCGGCCTGCGGACCGCCATGGAAAGGGTGATGGCCGCCGTGCGGAGGACGCGAATAACCCACGAGGTCGGCACCCTTAACCCGACCCTCTCCTGCGGCCTCGTGCTCTGCAGCGGCGGAGACCTGGAGCGTTGGCTCCAGAAGGCGTACGCCGCCCTCTATCGTTCCAAGTCCAAGGGCCGCAACGGCTACGAGATCCACGAGGGATAAAGGCCGGGTGGCGGTGCCGTCGAGCGCGGCCTTTGCCACGGAACGCCCCGCGGGGCTGGAGATCGGCCGAGACCAGGAATCCGTGGGAAGGCCGGTGCCCTGATGACTCAAAAAAACACCACCCGCGGGGGTGGTGGGACTCTGTGACTGAAGTGGCGCGCCGGAAGGGACTCGAACCCCTAACCTTCTGATCCGTAGTCAGATGCTCTATCCAGTTGAGCTACCGGCGCAGCCCAGGAACGAAATGATGCCACAAGAGCCTCCGGGATGCAAGATTCGCCGCGGTGCCATCTCACCTGCCGACCCGTGGCCAGATCCTCCTTCCGGCTGTGGGAAACATGGAGGGGGTTGGTACGTACTAGGATGGGAAGTACAGGGCTAGGGAGGTGCAGGTGGATTCGATTCTCGAGCTCGACGGCTTGCGGAAGGATTTCGGAGAGCACGTGGCCGTGGACGGACTGTCCTTCGACGTGCCAAGGGGATCGATCTTCGGTCTGCTGGGGCCCAACGGGGCCGGCAAGACCACCACCATCCGCATGGTGATGCGGATCATCCTGCCCGACCGAGGGGGCGTCCTGCTGGACGGGGAGCCGGTGGACGACGACCGCCGGCGGCTCATCGGCTACCTGCCCGAGGAGCGCGGCCTCTACCGGAAGATGAAGGTGCTGGATCACCTGGTCTTCCTGGGCACGGTGCGGGGGGTGCCCCCCCGGGAGGCGAAGCGGCGGTCCCAGGCGTGGCTCGAGAGGTTCGGCCTGGGCGAGTGGGCGGGCCACAAGGTTGAGGACCTCTCCAAGGGGATGCAGCAGAAGGTGCAGTTCATCGGCACGATCCTCCACCGCCCCCGGCTGCTCATCCTGGACGAGCCGTTCGCCGGCCTCGACCCCATCAACACCCGGGAGCTCAAGGACCTGATGCTGGCCATGCGGGAAGACGGTGTGACCATCGTGCTCTCCACCCACGTGCTGCCACAGGTTGACGAGTTGTGCGACCACATCTGCCTGATCAACCGGGCCCGGCCCATCCTCGTGGGGAACCTCGAGGAGATCCGCGGCCGGTTCGGCGGCAGGACCTGGGAGGTGGACGGGGACTTCGGCCGGGAGGCCCTGGAGAAGCTCCCCCAGGTGGAGGCGGTCCACAGCCTGCGCAACCGGTACCTCCTGGACCTCGGCCCGGAGGCCGCACCCCGGGACGTGCTCACGGCGCTGCTCGAGCTGGGCGAGGTGACCCACTTCGCCCGCTTCGTCCCTGACCTCGAGAACATCTTCATCCGTGCCGTGGAGGAGGACCAGACCCATGCTGCGTAGGATCGCTGCCATCATCCGGAGGGAGTACCTGGAGCGGATCCGCACCAAGGCGTTCTGGGTTTCCACGCTGCTCGTTCCGCTGTTCATGGGGGCCATGATGGTCATCCCCGCC
>CAZXNA010000002.1:0-27449 GCA_964641295.1 uncultured Thermoanaerobaculia bacterium
CAGGGACGGTGTCGCCTACATGAGCAAGGCCGGTAGCAGCGATCCTGCCAAGGGTACCAAGAACGCCCTGCTCAACGGCGCCTCCATCGCCGTCCTGGTCCTGACCACCGAAGCGATGGTCTGCGACATCCCCGAGGAGAAGCCCGAGACCCCGGCCGGCGGCGGCATGGGTGACATGGGCGGCATGTACTGATCCCACTCCAACCAGCAACAACCAGCCCGGGCCTCGGCCCGGGCTTTTCTTCGTGTCACGTTCCTCTTCATGGCGCCTTGGTCTCCCGGACCCCCCGTCCATCGAGGCCTGGGTCACGTCGTCACCCCTCCGCCAAGAGCCAGTGCGGTCTTCTCCCTTCCCGGCGCCGGGCCTGCCCGATCCCCAACGCCTCCCGGCGGGTTGTGAGATTGTGATACCTGGATCGCTCCCGGTTTTCCCGGTGACTCCTGCGGCACTCTCCCCCCTCCAGCAGAGCGACTGATTCGCAAAAGGACATCGGCCTCCGGTTTCAAGTCGAAAACCGCGACGAGCATTCTCGACGGCTCCCGTTCGACCTCAACTTCGAACCACTTCGGATGCGCCCGGCGAAGCTCCCTCTTGCGGCCCCCCCCCCCATGAACGGGGCGCCGGAGCCGGGAGAACCACCACCCGCAAGAGGACCTCCGCTCGGCGGGAGCCAGCCGTCGTGTTTCGCGCACCGGAACGGTGCGGCTCGAAGGCGGTCAGGCCCTGGCGGACAGCAGCTTGCTCCGCTCGCGCCAGAGGAGGCGGGAGGAGCGGAGGAGGGCCACGCCGACGGCCAGGTAGAGCAGGCCGACGAAGCCATTGGCGCCGACCAGGTGGCGGAGGAGGCGGCCGCCGCCGGACATCAGGCCCACCAGGAGCCATGTCTTCCAGGAGAGGAAGCCACCGATGCAGCGGCCATCGCCGCGCTCACCGATGCGGACGGCCATGCGGACGGCGGCCCGGTCCAGGACCCAGTGGGACTTGGCGATCCCGATGGCGACGGCCGCCAGGCTCGCGGCAGCGCCCGGCCAGCCCCAGTCGATCCAGAGCCATCTGCCGCCGAAGATTGCCAGGAGTGTGCCCACCACCAGCCACAGGAGCCCCGCCAGCAGCAGGTGCACTCTGGCAGGCGCCGAGGGCTTGAGGCGATGAACGATGGGTTCCCGCATCTGACGCAGTGTACCGCTTCCCTGGCACCTCAATCCTGGTGGAAGTCCAGCCGCTTGTCGTCCAGGAAGGCCTCGAGCACCTCCAGCCCGATGAGCTGGTTTTCGGACTGGGGCACGGCGACCATGGGCGTGCCAGCGAACTCCTTCTGGACGGCTGCGAGGGGGGCGCCGTCCCATACCTTGTTGACGACGATCTGGTGGAGCCCGATCCCGATCCGCCGCAGCTCCGTGACGATACGCCGGGATTCCGCCAGGGAAAGCCGATCGGGGTTGAGAACCAGCTCGATTCGCGTCCTGCCGGGATCCTGGAAAAGCGACTTGAGGGCCGTGTACTCCTCCACCGAACGGTCCAGCCGCCGGAGCACCTTGTCCGTCTCCACCTCGCGGTTGAGGAGCTGCACCTTCGTGATCAGCTCGCGCTTGGAGATGATCTCCCTGCGCAGGGCCAACAGCTGCTCGATCCAGACGAGGGAAAGGGTCGGCAGGTTGAAGAACTTCAGCGACAGGGCGGTCGGCGCCATGTCCCAGACCATGTACCGGTGGTCGGGATACCTCTTGCGAGTCTCCTCGAAGGCCAGGATCAGGGCGTACTCCTCGAGGCCCGGCGAGTACCGCATGACCTCGAAGTGTTTCTCCAGGTTGAAGGCCGTCAGGTACCGGTAGTTCCGGTTGATCTCCTCGTGAACGCCCTTGAGGTACTTCTGGATCCACCGTTCCTGGTCGATCTCCACGATCTCCAGGTGGGGTGCGACGCGCCGCGGCCTGTCCGAGAAGCGGGCTTCGAAGATGTCCGCCTGGTTGTGCGCCGGGTCAAGGGAAACCAGGAGCACGTCGTCGCCACGCCGGGCCAGCGAGAGGGCCGTCAGTGCCGAGGATGTCGATTTCCCCACGCCGCCCTTGCCGAGGAAGAAGATGTTGACAGCGTCCATGGACATCACCCGATATCGAAGGTCGAGAAGAGGCGCGAGATGGGTGTCACGGCCGTGTCCACCTGTTCCGTCATCTTGATCAGCTCCTTCTCCATGTGGGGCATGAGGTCCAGTGAGATCTGCATGGGGGGCGAGGGCAAGCCGACGAAGGAACCGAGAACCAGGAGGCTGAAGACGTTCTCCAGCTCCTCCAGCTCGGTCTCGAGGGTCTCCACGGCCTTGCCACGGGCAACCCGGTCGCTGACCTCGAAGATCTCACGAACCTGACGCTTCAACCAGGCAATCCACGACATCAGCGCACCCTGAAGATTTTTTTCTCGTAGCTGACCCTCTTCTCCGACGGGTAGAAGTAGTAGAGGGCGTAGAAGGCCGCCAGGACCGTCATGGCGAAGTAGACGGTCCGGATTTCGAAGAAGGCCGCCAGCACGGCCAGGTACGGTGTGACAAGCGAGACCTGGAGGAGTTGCCCCTCGAAGCGCTCGAGCTCCTTTTCCTCGATGTACTGCGCCGTCCGGTGCTTGTAGACAAAGAAGGTCCGGAGGAGGAGTGGCGCCGCCACACCGAAAACGGCCGCCAGGAAAAAGATCCCCATGCCCAGCATGGGATGTGCAGCCCGGATGGCACCGGTATCCACCAGCTCCAGCTTCCTGACGACGTAGAGGGCTGCGAAGAGGGCGACGGCCGGCGCCAGGAGCGCCACGTAAACCCTTCGAAGTCTCGATTGCATCTCCACCGGCTCTCCAGGGGAAAAACCGGGGAAGCACCCCGTCATCGAGGTACTTCCCCGGGGTTGTCGGTTCACTCGATGGCGACCATCAGGTCGTCGCGATCTCGGGCTTCTCGGTCTTGGGTGGCTCGACGCTGAAGAACTTGATCAGTCCCTCCACCGCAATCCACAGGGCGACGATAAGGATGATCAGGTTGAGCACGACCAGCAGCATGTTGTGCTTGGCGTAGAACTTGGTCTGGTTGAGAACCAGGGCCCAGACGGTCATGACCATCATGAAGGCTGCCGGGACACCGGTCACCATCCACTTGGCGCCGCCCTTGGCCTTAAGGTAGACCGTCGCAACGATCAGCGCCAAAGCCGCCAGTGTCTGGTTCGTGGCGCCGAAGAGCGGCCACAGCTTCAAGGCGCCCTTACCGCTCGCCCCCGTGAAGAAGGCCAGGAACATGGCCGTGCCGACGGCGATGAAGGTCGCCGTGTACCGGCCGGTCAGGAAGTTCAGCTTGAGGTCGCCGGCCAGCTCGGCCACGACGTAGCGCTGGACACGGGTCGCCGTGTCCAGGGTCGTGCCGGCGAAGGAGGCGACGAAGACGCCCATGATGACGATGGAAACCGCGACGGGAATCCCCAGGGCCTCGATCATGTTGGCGGAGCCGTTGACGAAGGCGCCGACCTTGGAGGCCAACCCGGCGGCCGCGGCCCAGGAAGAATAGTGCGTCGTCCAGGCCTGGAGGCCAACGACGTGCTCACCGGCTTTGGTCATCGCACCCATTCCGATTCCCGCGCAGGTGGCGATGATGACCAGGGTCGAAAGGACACCCTCCATCAACATGGAGCCGTAACCGACGAAGAGGGCGTCCTCCTCGTTGCGCACCTGCTTGGCCGAGGTGCCCGAGGAGACCAGGGAGTGGAAGCCGGAAATGGAGCCGCAGGCGATGGTGATGAACAGGAAGGGCCACAGGGGGGGTGCTCCGGTCGGCGTCGACTGCACGGCCGGCGCGACGATGTGGAGGTTCCCACCGAACGACGCCGCAAAGATGCCGAGGACCAGCAACGCCAGGGCGATGAACAGCTCGTGGGCGTTGATGAAGTCGCGAGGCTGCAGCAGGGTCTGAACGGGAAGCACGGAGGCGATGTAGGCGTAGATCAACAGGATGATCGTCCACACTCCCGTCGCCGGGATCCCCGCCACCGCCGGCATCTTGAACGGAAGGAAAACACCCATGACCACGGTGATGTACATGGCGATGACCGCATAGATGGACCACGCCGTGATGTTCTTGCCCTTCTTGTAGATCATGTGCCCCAGGAGTACGGCGATGGGAATCTCCATCCAGACCGGAAAGACGGAGCCCGGATACATCTTGAAGATGACGGCGATGACCAGGCCGAAGATGGCGATGACCAGCAGCAGCTCCAGGAAGACGATGACGAAGAAGAAGAACTTGATCCGGGGCGTCACGTACTTGGCGCTGAACTCGGCGATGGACTTGCCCTGGTTCCGCATGGAGATGATCAGGGAGCCGAAGTCGTGGACGGCGCCCATCATGATGGAGCCGACGAAAACCCAGATCAGGGCGGGCACCCAGCCCCAGATGACGGCGATGGCCGGGCCGACGATGGGGCCCGTCCCGGCGATGGAGGCGTAGTGGTGGCCGAAGATCACCTCCTTGGGCGTCGGCACGTAATCGATGCCGTCCTCGAACTCCACTGCAGGAACCTTGGCCGTCTTGGACAACATGAAAATACGCCTACCGATGAACTTTCCATACACCTGGTAGGCGATGATGAAACCGACGAACGCGACGATCATGACGAGTAACGCGTCCATACCCCCTCCTTTTCCATGTCCGAGAATCCAACCATATTGGGAAACACCAATGACGGGTTTGGGATCTCACCCCCCTTCCGAATGTGATTGGCAGGCACCTTTCGTTGGCTCCTCCAGAATACCTACTTGTGACATTCTTCTTTCCAGAGGAAGCCTTGTCAAGTGCTCACGCGACGCCTCTGCGGTGATCATGGATTGGGCCGTCGCCTTTGAACATGTTATGGTGCGACCATGTTGGAAACCGTCCTTTCCGAGACGCAAAAGGAGTTGGTGCGCGAGGTTCGGTCGTGTTTGGCCGAGGCTGCCGACGTCCTGGCGGCCAGCGACGCCAGGGAGGAGGATCGCCGCAGTCTGGGGCAGTCGATCCAGCAACTGGACGAGCTCTTCCTCCTCGTTGTCGTCGGAGAGTTCAACGCCGGCAAGAGCGCGTTGATCAACTCCATACTGGGAACCGAGCTCCTCAGGGAGGGGGTGACACCCACGACCTCGAGGATCCAGTTGATCACCTGGGGGGAGCAGCATTCGCGGTCGACCGTCGGCCCCGCCATGGACCGCGTGACGGTCCCCGCTCCCCTGCTCCGCGAGGTCGAGATCGTCGACACGCCGGGCACCAATGCCCTGGACCGGGAGCACGAGGCCATCACGGCCCGGTTCGTTCCACGCTCGGATCTGGTGCTCTTCATCACCTCGGCCGACCGGCCCTTCAGCGAGAGCGAACGGCAGTTCCTCGAGGACATACGGAACTGGGGCAAGAAGATCCTCTTCATCATCAACAAGAAGGACATCCTCGGTGGACCGCGCCAGGTCCAGGAGGTCGTCGAGTACGTCGCCACGCAGGCCCACCGGATGCTTGGCATCACTCCCCAGGTCTTTCCCGTTTCCGCACGGTGGGCTCGCGAGGCCCGCTCGGCCGGTGACGAGGATGCCCTGGAGGGCAGCGGCCTACCGGCCATCGAGCGCTTCCTCCAGGACACCCTGGACGAGACCGAACGGCTTCGCCTCAAGCTCCTCAACCCCATCGGAGTCGCTGCAAGCCTGGTCGGCGGGTTGCTCGAGGACGTGACCGGCCAGCTGGAGCTCCTCAAGGAGGACTTCGCGGCGCTGGACGACATCGAACGCCAGCTGGGGGCCTACCGGACCGACATCGACCGGGAGTTCGGTCTCCGGCTCGCCGATATCGACAACGTTCTCCACCAGATGGAGGTCCGTGGCCTGGAGTTCTTCGACGAGACCATCCGCCTGGGGCGGCTTCCCGACCTGATCCGCAAGGAACGGATTCGCTCAGAGTTCGAACAGAAGGTCATCGCCGACGCCCCACAGGAGATCGAGCGGAAGGTCGAGTCCATCATCGACTGGCTCGTGGAGTCGGACATCCGCCAGTGGCAGGCCGTTGTCGAGCACGTCAACCTCAGGAGGAGTCACCACGCCGATCGGATTGTCGGCCACGTGGGGGCCCGCTTCGAGTCCGACCGTTCCCGCCTCCTGGAGACCGTCGGCCGCGCCGCCCGTCAGGGGATGGAGAGCTACGACCGGGAGACCGAGGCGGCCCGCATGGCCAACGACGTCCAGCAGGCCGTCGCCGGAACGGCCCTCGTCGAGGCAGGCGCCGTCGGCCTCGGCGCCACCGTGGCCCTGATCGCCTCCTCCACCGCCGCCGATGTCACGGGCCTGCTGGCCGCGGGGGTCATGGCGACCCTGGGTCTCTTCATCATCCCCGCCAAGCGCGCCCGGGCCAAGAAGAACCTGCGGGAGCGCATCGCGGCCACCCGGACCGAGCTGATGGGCGCCATCACCGAGCAGTTCCACCGGGAGGCCGACAGCAGCCTGGCCCGCATACGGGAGACCATCGCGCCCTACACACGATTCGTCCGTTCCGAGCGGGAACACCTGGAGAAACGCCGGGACCGCCTGTCGGGAATACGGGACCGGCTCCAAGCCCTGGAGGAGCGCGTCCGCTCATTGTAGGAAAAAGCCCGGCCCCCCGATGGGGACCGGGCGTTTCGTTCCGGGCTGGCGTTCAGGCCGCGTCGCTCGAACCTCTCACACCGCGCCGGATTGCCATGGGGCTCATCGCGACAACCTCAGGCCCGTCACCTCCTTGTAGGCGCGCTGGTAGTTCTCGTAGGCCCTCTTGTACTGTCCCTGGTCCCGGGCGAGTTTTGCCTGCGAGATGAAGGCCCGGGCGTTTCCGACGTTCTCGCCCACGGACTCCATCTGCTGGATCGACTCCATGACAACGGCCTGGACCAGTTCCAGGTACCCGCCGGCCGAGGCCGGGAGCTGGAAGAGGGCGATCTGCTCCCCGAAGTCCGCGTTGAGGTTCTCCTCGATCATGAGGCGCACGGAGATCCCCTCGAAGGAGGCCACCTGGGACTGGAGCCCCACGAGCTGGATCATCAGGGCCGCCTGGTTGCCGTTGGACACGGCCAGGCCGGTGGTCACCGTATCGCGATAGGACGCCGTTTCCCGGCCGTCGGCGGCCGCCGCGGCCTCGTTGAGGCAGACGCTGAGGTACTGCACGCCCCCGTAGAGGAGCTGCGCCGGCAGCTTGACCGCCAGGCTGATTTCCGTGTCGGGCACCATTCCCAGAAGCTGATCCGAGATCCACAGGTATCGCTCCAGGCGCGCCGCGGCGTCGCCGTCGCCCACCATTCCGAAACCGGGGATGTTGGTACCCTCCGGCGGACAGGGAACGTCCGGCAGGTTGGGGATGGCGTTCCAGTAGTCGCTGGCCAGGCCCAGGGCTTGCTTGAGCGTGGCGGGATCGGTCAATTCGCGAAGACTGTAGCCGTTGATCTCGACGTCCAGCAGTGCGTTGAACAACGCCGTCATGGCGTCCTTGATGGTGGTCGGGAAGGCCTGGATGCCGCTCCAGACGCTGTTGACCGTGTCCTTGATGCCATCGACGATGGAGTTGACCGTGTTGGCCACCGAGTTGATGGCGTTCTCCAGTGGAGTGCAGATCCAGTTGAAGTTGATGGAACCCAGCGAGATCTCGCCAATGCCGAGCGGGAGATCGATCGACCCGAGGCTCACGACGCAGTCGAGATCAACCGCCACGGCCGCCACGGCCGTGATGCGGGAGACATCTCCGGCGTTCCGGATCCCGCCGATCTCCTCGTCGGCCAGCCGGAGGACGGCCAACTGCTCGCTGGAGGCGGACTGCACCGCCGTGGTGAAGGCCTCGAGCTGGCCCGCATCGGCACCGGGCTGGGAGGCCAGGGCCTGGAGCTGACCAGACAGGGCGCCGCGGTAGAGCTCGAGGTCGGCCACGAGCTCGGCCGGAGGCTGGGGCTGCTGGAGCCAGGCGATCTCCGTCTGGAGCCGCTGGGAGTGCGCCACATTGGCCGCCAGGGGGAGCGTCTCCTGCCAGCCGCCGACGGCCTCGAGCCGCTCGCGAACGGGAAGGAGCTGCTCCGTTGGGAGCCCGGCGAGCCGCGTAACCAGGTCGCCGGCCCCCGCGCCGCCCGACGCGGCCAGGACGTCCAGGAGCTGCCCACGGAACTCCTCCAGGGCATCGAGCTCCTCACCGTCCAGGCTCATCATCCGCCGGAGCATCTCCGCCTGACGGCGCGCCGCTGCCACCTGACGTCGGTCGACCCGGCGTCCCATGACGAAGAGCATCTCCGGCGTCGCGCCGGAAACCCGATCCAACGTCGTCTGCGCCTCGGCGGCGCCCACATGATCCCCGGCCTGCCGCCGGAGATCGATGGCCGCCGACGCCACCGCCACCATGTCGTCGCGGAAGGCTTCCAGCTCCTCGAGCTCCTGCTCGTTGAGGGGACCGTGCTCGGCCAGCGCCCTGGCACCCTCCGCCAGGGCCGGATCGAGGCCGTCCAGGGACAGCCCGCTTCCAATCCCCAGGGGCCCCGCTTGCCCCTCAAGCCCCTGGGCGATGGCCGCCGCCTGCATGGTGTCCATGGCGCCAAAACCCTCCCGCACCTTCCGCACCGTTTCGCGGTCGATGCCGAGCCCAGCCGCCTCTTCCGGAGGCAGCACGCTTCCCAGGGCCGCCAGAAGCTTGACGTCCTCGCGGAATGCCAACCCCCGCTCCGCCGCCGGCAGGATCTCCTTCCCGGCGGAATCCACTCTGTTCACGGTACCCTCCGGCAGCGAAGCCGCCAGCATCTCCGGCGCCATCTGCCAGTTGGGCGTTTCCCCGAAGGCCTTCTGCAAGGAGGCCAGCTCGTCGTCGCTCATGGAGCCGATCCGCTCCTGCACACTGCGCAGAAGCTCCGGATCCTTCACCGCCGGACCGATCATCGTCGGTGAGGTCTCCCCTGCGTTGGCGAAGAACTCCAGCAGCTGGGCCCGGAACCGGGAGAGATCCCTCTCCTGTTCCTTCACATTGGCGTTGGACACGCCGCCCACAAGCACTGCGCACGCCAACAGAAAACCGGTCAGACTCCGAAATCGCCTCATGACTATCCCCTTTCGTCTTTCCGCCCGATTCTTCAGTTTCTCGGGCATACCTTTTCAGTGTTGAAACTGATACGCAGTATAGAAAAGGGTCGAGGAGAATGTCAAGAGCTGATCTTCAGACAGACCGCAAGCGCTCTGGCCCAAGCCGGAACACGGCTCCTCTCCCCACTTGAAGGGGCCGCGGCATCCATCGGGCTCGGGCGGAACCTGGCTGTTCTCCGGACTTCGCAGCGAGGGGCGCGATGCATCCCGGTCCGTGACAGGTCAATGGTGAAGCAGGCGGGCTGGTTTCCGGACGGGAACCGGCTAGCGGCTCCCGACCACCCATTTCTGTACACGCCACGCGCCGTTGTCTTCCAGGGCGAGGAAGCGAACGGCGAAGCCGTCGACGCCCTCACGCTCGGATTGGGCGTTGCGAACGACCTCTCCCACCCCACGAACGGGGCGGATCTCCTGCGGCAGGCGGAAGGTCAGGCGGACGGGCGTCCCCGGCCGGAGCCTCGTAGGGCTTTCCAGGAGGACACCGGAGGCGGAGAGGTTGACCGAGCGCGCCAGGTCCTCCTTCCGGTCCCCCCCGAGCTGAATGTCCACGTGCGCCAGCGTCCGGACGGCCACTCGCGGCGCCACCTCCAGCAGGTCGGCCAGTGCCTGCCACAGGTGCGCCCCCGTCCACCGGTCGGCCATGACCCGGTTGACACCGGCCCCCTCGAAACGCATGGCCTCGTCCATACGGGAATCGTCGGCCACCAGGATGATTCCGGCCTCCCGGCAGGACGACTCCGGCGCGCGGACCTGGGCCAGAAGCTCATCCAGAGGGGGGCGGTCCAGGGGGTACCGGACGACCAGGAGGTCGAAGGGGGTATCGCGCAGGAGGTTGAGAACGGCCGGCGACGGCGCAGTCGACAGGACATCGATTTCCTGCCGTTTGAGCAGGGGGACGACCCGCTCCACGACCTCCCGATCCACACCGACGAGCAGCACGTTCTTCCGCGCGACTGTCATGGAGCCATCATACCGCTCCCGTGCCAGCTCGTCCGTGACGCCAACCACCGTCGCCCACGTCCAATCCTCCATGGATCATAGCCACTTGACTGCTTGTGCTAGACTGCAACCCTCGTGGAGTCCTGCTCCAACGAAGAGTCCAACACGAACTTACTGGAGGTTTCATGAAGCGTTTCGTTCTCGTCCTCGTTACCGTCATCCTCGCCGGCGCCGGCCTGGCCCTTGCCCTGCCGGACAAGCCCGCCCAAAAGGACACGACGGCAAAAACCACGGCCACGACCGCCGCCGCGCAGCCACAGGCCCACCCCCAGTGCGCCAAGGCAAACAAGAATGCCACGTGCCAGAAAGCCGCCTCGTCCAGGTGCTGCAACAGGGGCGCGGCTTCGGCCGACAGTGCCAAGGGCTGCTGCAAGAAGGCCGGTCGGCACCATAAGGGTTGCGCCGGACACGGATCGCACCATGGCGCCGCGGGCAAGTGCAACAAGGCTGCCTCCAAGTGTTCCAAGGCTTCCAAGGACGCCAAATGTCAGCGCAAGTGTCCACAAGGCGCCGCCGCCGGCACGGCCGCCCCGCCCGAGGCACCGGCTCCGGCCACCAAGTAAGCCCCTCATCCGTTCTTCTCGACGGGCGTCCGGTCTTGGGCGCCCGTCTTTTCGTATTCCTGTAAACTCCCCCACGTGCATGAGCTGGAGCGGATTCTCGACGCCATCGACGGGCGGAGCTACAAGGCCTACAAGGAGCTCGAGGGCCGCCGCTTCGCCTTCCCAGGCTACACCCTGGTCGTCGACCACGTCCAGGGCGATCCCTACGCCGCCCCCTCCCGCCTGCGGGCACTGGTCCCATGGGCCGTGGCGGAGCTTCCTGCTCACGCCCGGTCGAACCCCGACCGTCGCAGGGCCGCCCGCGACTTCCTGGCACGCGCCTTCCGGAACGCCGCCCGCAGCGAGCGGGATCTCTCCATCGATGCCGGGGGCCAGACGGTGCTCGACCGCAGCGCCTGCCTCTTCACCGGGGACGGCGTCGAGCTCCGCTTCTTCGCCGACCTTCCCGCCGCGGGCCGCCGGATCCTGGGCCGGAAG
The DNA here is from genome assembly GCA_964641295.1 of uncultured Thermoanaerobaculia bacterium. Lineage (GTDB taxonomy): Bacteria > Acidobacteriota > Thermoanaerobaculia > Thermoanaerobaculales > Sulfomarinibacteraceae > JAADFK01. The sequence goes on from CAZXNA010000002.1 coordinate 11,161, forward strand.
GCGCGTCAGCTCCTGGTGGAACGCCTTCCCGGCATCGTCAACCGGTCATCCGTGGCCCGCCATCTGGATCTGGAATCCCTCGAGCAGCACTGCAACGCCGTCGAAGATCAGGCGGCCCTCCGCCGTGAGCTGGCTGGACTGGGCCTCGCGGCCTTCGTCGCAGACGGCTCTCGCCTGCCACGCCGGTCCGGCGTCGACGATCGCCCACTGCGGGACGCCGTCCCATTCCGTTCGCCCAACAGTCTTCGCGTCACCATGGAGGCGCCCAACGCCGGCCCGATGACGGGCCTCGGCATCCCGGTGGGCATCACCCTGATCGTCGGCGGAGGGTTCCACGGCAAATCGACCCTGCTCCGCGCCCTGGAAAACGGCGTCTACGATCACATTCCCGGCGACGGACGGGAGGGCGTGGTCACCGACCCGACGGCCGTCAAGATCCGTGCCGAGGACGGCCGCTCCGTAGCCGGAGTCGATATCAGCCCTTTCATCGACCACCTCCCCTACGGCAAGTCCACGACACGCTTCTCGACCGAGCTCGCCTCGGGATCCACCAGCCAGGCGGCCTCCCTCCAGGAGGCCCTGGAGGCCGGCACGGGACTCCTCCTCGTGGACGAGGACACCTCCGCCACCAACTTCATGATCCGTGATGAACGAATGCAGGCCCTGGTCTCCAAGGACAAGGAACCGATCACCCCCTTCGTCGACCGGATCCGGGAGCTCCGGGACGGGCTTGGGGTCTCGACCATTCTGGTCATGGGGGGCTCCGGCGACTACTTCGACCATGCCGACACCGTGCTGCAGATGGACGCGTACCTGCCCCGCGACGTCACGGGGCCCGCCCACGAGATCGCCCGGGCCCACCGGAGCGGGCGGCGCGAGGAGGGGGAAACGCCCCTCCGGCGTCCCGGCCCGCGCCGTCTCGACCCGCGCAGCCTCAAGCCGGAACGCAAGCCAGGCCGCATCAAGATCGGCGTGCGCGGCCTCGACACCCTGATCTTCGGCCGGCAGGACATCGACCTGCGAGCCGTGGAGCAGCTGGACGACCCCTCCCAGCTCCGGGCCATCGGCTGGATTCTGGTCCGGCTGGCGGCCCATGGCCGGGAGCCGTTCGATCCCATCCCCGAGATCCGTGCGTGGCTCGAACGTCTGGCCGCCTCGCACTGGGACGCCCTGACGGGCCATCCCGACGGCGACCTGGCCCTCCCCCGCCTCCACGAGACCCTGGCCGCCCTCAACCGGGTCCGCGGCGTCCGGTTCCTGGATCCCGTCCCGGGCCCCTCCGGCGAACACCCCTGAGCAACCGAGGGGACTTCGCCATTGCCGTCGCACCCCCCGTTGCCACACCACCGTCATCCAGCTGGTGCCGCCGGCGCCGGCATCCTCGGGCAGGAGCAGCTCTCCGCCTCCGTGGCGGGCTCCACCGGCACCACCGGCGACGTTCCCGGAAGATTCACGAGCGCAGGCGTGCTTACGGCACGTTGAGCGGGCGAATCAAGAGAAGGCTGGGAGGTGCGGCACATCCGGCCCTGCGGCAGATGGATGATGAATGACGCGGGCTGGTCTCCCTTGACCGGGTCCGGCGCGTTCGTCTGCAGCCGGGAAGCGCCAGACGTCAACCCGCAACTGCACGGGGCGTCAGATGGGATACAGTGTTGCAGCGCCCCCCACGAACGATCCGGGTGGAGGTACGGAAGATGACAGGGAAATGGTGGCTGCTCCTGCCGGCCATGGTTGCGTTGGCGGCCGGCCCGGCACCCGCACAGAGTCCCCCTGTGGTGTCCACCCAATGGGGGCTCGTGCGCGGCTCCATGGCAGACGGCGTTGCGGCGTTCCTGGCCATCCCCTTCGCCGCGCCGCCCGTGAGAGAGCTGCGTTGGCGGCCGCCGCAGCCGCCGGAGCCGTGGACCGGGGAGCTTGACGCCACGAGCTGGCCGCCGCCCTGTCCGCAAGAGGGGGAGAATGGACAGGTCATCGGCGAGGAGGACTGCCTCTACCTCAACGTCTGGGCGCCGGCAGGAGCGGAGCCCGGATCCCTTCCGGTCCTGTTCTTCATCCACGGCGGAGGCAACGTATCTGGTTCGACGTCGGTGGTGCAGGTCGGCACCCACCTCTACGAGGGCGACGCCCTCGCCGACCGCGGCAACGTGGTGGTCGTGACAACCCAGTACCGCCTCGGGGCCCTCGGGTATCTGGTGCACCCTGCGTTGGGCGGCATGGGTCCCCACGATCCCAGGGGCAACTACGCCCTCCTCGACCAGCAGGCGGCCCTCCAATGGGTTCAGGCCAACATCGAGGCCTTCGGCGGAGATCCGGACAGGGTCCTGCTCTTCGGCGAATCGGCCGGCGCCACCGACACCTTGATGCAGCTGATCTCGCCCCTGGCCGCTGGACTGTTCTCCCGCGCTCTGATGGAGAGCGGTGGAATCGGCGCGAAGCCCCTCTCCCGGCGGCTCTCGGAAGGACTGGAGTTCGCCGACGCAGCAGGCTGCGGCTCACCGGCCCAGGCCTCGGCATGTCTCCGGGAGCTCAGCCCGGAGCAGCTCGTCCTGGCAGCGGACAGCGTGGGGGGGAGAGAGATCAACGGTATCTTCAACTTCTTCTTCGGCCCCACCATAGATGGCTGGGTTCTCCCCGAGGACCCGACACAGGCCCTGGCCTCCGGTCGTTTCAACCGCGTCCCCTTCGTCATCGGCACCAATGCCGACGAGATGCGGAACCGGGTGGAGCCGCTGGGACAGGCGGCGTACGAGACGCTCGTGCGCGTTCTGCTGGCGCCGTGGGGACCGGCCGCTGCCGACCGTGCGCTGGAGCTGTATCAGGTGGGTCCCGACGGATACGCCACCCCCACGGACGCCTACGCCGCCCTGATCAGCGATGTTCAGTTTGTCTGTCCGGCACGCCGGCTCGCCGGCTCCGCCGCACGGGGCCAGCCGGAGCCCGTGTACCGGTATCTGTTCTCCCACGGCCTTCAGGGCCCCCTGTTCGGTCCGGCCGGTGCTTTCCACGGGCTCGAGCTGTTCTTCGTCTTCCAGCGGCTGGAACGGATGACCTTCTACATCCCTCGAACCGAAGACCTTGCGCTCCAGGAGTCCATCCTCGAGCTGTGGACCAGCTTCGCGGCCACCGGCGTCCCCACGGTCGAGGGCGGCCCCGACTGGCCGATCTACCAACCGGACCGCGACCCCTACATGGAGCTCGACACGCCCCTCGGGTCCGCCCAAGGGCTCCGGACGGAGAAGTGTGACTTCTGGGACAGCCTCAAGGGGAATCCGCCAACGCCGGACCAGCCGCGGCATCGCGCCGTGCCCTCGTCACGGTGAACCGCACGGCCCTCGTGACGTGGATCGACCACCTCTCAGTTCGCGGCCGTCCCGAGCGCGCTGGGACAGGGTGTCAGCCCATGTGGGTGGTATGATTGAACTTGAAAATGCAGCCAGATGAAAAAGCTCCTCTCCCAGCGTCTGTGAAGCATCCCGAAACACGTGCCATCGGGCGGCAGAAACGGGGGGTTGAAATGAAGGCCTTCGAGAGCACGGAGTTCGACGCCATCGTCGTGGGAACCGGCCCCGGCGGGGGGACCGTGGCCCGGGAACTCGCCCGGCGCGGATGGAAGGTCCTGATCCTCGAAAGGGGTCCGGGGAAGCCGCTGAAGGGGTCGGCAGCCCAGTTCCTCTCCCTGGCCATGGTGCCCGGCCGGAGCCTCCACTTCACACCCCAGCTCCTGGCCCTCGCCCATGGGATCACCGTCGGGGGCAGCTCGGCCTTCTATTACGCCACCGCCTTCGAGCCGCCCTACGCCATGTTCGAATCGTTCGGCATCGATCTGCGCCCCGAGGTGGAGGAGGTCAAGAAAGAGCTTCCCGTGGCTCCCCTGTCGGACGACCTCATCGGCCCGGCGGCCAGGAGGATCACGGAAAGCGCCAACAAGCTCGGGTACCGCTGGGAAAAGCTCCCGAAGATGGTCTACCAGGAGAAGTGCCGGCCCGGCTGCGACCTCTGCGTCGTCGGATGCCCGTACGGGGCCAAGTGGTCCTCCCGGATGTTCGTGGAGGAGGCCTGCGAGAACGGCGCCATCCTGATGACGGGCGCCCACGTGAAGCGCGTCGTGCACGACGGCTCCACCGCCATGGGGGTGGAGTTCACACACGGGGGCTCGAAGCGGCGGGCCTTTGCGGGAACAATCGTCTTGGGAGCGGGCGGGCTCGGCACGCCCCCGATCCTGCGGCGGAGCGGCATCGAGAACGTCGGCGCCGACTTCTTCTTCGACCCCCTGATCTTCGCCATCGGAACGGTCGACGATCTCGAGGGAGGAAAAGAATTCCCCATGGCCACCGGCTGCAATCTGGAAGACGAAGGCTACATGATGACGGACCTGGTCCTTCCACGATGGCTCCACTGGTTCTTCACGGCCCAGATCCTGCGCCTCGACCGACTGCCCGGTCACAGCCGCGTGCTGCCGATCATGGTCAAGATCCGGGACGAGCTCGGGGGACGTCTGACCCAGAGGGGTGGTGTCAGGAAGCGCCTCGGCGACATCGAGCGCACGAGGCTGATGAACGGCTACGAGAGGGCACGCACGATCCTCAAGAATGCCGGCGCACGGCACATCTACAGGACCTGGTACCTCGCAGTCCATCCCGGCGGAACGGTCAAGATTGGCGAGGTGGTCGATTCGAATCTCAAGACAAGGATCGACAACCTGTTCGTCTGCGATTGTTCCGTGATACCCGAAGCCTGGGGCCTTCCCCCGTCCCTGACGCTGATCTCCCTGGGCAAACGGCTGGGAAAACACCTGACGCAACAGACGAGCTCCCATTAGCCCGGATCATTCATGAGGGTTCGTCGCGAACGGGGCCGCGGCGCCGTGCGTGGCGATGCTCCCGCAAGACCTGTGAGCGCAGGCCTGCGCGCCGGGAATCGTCACATCACCGGTATCTCACGCTGCGAAGCGAGCGACCTTCTCACCGGAGGACGGGGGCGTCATCAGGCTGACGATCACCAATGCCAGGAGGGAGACGGTGATGGCCGGCAGGACGGCGTCCAGGCCAAAGCCCTGGGGGAAACCCATCCACAGGGGCGCCTGGGCCTCGTAGCCGAGCCCCTTCCACGCCACCGTCACCAGCGTCCCCGCCGCGATGGAGGCCACGGCCCCCTGGGCGTTGACCCGCTTCCAGAAGAAGGAGGCGACGATGGAGGGGGTGATGGCCGCCCCGTAGATGGTGTAGGCGTAGAGGGCCACATCGAGGAACTTGTTGGAGAGCGTCGAAAGAAAGAGCGCCCACAGGCCGAAGAGCACGACGACGATCCGGGAAACACGAACGATCTCCTTCTGGGAGGCGCCCTTCCGGAAGAACCGCACCCAGACATCGTTGACGAAGGTCGTCGAGGGGATCAGGAGGAAGGAATCCGCCGTCGAGAGGATGATGGCCATGATGGCCGCCATGAGAAGGGCGCCGAGGGCCGTCGGGAGGACGGCCTTGGCCGCCGTCGGGATGATGGCGCCCGGGTTCGCCAGGTCCGGGATCAGGGCCGAGCCCGCCCACGCCGAGCCGATGATCAGGAACTCCACAAGGGCGACACCGACGAAGAAGAGCGGAATGGCCCAGCGCGCCGAGCGCTCGCTGCGCGCTGAGAAAAAGCGCTGATACATGTTGGCGTCCCCGAGGATCAGCAGGAAGGGAGGCAGGAGGTATCCGACCGCCTGCCAGCCGGAGATCGGCCCGAAGAGTGCCATGTGATCGGAGGGCAGCGCCGCCCGGATCCCCTCGATGCCGCCGGCCTTGGAGAAGAAGATGGGGAAAGCCAGCACCAGGCCGACGATCATCAAGGTGCCGTTGCCCACGTCGGTGTAGGCCACGGAGAACATGCCGGCCAGGGCCGTGAAAAGAATGACGAAGGCCGCCACCAGGGGAACCGCCAGGTGGGGGTTGATGGAGGGCATGGCCAGCCGGATGACCAGGGCCGCCGCGCGGTACTGGTAGGAAACGATGGTCGTGTAGGCCAGGACCAGAGCGATGGTCCCCAGAACGCGGGCCGTGGCGTTGTAACGGCTCTCCAGGATGTCGGGCACCGAGAGCACCTCGAGCCGCCGCACGCGGTGTGCCAGGAACCACAGGGCGGCGATGCCGGCCAGCTCCCCGATGGGCAGGATCCACGCGGCGATCCCCGTCTCGTAGGTCTTCTCGGCGTTGCCGAAGATGGACCCCGTGCCGATCCAGCAGGCCAACAGCGTGGCAAAGAGCACGGGGATTGGCAACGTCCGGCCGGCCACCGAGAAGTCCTCCTGGGAGGAAACCCGCCGCGAGGCCCAGATGCCGATGCCCACGAGGACCGTCAGGTACGCCAGGATCACTGCCAGATAGACCGTCATGAGCTCCTCCTCCACGAGCTGTCCGGCAACATGACCGGGCCGAAACCTCCGGCCCCTCCGGACGCCGCCCAGTGTACCCGGGCACGATCCTCGACGGGACCACCGTCGTCAACCGGGCCTGGGATTCCACGGTGTCGACGTCCCAGTGCGATCATGTTCCGGCATGTCCCTGCCATCTCCCGGCCTTTGATAACCTGGTTCGGGAGCTTTGCCATGACGCACCAGATGACGCCGTCCGTACCCTGGAGCCGAACCGACTCGGACTTCCGTTCCGAAGGATCGAGATGCGCCGGCTGGCTCTATCTCCCGGAAACCGTAGAACGCCCGCCCGTCGTCATCATGGCCCACGGCTTCGCCGGCGAGCGTTCCTTCGGCCTGGAGCCCTTTGCCGAGCGGCTGGCCACCGCGGGCCTTGCTGTATTCCTCTTCGACTACCGGAACTTCGGCGACAGCGAGGGGCAGCCCCGGAACCTTGTCGATCCTTTTCGTCACCTGAAGGACTGGCGGACGGCCATGGCCCACGTCCGCCGGCTTGACGAGGTGGACGGGAACCGGCTCGGCCTGTGGGGCACTTCCTTCTCGGGCGGCCACGTCATCATGGCTGCCGCCAGGGACAAGGATGTCCGGGCCATCAGCGCCCAGGTCCCCTACGTGGACCCCATCTCCACCTTCAAAAGGGTGGGCATGGGGCACGTGGTCCGGGGCTCGATCCTGGCCCTCCGTGATCTCCTCAGAGCCGCCACGGGCAGGCCTCCCTTGAACATCCCCGTTGTGGCCGAACCCGGCACCTTTGCCGCGATGAACACCCCGGAATCCCTTCCGGGGTACAGGGCCCTCGTTCCCAAGGGCGTCACGTGGAACAACGAGTGCCCGGCCCGAATCCTGCTCACCATGAGCTTCTATCGCCCCCTGGGCGTGGCCCGGAAGGTGCACTGTCCGGCCCTCGTCGTCCTGGCCGAACGGGACAGCCTCATCGACGCACGCGCCGTGGAGAAGACGGCCTCCCGTATGCCGGACGCCACACTCCTGCGGTTTCCCGTGGGCCACTTCGACGTCTACTCCGGAGAGGTCTTCGAGCGAGTGGTCACCGAGCAGACCGGCTTCTTCACACGGCACCTGGCCTGACGGCTCCTTCAGTCAGCCCTCCAAAGAGCCGTCCGGAGGAAGCCGTCACATGCCCGGCCAGTGTGCAACCCCCCACTCTCCCCCTCTCCAACGCTCCCTTCACTCCTCCAGCCAGCGGCGCTGGCGGGCCACGAGACCGACGATTCGATAGGCCAGCTTGGCAGCCATGAAGTCGGGCGCCACGAGGCCCGGGATGGGCATCAGCTCGACCACGTCGGCGCCGACGATGTTCGAGCGTCGCGCCACCATGTCCAGGAGGGCCGTCACCTCACGCCAGAGCAGGCCACCAGGCTCGGGAGTTCCCGTGCTGGGCATGATGGACGGATCGAAGCCGTCGAGGTCGACGGTGAGGTAGACGTGCGGCCCGAGCTCCGCCGCCGCATCGGCCGCCCAGCTCTCGGCCGGCCGGCCTGCGATCTCGTGGGCGAAGAAGGTGACGATCCCGTCGTCTCCCGCGATCAGCTCCCGCTCCTCCCCGGTCAGGGAGCGGACGCCCACCTGGACCAGCCGCACACCCATCTCGCGGATTCGGCGCATGACGCAGGCGTGGTTGTGGGGGCTTCCCTCGAAGCGGTCCCTGAGGTCGGCATGGGCATCGATCTGGAGGACCGTCAGGTCGGGCCAGCGCTCCAGGTGGGCGGCCACCAGGGGCGCCGTGATGCTGTGTTCGCCGCCCAGGGTCAGCAGCAGGCGATCCCCTTCGACCCATCGGGACGCCTCGTTCCGGACGCTCTCCAGCATCGCCCCGGGGCCCGAGGTGTCGGGTTCCACCGGAGGCAGGGTAGCGATGCCCGTCCTCGCCGGCTCCATCTCCAGCTCCTCGTCGTACCATTCGACGTGGTTGGAGGCCTCGAGGATCGCCAGGGGCCCTCGTCGCGCGCCGGGCTGGTACGAAGTGGTCAGATCGTAGGGCACGGGCAGGACCCGGCAGCGGGATTGCCGGGGATCGACGGGTGGATCGAATCCCAGGAAGTTGAGGTACGGGGGGTAGGTCGCCATGTTCCGCCTCCTTCTCCCATGGTATCCCGCGCGGCAGCGAAAGGAATTCCCCACCTCGACCGCAGGTTATTCCCAGGTGTAGTAGGATACTCGCGCCGCGGGGTTCACCCGGCGGTCATCAATCTGGGAGGAATTGACACATGGCTGGAAAGACGGTGGAAATCACTGACGCGAACTTCGAGAACACGGTTCTCAACTCGGAAAAGCCCGTCATCGTAGACTTTTGGGCCGTCTGGTGCGGTCCCTGTCGCATCGTTGCGCCCATCCTCGAGGAGCTCTCCGTGGAGTACGACGGCAAGGCCGTCATCGGCAAACTGGACGTCGATTCCAACCGGGATACCGCCGTCAAATTCGGCATCCAGGCGATTCCCACCATGCTCTTCTTCAAGGACGGTCAGATGGTCGACCGCATCGTCGGCGCCGCCGATCGCCGTACCATCCAGTCCAAGCTGGACGCTCTGCTGTAGAGGCCCCCACCACCAAACAGGATCGCGACAATGGCGCCGCAACCGCGGCGCCATTGCGTTGTCAGCGGTGAGCCATCAACTGTTGGACAGAGACCCGGACGGGGGTTCCGGTCTCACCGGACGGGGAGATCCCCCCTGAACAGAACCGACCGCGCCTCCGCTTCAGCTCACCACCAACCCACCCCCCCACTCTTCACCCGTCACTCCCCCAACAACCCCAGCAGCTCCTCCGCCGCCGTGTAGGGATCACGACGGCGCCTTCCCACCGCCTCGATGGCGGCTTTCAACGCCTCTGCATGCTCGGTGGAGAGGGTCCGCCACGCCAGGTCCTCGACGGCCCGCCGGACCCTCCGCTCGGCCCGGTCCAGCCGCGCTCCGCGCCTCCGGCCCTCGGCCTCGAGGAACTCCCAGTGGGAGGCCACGGCCTGGAGGAGCTCCTCGAGACCTTGCCCCCGAAGCGCCGAGACTGCCAGAACCGGCGGCCGCCACGGGGTCTCCGGGGCCAGCTCGATCATGGCCCGAATGTGGGCGACGGCCTGGTCCGCGCCGGGCAGGTCGGCCTTGCTGACGACAAAGATGTCGGCGATCTCCATGATGCCTGCCTTGGCCGCCTGGATATCGTCCCCCAGGCCCGGCGGCAAGGTCAGAACGACCGTATCCGCCACGTACATGACGTCGACCTCGTCCTGACCCACGCCCACGGTCTCCACGAGAACAATGGGGAAGCCCGCCGCTGCGAACACGTCGAGGGCATCGGCAGCCGCAGCCGTCAGACCCCCGAGGGCGCCCCGCGTCGCCATGGAGCGGACGAAGCAACCGGGGGTGGACGCCAGCCGGGTCATGCGAACGCGGTCTCCGAGGATGGCGCCGCCGGTGAAGGGGCTCGATGGATCCACGGCCAGCACGGCGACGCCCCCCTTCGCCCGGGCCAGCTCAAGGCCCAGGGTCTCAACCAGGGAGCTCTTGCCGGCGCCCGGCGGCCCCGTGACCCCGATGACATGGGGCCCATCGCCCTCCACCCGGAGGTTTGAAAGGAGCGCCCGGGCCGCGTCGCCTCCCCGCTCCACGACGGAGAGCGCCCTGGCCAGGGCCCTGGGATCGGCCCGGCGCACCCCTTCGATCAGCTCCGCGGGACTCACACCGTAGCCTGCATCCCCCGCAGGAGTTCCCTGGCGATGACCAGGCGCTGCACCTCGCTCGTTCCCTCGCCGATGGTGCAGAGCTTGGCGTCCCGCCACGCGCGCTCCACGGGGTAGTCCCTGGTGTAGCCGTACCCGCCCAGGATCTGGATGGCTTCCTCGGCCACCTTGACGGCGACCTCCGAGGCGTAGACCTTGGCCATGGACGACTCCTGCGTCACGGTCTTGCCGCGATCCTTGAGATAGGCGGCCTTGTAGGTCAGCAACCGTGCCGCCTCGACCATGGTGCCCATGTCCGCCAGCTTGGCGCGGATCATCTGGTAGGCCGCGATGGGCTTGCCGAACTGCTCCCTCACCGGGGCGTAGGCCAGAGCGACGTCGAGGGCCCCCCGGGCGATGCCCAGGGAGAGGGCGGCGATGGAGATCCGGCCGCCGTCCAGGATCTTCATGGCCTGGATGAAGCCGTCCCCCTCCTCTCCCAGCAGGTGGTCGGCGGGAATCCGGCAGTCCTCGAGGATCAGGGTCGCCGTATCGGAGGAGCGCATCCCCAACTTGCTCTCCTTCTTGCCGGACTCCACCCCCGGCGTATCCAGGGGAACGATGAAGGCGGAGATCCCGTGGTGCTTCTCCTTCTCCGGCTGGGACCGTGCCATGACGACCGCCACCTTGCCCACGGACGCGTGGGTGATGAAGGTCTTCTGCCCGTTGAGGACCCAGTGGTCCCCGTCCCGCTTGGCCGTGGTTCGGGTCCCGCCGGCATCGGACCCCGCCTGGGGCTCCGTCAGCCCCCACGCCCCCATCCACTCACCGGTGGCCAGCTTGGGAAGGTAGGTTCTCCGATGCTCCTCCGAGCCGAAGGTGTAGATGTGGTTGGTACACAGGCTGTTGTGGGCCGCCACCCCGAGGCCCACCCCGCCGTCGGCGGCGCCGATCTCCTCGAGGATGGCCACGTACTCCACGTACCCCAGCCCGGCGCCACCGTACTCCTCGGGAACGAGGACGCCCAGCATCCCCAGCTCCCCAAGCTTGGCGAACACCTCTTTCGGAAAGGTCTCGCTTTCGTCCCACTCCCGGCCGTGCGGCGCAATCTCCTTCCTGGCGAATTCCCGGGCCATGTCACGTATCGCCAGCTGATCCTCGTTGAGATCGAAATCCACGCTACCCTCCTTCTGCGGCCGTGCCGCGCAGACTGCGTCAGCGATTGTAGCCCACGCAGCGACCTTCGTAGCCATGGCCGGCCCATGACCCACCGGCCCTCCGGATCAGTCCGCTGTCGGCCCGTCCCAGCGCACGAGGTCGATCCCCGTGTAGTAGGTCTTGAGGATACGATCCCAGGTCAGCCCCGCCCGGGCCAGGCCGTAGGCGCCGTTCTGGCAGAGACCGACACCGTGGCCCCAGCCGCGGCCCAGGAACCTCACCCGCTGCCTCCCATCGGGAGTCGTAATCCTGTGAAAGACGAACAGGGTTTCGGGAAGCCCCAGGGCCCGCCGGACGTCAAAGCCCTCCCACTCCTTCCGCCGACCCGAGGCGTCAACGGCGGCCAGGCCGACAGCCCGGCCGCTGGAGGACCTTCGAGTCACCTCGATCCTTTCGAGGTCCGGCATGCCCAGGCGGCGCGCCACCTCGCTCCAGTCGAGCTCCCGCACCCAGCTGCGCCATGCCGAGCGCCGGTCTGCCTCGCCAGCGCCGCCCGAACGGTTGACGACGAGGGCCACGACCCTGCCGCCCGACCTGTATCGCTCCAGCCGGGTGCCGGGGAGGAGCTCCGCGGCCGCCACACGCCGCCACCGTCCCTGCCACCGCTCGTACAGAGGCACCTTCGGCGGCAGGGCTTCCGAGTGGGGCGCGCCGCGGGGGAAGATCCCCGTACCGTCCGGACGCGGCACCGCCTCGCCCGTATCCCGGACGACCACACCCTGCAACCGCAGCACGGCCTGGACGGCCGCCCTGAGCCAGAGCTCCCCCGGAACCGGAGACGGCTCCTCGACCCGGATGCCGAATAGGTCGGCCAGGTGCAGGAGCCCGCCCAGGGCGGTGGACTCCCGGGCGAGGATCTCCGCGCCGTCCTCCAGACCGCCGGCCATCAGGAGCGCCCGGGCCACCTCCTCGCTTCCCGCTCCTGCGGGCAGCTCCACCAGGCGTCCGTTACAACGGGAGGCCACGGCGGCGAGGACCACCGCAGGTGGTGCCGCCTTCCCAAGCCCCAGGACGGTCTCGGTCATCCCGGCGAAGAAGCTCTCCAGGTCCATCCAGCCCGTAGGCTCCCCCACCCCATCGAGATGGAGGGGGCGCTCCCAGGCACAGGCGACGCCGCGCAGGTACGGCTGGGCCCTCCCCGAGAACAGCAGCCCCGCATCCTCCGTGTGGCCGCCACAGGTCGAGGTGTACATGGCGTCGATGGGCTGCCCCTGGTAGACGGCGATGATCCCGGCGGTCTCCCGAACCGCCCGGTCCGTCAGCCGGTGCTCCACGGCGACGCCCCGGTAGACCTGGCAGGCCGGCGTGTCACAGAGATCGTAGCCCTCGTCCTCGTGGTCGCCCAGGTGGGCGACGGCGTAGGTCCGGGCCGCCACGGCCTGGGCCTTGAGGGCGTCCAGCTGGGGAAAGGCCGAGGGGCCCATCTCGGCCGGTACGACACCACGGAGGTAGGCCTCCAGATTGAGCTCGTTGATGACCAGCACCGTACTTCCCGAGGCGCGCAGCTGGAAGCGTCCCCGGTACCTTCCGCCGGAGACGGCCGTGGGCCACTCGCCCCAGGGAAGCACCCGGAGCTCCGTTGCGACGACCGTCTCACCGGCTGAACCGCCGAGGCGGATCCGCCCCTGGCCCGCCACCGGTACGGCGTCGGCAAAGCCCAGGGCCGTCAGGCGGGCTCGGATCTCGTCCACCGCCGTGTTCTCCCAGTGCACCCGGACGCGGGTCAGGCCGTCCTCTCCCGGGAGCTGCTCCACGCGGGCCGCTCCTCCAAGCCCGGCGGCCACCCTGGACGCAGCCGACCCGGCGGTGGCCGTATCGGCCCACGCGCCGATCTGCCAAACCGCCTCGACCTCCGGCCGGGCCTCCAGCGGTCCCCACAGCCAGCGCTCCCCACCCTTCCAGAGGATCCGGTAGGGGCGGCCGGGCTGGGGAAAGCGAACGGCGCCGTCACTGCGCTCCAGCAGGATCCGGACCAGGGGCGGCGCCGTGTCCGAGGCCGGCAAGGGGGCCGGGACGGGCGGTGGAGGCGGCGTCGGCGTGGGAGTCGGCGAGGCCACCGGGGATGGTGTAGCAACCACCGGTGGCGGTGTCGGACGCGCCGTTGGAGTGATCATGGGGCCCCGTGTCGACGCACACCCACCGGTGAGGACCACCAGAAAGAAAACCCCGAGCCCGAAGATCTCGCCGGCTTTCGTCACGGGAGCGCGGAGGCACCCGTCAGTGTGGTGTTTCGACGAGGGCGGTGCCGAGGCGTGCTGGAGGCACGTCCCAGGCGCCGCCGCCGGGAGAAACGCCCCGATGGCGGGCCGATCCGCGGTCGCAGGAGGAAGGAGGTGAGATATGGGGGCTGACATCAGGAACGGCGCCGCTCCTCACGGTGGGCCAGGTTGCTGCGCCGGTAATCCTCACCCCTGAGCTCGACCCGCCGGCACATCTCGTAGAGGCGGGACCGGATCCTCGCGGACACCCGGTCGGCCAGGGCCTCCTGATTGCCCCTGGGCGTGTCCAGGTAGTTTGTCGTGAAGATCGTGACCTTCTTTTCCAGATAGCGCGAATTGACCAGGTAGTAGAGCAGGTCCATCACCCAGGGCGTCGCCTTTCCAGCCCCCAGCTCGTCCAGGACCAGCACGTCGGCGGCCAGCAGCGGGGCCAGGATCTCCCGGGCCGTCCCCGGCCCGTCGAAGGTCATCTGGATGTCGAGCACCAGGGAGGTGAAGTCGACGAAACGCCCCGCAGCACCCTTCCCGGTGATCAGCGACCGCAGGGCTGCCACGGCCAGGTGGGTCTTCCCGGTGCCCACGGGGCCCATGAGCAGCAACCCCTTCTCTGCAGAGGGGTAGAGATCGACGAACTCCTGGACGATCCGCAATGCACGGCCCAGGGTCGGATTTTCCCCATCCCACAGCTCGAAAGTTTCCAGCTCACAATGCTGGTACCGCGCCGGGATCTCGGCCTTCTCCAGGAGACTGCGCCGGTGCCGTTCCTCGAAGCAGCGGCAGTGCCGGACGACCTCAACCCCGTCTTTCTCGACGAGCACCCACCCCGTACCACCACAGTCCGGACACTCCTTCCCGTCAACCGCCGTCTCCATCATGGGCTTAGTATAGCCCGGTCCAGGGCACGTCACGGAACCGCCGGCGAGTCGATTCGAACACCACCCGCTTGTCTTCTGTACCATGGTTCCGACGCGAAACGCCGGAGTGGCGGAATGGCAGACGCAGGGGACTTAAAATCCTCTGACCGTATGGTCGTGCGGGTTCGAGTCCCGCCTCCGGCACCACGTAAGTGATACCCGGCTCGATGGTTACATCGGGCCGGTTTTTTTTCTGAGGTGGCGGGGGTCAAATATGGACAAACGTGGACACCAGGTGTAACTGAATTGTAACCGCGAGCGCCGGACCATCCTGGTGGGACAATGTCAGGGGGCGGGAAGGTTTTTGATGTACCTAGGCTTGGAGGGCCTGGAGGAAGCGGGCCTCTACGGCTTCGAGGATCTGGCGTTTGAGGGTGACGGACTGGGAGTGGATGTACCGGGCGGTGACGCCGGGGCGGGCGTGGGAGAGCACGGCGGCGATCTGCTCCTGGGTGTATCCGAGGTCGGCGGCCCAGGTGGCGCAGTGGTGCCGGAATGCTCCAGGCCCCAGGAACGGAGGGTTGATCCTCAGCTCCCTCGAGGCTCGCTCCAGGCTGCCGCGCACCTGCCCCTCTGTGGCGTCCACGAGATTACCCCGCTCACGAACACCTCCCGCCTCCGGCACCATATCCCTCTCCACCCCCCACTCTCCGCATTCATCCCCACATCGTCGAGCTCCCGGGTCGGGGCGCGGCCGCAAGCCGCCCCCCTCTTCCCCACGCGGCCGGGCTATGATGCCGCGGTGCGGACGGCGGATTTCGACTACGAGCTCGACGAGGGCCTGATCGCCCAGGCGCCCAGGCCCCGGGGGACGGGGCGGCTGCTCGTCCTCTCCAGGACAAGTGGAGAACGCTACCACCGACGAACCACCGATCTTCCCCACCTCCTGGCGCCGGGCGATCTGCTGGTCGTCAACGACACCCGTGTCCTGGCAGCCCGGCTCCACGCCCGGCGGCCCACGGGCCGCCGCTTCGAGCTCTTGCTGTTGCGTCCTCTGGACGAGACGCGCTGGACGACGCTTCTTCGTCCCTCGGCCCGGGCCCGCGTGGGAGAGCAGCTGGAGCTTCCGGACGGCGGGCGTGTCCTCCTCGAAGAACGTCTCGACGGCGGCCGGTGGAACGTAGCCTTCGAGCCGTCGATGGACGTGGAGCGACTCGACCACATCGGCGAGCCGCCACTGCCGCCGTATATCAAGCGTCCCAACGGCGCCCTGGATTCCGACCGGACGGCCTACCAGACCGTCTTCGCCCGCCGGCCCGGCGCCGTCGCCGCCCCGACGGCCGGTCTCCACCTGACTCCCGAGATCCTCCAGTCACTGGAGGCTCGCGGCATCGGCCGGGCCGCCGTCACCCTCCACGTGGGCATCGGCACATTTCGCCCCGTCGCCAGTGAACGGGTCGAGGATCACGAGATGCACGCCGAGTACTGGGAGATCCGGCCGGAAACGGCGCGGGCCGTCAACGACGCCCTGGCCCGTGGCCGCCGGATCGTCTGCCTGGGAACCACCAGCGTCCGGGCCCTGGAATCCGCCCTGGCGGCCGGACACGGCCGCCTGGTGCCGGGATCGGGCTGGAGCCGCCTCTTCATCCGGCCCGGGTACCGGTTCCTGGGAACCGGCGCCCTCATCACCAATTTCCATCTGCCGAAATCGACCCTGCTGATGCTGGTCAGCGCCCTCGCCGGGAGGGAAGCAGTGCTCGCCGCCTACCGGGAGGCCCAGGAGAAGGGTTACCGGTTCTTCTCCTACGGCGACGCGATGCTCATCGTATAGCCTGGAGATCCTGCGGGTTTTCTGCTTCGACCGTGGAGACACCCGCCATTGCGACGTTTCTCCCGGCGGCGGCGCCTGCGACGTGCCT
>CAZXNA010000002.1:27549-69264 GCA_964641295.1 uncultured Thermoanaerobaculia bacterium
CCAGCACGCCTCGGCACCGCCTTGGTCGAAACGCCACACTGACGAATGTCTCCACGGTCTCGCGACGAAAACCCGCCGGATCTCCAGGCTCGAAACCTTCACCCGGGAATCCAAAAGCTCTTATGAAAACGATCCCTCCTCAAGAACCGGTCCCGCCAACACCCGCCTCCAAACGGGCACCGTCCGCCACGGAAAACGAAGACATCACCACCGGCCTTCCCCTTTTTGAAAGGTGCGCCGTTTCCACCAACGTCTCCCGACGTGACCAAGGAGACACCCGCCATTGCGACGTTTCTCCCGGCGGCGGCGCCTGCGACGTGCCTCCAGCACGCCTCGGCACCGCCTTGGTCGAAACGCCACACTGACGAATGTCTCCACCGAATCCGTGTCAGTTCGTGCCGATCCGTGGCCCGCTTCTCCCGTCACCGGACCTCGCGCGGCCGTCCTCCTCAGAGCTGGATCTTCACCCGGATGGGCTCCTCCCACCCCTCGGGCGCAGCT
The DNA here is from genome assembly GCA_964641295.1 of uncultured Thermoanaerobaculia bacterium. Taxonomy (GTDB): domain Bacteria; phylum Acidobacteriota; class Thermoanaerobaculia; order Thermoanaerobaculales; family Sulfomarinibacteraceae; genus JAADFK01. Next base: position 28,051 of record CAZXNA010000002.1, read on the forward strand.
TCCAACACGATGGGTTGCCCCTCGGCCAGACCGGTGGGCCGCTTGAAGTAGAAGAGGTCGACGGTCCAGTAGCTGGGAGGGATCTGGAGCCGATCGACCTTGATACTTCCGCCGTCCGCCATCGAGGGGAAGAAACGGGATTCAACGTAATACTGGGGGCTGAGCCGGGTTCCGAAGGGCATGCCCTGGGCGTTGAGAGTCCGCCAGTCGAAGTTGAGCTTCTTGTAGCCCTTTCGGACCTCCTGGATCGTGGCCATGGAGATCTTCTGACCGTCCGGTTCCACGAGGTGGAGGCTGTTCCGGTCGAGCACGATGGGCTTGGCGGCGTTGTTGAGGATGGCCACGATCATCGGGGAGTACGGCTCGTTGAGACGTTTCCGGGTCAGGTCGACGTTGACCCACACCTTTCCCTGGGGACCGCCATCGGTGAACACCATGATGGGCGCCTTGCCTTCTGCCGCCGGGGAAACTCCCGACACCATCGCACTGGCGACCAACGAGCCGGCGATCATCAGCATGACGAACGGTGATCTCTTCACGGTGCTTACCTCCAGTTTCGTGGCTCCACACCGTACAACCAGGGCCTGGAACGAGCCATTCCCCGCCGGTACCCTCGTCAGGATTCCGGTCCTTCTGCGCCAGGACCGGCATCGGAAACCACGCTCCGTAATCCCTCGAGATCGTTGACCGGAACGACGAGGGCCGGACCGTGCGAGAAGCGGCTGAGGGTGGCCTCCCGCCCGCCGTACAGGCGGCGCCAGGAGTCCGCCGGCCGGTCCTCACCGACGGCCACGTCGCTGCGGCCGAAACGATTGCGGACCGGACCGCACCGGACGATCAGCCACCGGTTGCCGACGATGATCTCGAAGAGGCGAAAACGCCAGGAGAGGATCAGCAGCACGACCCCGAGGGCGCCGAGAGTCGCACCGATGGGCTCCAGGGCGCTCCCACTCCCTCGGGTCATTCCCAGGACCCCGAGGACGACCATCAGAATCCCCCCCGACCACGCGGCTACCCGCACGGGTCGCCGCAACGGCAGTCCTTCGTAATGGAGGGGGGCCTCGTCCTCGATCCCCTCGCGAAGGCGGCGAATCTGAGCGGTCATGACGCCTCCCATGGCAGTATAATCCCCGCATGGCACCCGGATTCCCCTGTTCCGCCCCCAGGAGCTGCCATGCTCCCTGAGGAGTTGGGCCGCGCCCGCCGTGCGCTGGAGGAGGCGACAGCACTTCTCATCTGCGCCGGTGCCGGCATGGGGGTCGATTCGGGTCTGCCCGATTTCCGCGGTAACGAGGGCTTTTGGAGGGCTTACCCTCCATTCGCCCGCCTGGGCCTCTCCTTCATGGACCTGGCCAACCCGTCGTGGTTCCAGCGCGACCCCGAGCTGGCCTGGGGCTTTTACGGCCACCGGCTCAACCTCTACCGCGACACGGAACCCCACCCGGGGTTCACCGCTCTTCTGGCCTTGGGCCGGTCCCTGCCTGACGGTTTCTTCGTCTTCACGTCCAACGTCGATGGGCAGTTCCAGAAGGCGGGCTTCCCGGAGGACAGGGTCGTGGAGTGCCACGGCTCCATTCATCATCTCCAGTGCTCTCGCCCATGCCACCGGGTCATCTGGCCGGCCTCCTCCACGGAGATCAAGGTGAACGAGGACACCTTTCGGGCCGATCCGCCACTCCCGTCATGCCCCTCCTGCGGCGAGGTGGCCCGGCCCAACATCCTGATGTTCGGAGACTGGGCGTGGATCCCCGATCGCTCGAGCGATCAGGAGCGACGCTTTGAATCCTGGCTCGAGGAAGTGGGCGAAAGCGCCCTCGTCATCATCGAGATCGGCGCCGGCTCGGCGGTGCCGACGGTCCGCATGCTCTCGGAACGAACGGCGGCCCACCTCGGCGCCACCCTGATCCGGATCAACCCGCGCGAGCCTCAGGTGCCCCACGGGCAGATCGGTTTCGCCGCTTCGGCCATGGAGACCCTGACCGCCCTCGGGATTCTCAACTCAACGAGCTCGTGACCCCTTGACCCTGCCGGAGGATCATCCACGGGAGAGGATGACACCCCGCTCGGAGCTCCTGATGAACTCCAGCAGGTAACGGACGTCCTCCTGCTCCCCCAGCTCCTCCTCAATGCGCGCCAGCGCCTCCGAGGTGGTCAGCGTGGGGCTATGGAGATACCGCCAGGCCTTCTTCAGCGCTGCGCGCCGCTCGGCGGAGAAGCCCTTTCGCTCCAGGCCCAGGGTGTTGGGCCCGAAGCAACGGGCCGGTCGGGCGCCGACGGTCCGCATGTAAGGGAGGCAATCCTTGGTCGCCACCGTGTAGCCTCCCAGGAAGGCGTGATCGCCGACACGGCAGAACTGGTGAACGGCCGAAAAGGCGCCGATGATGGCGTGGTCACCGACCTCCACGTGCCCCGCCAGGGTGGCCCCGTTGGCGAAGATGGTGTTGGAGCCGACCGTGCAGTCGTGGGCAACGTGGGCGTAGGCCATGAACAGGTCCTTGTCCCCGATCTGCGTGAGCCCGCCCCCGCCGGGTGTCCCCCTGTGGAGGGTGACGAACTCCCGGAAGACATTGCCTGCACCGATCTCGAGCCGGGTCGGTTCGCCGTCGTACTTGAGGTCCTGGGGAGGTGCGCCGACGGAGCAGTGGCTCTCGAAGCGGTTGCCGGGGCCGATGACCGTCGGCCCGGAGAAACGGCAGAATGGGCCGGCCACGGTGCCATCGCCGATCTCCACATCGGCCTCGACGATGGTGTACGGGCCCAGGACGACGCCCTCGCCAAGCTTCGCCGAGGGATCTACGATGGCCGTCGGATGGATTTTCGGCGCGCTCATCTGTCCACCAAAGCCGAGATCAGGTCCGCCTCGCACGCCAGCTCGCCGTCGACCGTCGCCCGGCCGTGGAGCTTGGTGAATCCACGATGAATGCTGAGGACCTCGACGTCGAAGATCAGCTGGTCTCCGGGAACGACCGGCCGCCTGAACCGGCACTTGTCGATACCGACGAAGTAGACAAGCTTGGCGTGGCGATCCTCCACCTGGGACAGGAGGAGGCATCCCCCGGCCTGTGCCATGGCCTCGACGATCAGGACGCCGGGCATGACCGGGGTCCCGGGAAAGTGACCCTGGAAGAACGGCTCGTTGATGGTGACGTTCTTCAAGGCCTTGACCCGCCGTTCGGACCGCTCCAACACCCGGTCGATCAGCAGGAAAGGATAGCGGTGAGGAAGAACCTCCAACACGCTCTCGATGACATCATTCTTCACGGTTCCCATTCCCCTCCACCCTCGCCCTCAGCTCCTCGAGGGTCTTTTCCAGCTCGCCGATCCGCCTGCGAAGCTTCCAGATGTTGCGCAGCTGGGCCATGCTTCGAACCCACTCCTGGTATGGCTGCGCCGGATACCCCGCCACGAAGGCACCATCGGGCACATCCTTGATGACACCGCACTGGCCCCCGACGATAGCTCCATCGCCGATTCGGAGGTGGCCGGATACGCCAGCCTGCCCCCCCATGGTCACGTGGTGACCCAGCCGCGTCGAGCCCGAGATCCCAACCTGCGCCACAATCAACGAACCCTCCCCGACCTGCACGTTGTGGCCGAGCTGGACAAGGTTGTCGATCTTGGTGCCCTTCCCGATCCGGGTCTCCCCGAGGGCGGCCCGGTCGATGCAGGTGTTGGCGCCGATCTCCACATCGTCCTCGACGACGACGATCCCCACCTGCGGCACCTTGTGATGCACGCCGTCCACCGTGGCGAAGCCGAAGCCGTCGGCCCCCACCACGACCCCGGCATGGAGAATGCAGCGGTCACCGACCCGGCAGCCATCCTCGATGACGACCCGCGGGCGGATCCTGCAGTCCCGCCCCACGTGGACGTTCCGGCCCAGGACGGCTCCCGAGCCGACCACCGTACCGTCACCGATGCGGCAACCGCGGGAGATGACGGCGAGTGGACCCACGGCAACACCCTGACCCAGCTCGGCTTCCGGATCCACAACGGCCGAGGGATGAACCCCCGCCGCAGGCAGATCCTCCGGGTAGAAGATCTCCAGGGCCCTGGCGTGTGCCAGGTAGGGATGTTCGACCACCAGGAGGTTCTTCCCCGGTGCAATCTCGGGATCATCGACGATGATGGCCCCTGCGCGGCTTGCGGCCACCTGTTTCCGGTACTTGGGGTTGTGCAGAAACGACAGGTGCTCGGGACCGGCCTCGGCCAGGGGACGGATCCCGTGAAGGACGAGATCAGCGTCCCCGACGACCTTGGCGCCCAGCCGGGCGCCAAGGTCCCCGAGGGTTAACGAGACGGTCATTTGCTCGACGTGTTGAATCTCTGGATGATCTCGTCGGTGATATCGACGGAGTCGGCGGCGTAGACGAGGCCCGACTGGAACTTGTTGAAGATCAGCGTCAGCTTTTTCTCCTGACCGACCTGGTTGATGATCGGCATGATCAACTGTTCCAGCCCGTCCAGCTCCCGCTTCCGGGCATCCTCGAGCTCCCGCTGAGCGTCGTCCTGGAAACGCTTGAGGGCGATGGTCTTGTCCTCGATCTGCTTCTGCAGTGCCGCCAGCTTGTCGTCGGAGAGGGTGAAGCGCTGCTTGGCGAACTGGGTCCGAAGGGCGTCGAGTTCCTGCTGGAGAGCCTTGCCCTGCTCCAGCTTCTTGTTCTGTAGCTGCTTGAGCTTCTCCAGGGCGGCCTTGCCGGGATCGGACTCGGTGACCACCCGCTGGACATCGATGACAGCGACGTGGACCTCCTGGGCCTGCACCGGCGCGACCATGGCGGCACATCCGGCGAGACAGAGACCTGTGATGACGGTACGGAACATGGTTCAAGTCCTCCTTGACTCAGAATGTTGTCCCGATGGAGAACTGGAAGTCGGTGCTGCTCTCCTCGGGATAGGGATCGAGGTTGATGCCGTAGATGAACCGCAGGGGCGCCTGGAAGATCGGCAGGAGGATCCGGAGCTCGAGTCCGGTCGTCTTGCGGAACTGGGAGAACTTCCAGCCCTGGGTGTCATAGTAGGTGTTGCCCAGGTCGATGAAGTAGACCAGCTTGACGGGCCCCCCGACACGGAACTGGAGCTCAAAGTTGGTCTGCCAGTACCGGTCACCGCCGAGGATCGAGCCGCCCGGCGTCAGGAAGAAGCCGCCGGTATCGGTCCGGGGCACCACGGTGTAGTACGGAATACCCCGAATGGAGCGATCTCCACCGAGCCGGTAGCGCTCGTAGATGGGAATCTCGGAATCGTTGTAGGTGAAGAACTGCCCGGCCCCGACGTTGAACGCGCCGATGACGACCCTCGAGAACGGGTGCCACTGCGTGTATTGCACCTCGGGGCGGATGTAATCGAAGTCACCCCCGAGGGGCCCGCCGGTGAAACGCAACCGCGCGATGAAGCGTCTTCCGCGGTTCGTATCGAATGGGTCGTCCCGGGAATCGTAGGAGTACACCGGGGTCAGGGACGAGGTGGTGCCCGTGAACACCTCGTGGGCAAACTCCTGGGGTTGGGTCACGACGGGTGGTACGCCGATGGGTGGAATGTGACCTCCGGTGGGGTCTCCCACGAGGCCGAAGCCGGTCACGGCGTAGCGCGACTTGACGTCGTCGTAGCCGTAGAGCACCGAGAAGGAGTCCCAGGCCCCGAGCCCGAAGCCGAAGGTCAGGCTGAACCCACGGGTGCGGCGGTCGAAGTCGGCGATGTTGATCTCGTTGTTGTAGATGGAGGCACCGACCACCATCCGACGGTCGAGGAAGTAGGGATCGGTGAAGCTGATGGAGTAGTAGTTGGCCCGCCCACCCAGCTGCACGGAGAGCCCGAGGGACTCGCCCCGCCCGAGGAAGTTCCGGGTGTTGAACATGCCCTGGACGAAGAATCCGTCGAGCTCGGAGTAGCCGGCGCCGAACTGGAGATCGTTGCGGCCGACCTCGTGGCCCTTGACGTTGACGTCCACGAGCTTTTTCTCGTTGTCGAAGTTGAACTCCAGGGGATCGTCGTCGAGCTTCCAGAAGCCCAGGGCGTTGACCCGGTAGACGGAGCTCTTGAACACCCCCATGGCCATGTAGTCCTGCTCGTTGACCCGGAACTGGCGGCGGATGACCTTGTCCCGCGTCGTCGTGTTCCCCTTGAACTCCAGGCGGTTGAGGTGGAAGCGGTCACCCTCGAACACATCGATGGTCACGTCGACGACCCGCTCGGTCCCCGGATGATCCTCCAGGACCTGGTTGGTGTAGGCGTAGATGTAGCCACGGTTCTGATAGAGGTTGCGGACGGCTTCCATCCCCTTGTCGATGTCCTTGAAGCTGTAGATCTTCCCAGGGCGGACGTGGAAGGCCATCTTCAGTTTTTCCGCCGGAAAGACCGTCGCCCCCTTGATCTTGAGCTCTCCCAGCGTGTACTGCTCGCCCTCCTCCACCGGGATGATCAGGGTCAAGCGGTACTTCTTGTCCTTGGGATCCTTGGCTTCCGGGTGGCGAGCCTCCATCTTGAGCCTGGGTTTGCCGATCTTGACGTCCTTGTAGCCGTGGTTGAGGTAGAACTTGCGGAGGTTCTCCTTGGCTTCCTCCCACACCTGCTCGGAGAAGATCGCCTTCTTCCCGGCCCAGAACTTGTACCAGGAGGATTCGGTCAGCTTCTTGAGCGAGTGCCGCAGCTTGCCGTCGGAAAACGCTTCGTTCCCCTCGAAATCGATCTCGTCGATCTTGATCTTGCCGCCTTCGGCGATGTGGAAAACGACCTTCTTCTCCTTGTCGGAGATATCCTCGATGGTGTAGGCGATCTGAGCCGCCCGGAAACCCTCTTCGGTGTAGATGTCCTTGAGTGCCGACTGGATCCGGGCCAAGTCTCCCAGCTTGAGGGGGACGTTGCGCGGAAGCTCGACACCCCGCTCGTCCAGCTTGTCCCGAAGCTTGGAATCGTTGAGCTTCTTGTTCCCCTGGAATTCAACGGTCCGGACGAAGGGACGCTCCTTGACGATGACGTAGAGGTTGACCCGGCCGTCCGGCAGGGTTTCTTCTTCGATCTTCAGATCCTCGAAGAGCCCGGAATCCCAGAGCCGGTGGAAACCCTGGTCCAGCTCCTCCTGGTTGACCGGATCACCAGGTTCCAGCCCCAGGTAATAGGACACCGTATCCTCCGTCAGCGTCACACCGCCCTGGACGATGATCTTGGCCAGCTCGGGCCCCTCGTCTCCCGCGGCTCGCACCGGGACGGGCGCAAGCAAGCTCCACAGGACCACCAGGATCACTGCCACGCGGAGAATAGAATGCCTCACTGGTTCTCCTTCGTCTGTGAAACGGGACTGGCCGTCTCGACGACCGGTCCATTCTCGTCCAGCCGGACCCTGAGTGACGTGCCTTCCTTCTGCCCATGCTCGATCAGGTGATCGGCCACGGCATCTTCGATCCATCGCTGGACGAGACGCCGGAGGGGCCGCGCCCCTGCCTGGAAATCAACGCCGGCACGTTGGAGCAACCACGCTGGAAGCTCCTCGGGGAACTCCACCTCAATGTCCTGCGCCGCCAGATTCTCCCGCGTCTCTTCCAGCAGGAGGCGGGCGACCTCGTGGAGGCTTGCCTCGCTGAGGGGCTCGAAGACGATGATGTCGTCCAGGCGGTTGAGGAACTCGGGCCGGAAATGCCGGCGCAGCTCCCGGTCGATGATCTCGTTCATCTCTCCGGAGGCCATGCCCTCACCGCTGCCGAAGCCGACCCGACTGTCCTGAATCAGGTGCTGGCTCCCCAGGTTGGACGTCATGATGATGATGGAGTTGCTGAAGTCGACGGAGTTGCCATAGTTGTCCGTCAATCTGCCGTCCTCCAGCACCTGGAGGAGGAGGTTGTAGATGTCGGGATGGGCCTTCTCGATCTCGTCCAGGAGGATCACCGAGTAGGGGTTCCTGCGAATCTGCTCCGAAAGCTGCCCGCCTTCCTCGAATCCCACGTACCCCGGAGGCGATCCGATCAACCTCGAGACCGTGTGCTTTTCCATGTACTCGGACATGTCGAAGCGGACCAGATGCCGGGGGTCCTGGAAGAGGAAGCGGGCCAACTGCCGCGCCACCTCGGTCTTTCCGACACCGGAGGGCCCCAGGAAGATGAAGGATCCGATGGGCCGGCCGGGCTTGGTCAGGCCGAGACGGCTCCTCCGGATGGCACGGGCCAGCGCCTCGATGGCGCTGTCCTGCCCGACGACCCGCTGCCGGAGGATCTCCTCCATCCGCCGCAGCCGGTCGGCCTCGTCCTCCTTGATGGATGTCACGGGAATCCCGGTCCACGAGGAGATCACCGACTCGATGTCGTCCTGCAACACCTCGACGGACTCCCCCCCACTCTCCTGGGTCTGCTCGAGGACGGCCAACTCCTCCCGGAGACGAAGCTCTTCCTCCCGCAGCTCGACGGCCCGTTCGAACTCCTTTCGGGAGATGGCATCCTTCATGGACGCGACGATCCGGGCCATGGTCTTCTCCACCTCGCGGACGGAGACCGTGGAGGTCGATCGCCGGAGCTTGACGCGGGCCCCGGCCTCGTCGAGGACGTCGATGGCCTTGTCGGGGAAGGCACGGTCGGGAAGGTATCTGCCCGCATAGGCGACGGCGGCGTGGACCGCACGATCGGCGTAGCGAACACCGTGAAACTCCTCGTACCGGCTCTTGATGCCCTCGAGGATGGTGATGGTCTCTTCCTCGTTCGGCTGCTGGACGGTCACGGGCTGGAAACGCCGGGACAGGGCCCTGTCGCGCTCCACGTACTTCCGGTACTCCTGGACCGTCGTCGCCCCGATGCAGGTGATCTCCCCCCGGGAGAGCGCCGGCTTGAGGATGTTGGCGGCGTCCAGCGAACCCTCGGCGGACCCCGTGCCGATCAGCGAGTGAATCTCGTCGATGAACAGGATGATCTCGGGATTCTGGCGGAGCTCCTTGAGCAGGCCCTTGAGCCGCTCCTCGAACTGGCCCCGGTACTTGGTCCCGGCCACCAGCAGCGAGAGGTCCAGGGCCAGGATGCGCCGTCCGGTCAGGGGAGCCGGCACCGAGCCCTCGACGATCCGCCGGGCCAGGCCCTCGACGATGGCGGTCTTCCCCACCCCCGCGTCGCCCAGCAGCAGGGGGTTGTTCTTGGTCCGGCGGCTGAGGATCTGGATGATCCGCTCCACCTCCCGGTCCCTGCCGATCAGGGGGTCGAAGACGCCCTCGGCCGCCAGGAGGGTTAGATCCCTGGAGTACTCGCTGAGGTTGGGGGTCGCCTCGGCGTTGGCCTCCAGCTCCAGCTCGCGCCGGTACCGCCGGATCTCGTCCCGGACCATCTCAAGCTCGAGCCCGTGCTCCGCAAGATACTGTCCGCCCAGCCCGCTCTCCACGCGCAGGAGGCCCAGGAGGATGTGCTCCGTTCCCACCTGTTCGTGCTCCATGGAGTCGGCCTCCTGGACGGCGTTGGCCAGGGTTCTCTTGGCATCCTCTGCCAGGGGCAGGTCGGGCGATCTGCTAACTTTCTGCAGGGGCACCACATCGCCCACCAGCTCCTCGCGGAGCTCCTGGATGTCCACGTCCAGGCGGGCGAGGATCTCGCTGAGCACATCGTCCGCCTCCCGCAGGACCCCGAGCAGCAGGTGCTCCGAGCCAATGGCCTGGCTCTGGGTGCGACTCGCCTCGTAGCGTGCGAAGAAGAGGCTGCGGCGTGCGTGTTCGTTGAACTTCTCAAACATCCCTGGATTCATCCCCCACCGGGGCAAGCCGGAAGACCCTGTCACACCGGCTGGCCATCTCCTCGTTGTGCGTCACTATAATTGAAGTCAGACCCTCCAGCAAATGAAGCTCGCGGATGAGCGCCATCAGCTTCCTGGCGTTCTCGAGGTCGAGGTTGCCGGTGGGCTCGTCGGCCAGGAAGAGGCGCGGCTGCATGGCCAGGGCGCGGGCCACCGCCACCCGCTGCTGTTCTCCCCCGGAAAGCTGGTCGGGAAAGTGGTGCCCCCGGTCTCCCAAACCCACCCGGTCCAGCAGCTCCCGCGCCCGCCGGCGCGCCGCTCCTGCGCCCCGTCCGGCGATTCGAAGGGGAAGCGCAACATTGTCCACTGCATCGAGCTCGTCCAGCAGGTAGTGGTACTGGAAGACGAAACCAATCACCCGGTTCCGCATCCGCGCCCTGGCCTCGGCGTCCAATGCCGATACCTCCTGCCCGGCCACAACGACCCGGCCCGAATCGGGGCGGTCCAGCAGGCCCATGAGATGCAGCAGGGTGCTCTTGCCGACGCCGGAGGGCCCAACAATGGCCAGGAGCTCGCCGCGGCGAACCTCGAGGTCGAGATCGTGCAGCACCTGGACCCGCCGCTCCCCCTTGCCGAAGCCCTTGGAGACGCTTTCCAGCACGACCATGGCGCCAGGGTCATTCATAACGCAAACCTTCCGCAGGATCTCTCAGGGCCACCAGACGCGCCGGGAGCCACGAAGCAAAGGCCGAGAGTGTCAGGGCGGCGGCCATGACCGTCAGGACCATTCCCGGGCTGACCCGGAAGGGGACGGCGTCGACGATGAAGACACCCCGCGGCAGCGGGAGGGCCCTGGTCCGGTCCAGGACCACGGAGAGGGCGACTCCGCCCACGGCCCCCAGGGTCGCGCCGAGGATGCCGATGCCCAGCCCTAGGGCGACAAAGAGGCGTTTGAGGGCCCGTGGTCCCAGGCCCAGCCCCGAGAGCACCGCCAGGTCGGTCCGTTTCTCCGCGGCGACCATGGCAATGTTGCACAGCAGGTTGAGTGCCGCCACGACCAACATCAACCCCACGGCGAAGAAGATCATGACCCGTTCCAGGGAGAGGGCCAGGAGCAGGGAGTGGTGCAGCTCCCGGACCCCCGCGACCCGGAGGCCGTCCATGTGGCCGGCCAGGACCCTTCGGACCCGGGCGGCGAGCCCCCAGGGATCGTCAAAGGACCGGAGGTCGATGGCCTCGACCTCCTTGCGCCCCCACAACAGCTGTTGAGCCCGGGCCAGTGGGAGCAGGAGAACCCCTCCCTCGGAGCCCGCTTTCCGCGGTGCCACCCGTTTCACCTGGATCGTCGCATGGACGGGAACCGGACCCATGGGGGTCAGACGGCGTCGGGGAGAGATGACGTCGACACGCTCGCCGGCGCCGGCGCCGATTCGAGCCGCCAGGACCGAGTCGATGGCCGGGGCATCCATGTCGGAACGGCCCTCCACATGTGCCGGAACGGCATCACCGAACCCCCGTACCAGGCAGGTGCCACGGACAATCTCCACGATTCCCACGTCGGGGAGAGCCCGATGCAAGACGGAGACCAGCCCTTCCGGGTCGTGGAGCACCCTTCCGTGGGACGGCTCGATCCGGGCGTGGGCCGAGCGGGAAAGGATGTCCTGCTTGATGGTCGTCTGGAAGCCGTCGAGGAGGGAGAGGGTCACCACCAGCGCCAGGACGCCGAGGGCCAGGCTGAGCAGGGAGATGATGGAAACCGTCGCCACGTGGGTCCGGCGGCGCAGCCCGATCAGGTACCTCCTGGCGAGGTGGAGCTCCGCCCTCACGGGTTCACTCCCCGTCGCGGGGACGCAGGAGGGGGAAGAGGATCACGTCCCGGATGGAGGTCCTTCCCGTCAGAAGCATGACCAGGCGGTCGATCCCGATCCCCTCCCCGCCGGTCGGCGGCATGCCGTGCTCCAGGGCCAGCAGGAAGTCCTCGTCGAGGGTTCCCCCGGTCGCCGCCGCCTGGGCCTCGAGCCTGCGGCGCTGCTCCAGCGGATCGTTGAGCTCGGTGTAAGCGTTGGCCAGCTCGATCCCCCCCATGAACAGCTCGAAGCGTTCCACCACGTCCGGGTTGTCCGGACGCGATTTGGCCAGCGGCGAGATATCCCGAGGAAAATCGATGATGAAGGTCGGGTCGATCAGGCGCTGCTCCGCCGTCACCTCGAAGAGCTCGGCCAGCAGCTTGCCGTCGGAGCGCTCCTGGATCCGCTCGACGCCGAGGCGCTCCGCCGCGGCCTCCATGGAGGCCCGATCGGCCAGATCGGCCGGACCGAGGTCCGAGTACTCGAGGATCGCCTCCTGGAGGCTCAGGCGCCGCCAGGGGCGATCCAGGTGAATGGTCTCCTCACCCCACGGAATCTCCAGGGAGCCGATGGTTTCCATGGCGATTCCCGTGATCATCTCCTCCGTCAGATCCATCAGCAGCTCGTAGTCGGCGTAGGCCCAGTAGAACTCCAGCATGGTGAACTCGGGGTTGTGGCGGGTCGAGATTCCCTCGTTCCGGAAGTTGCGGTTGAGTTCGAAGACCCGTTCGAAGCCGCCGACGATCAGACGCTTGAGGTAAAGCTCCGGGGCGATTCTCAGGTAGAGGTCCAGGTCCAGGGCGTTGTGGTGGGTGGTGAACGGCCTGGCCGTCGCCCCTCCTGGAATCGGCTGCATCATGGGGGTCTCCACCTCCATGAAGCCGTGATCCTCCAGGAAGCGGCGGATCCCCGAGATGATGGCGCTCCGGGTGGCGAACTCCTCCCGCGAATCGGGGTTGGCCAGCAGGTCCAGGTAGCGCTGCCGGGCCCTGGCCTCCCGGTCCGTCAGACCGTGGTACTTCTCCGGCATGGGCCGCAGGGACTTGGCGAGGACCGTCAGGCTCTCGACGGCGACCGTCAGCTCGCCGGTGCGCGTTCTGAAGAGCGAGCCCTCGACTCCAATGAAGTCTCCAAGGTCGAGCAGCTTGAAGACCTTCCAGCTCTCCTCCCCGAGCCGATCCTTCTTGAGGTGCAGTTGGATCCTGGCCGCCCCGTCGGAAAGGTCGGCGAAAGCGGCCTTCCCATGGCCGCGGATGGCCCGGAGCCGGCCGGCGAGGCGGACGGGGACGGCCCTGGTCTCCAGCTCCTCGGCCGGGGTTTCTCCGAAACGCTCACGGATCGAGGAGACGGAATCATCCACGCGAAAGCGCGATGGATAGACGTCGATCCCCAAATCCACCAGCCCGTCCAGCTTGTTTCGCCGGTTGGCAATCAGTTGCTCAAGTGGTTGTTGTACCTGCTCGTCGCTCACGGGCCACCTCCCAGGGGGCGGGCGATTCTACCATTCCGACCGAGGAGTCGGCTCGAACGATCCGGGGTGGCTCAGTGGACGCGCAGGATGACAGGACCGCCTGCTCCCTGAAGACGGATTCTGTCCTCTCCGATGGCCAGGATGGTGAAACCGTCGACCTCCGTGCCCACGTGGACCTCGACGCCGTTGATTTGGGCAAAAGGATCCTTCGAACGGTACACCAGGTAGTCCAGCGTCAGCTTGACGCCGTCCACCGTCCCCTCGCCGACAATCTCGCGCGGGCCTGCGGTTCCCCTCCCTCCGCCCTCCTTCCCGGTCTTCTCGGTCCCACGGCCGGCCGCCGGAACCCGTGCCCGTCGGGAATCGGACTCCACCGCCACCCCAGCCCTTCCTCTCCACGTGCCGGACAATCGTCCGCCCCCCACCACCTGGCTCGCCGGGGACGGGACGGCAGCGGAGACAGACGGTGCGGTGCGGTCACCGTCGTCCGGCACCGTTCCTGCCTCTTTGGCCCCCGAGGAGCCCGTCCCGGGACCTGCCATGGGGGGTGAAGGCACAACCGAGCCGCCCTCACGCCGCTCAGGGGTCTCCCCGCCCGGCCCCGCCGTCGGGCCCGCGGGCACCGCCGGTCCCCGTTTCAGGGCTCCCGCCGGCGATTCGCTCACCGGTGCGGCCCGGTCCGCCCGGGCCACGGGTTCTGGAGACCGGGTGTTTCGATGCACCGCTATCCACACAGACCCGGCGCCCAGAACGGCCGCCACGGCCGCCACGAGAATCACCGCCCCGGGGGATGGCCGCCGATGGTAAGGGGGCGGCTGAAGCGGCCGGGGTAGCCCGGTGCCCTCGCCGGCGCTCCGGCTGGCCTCCTGACGGGCCTTGCGGAGGGCATCGCTGATCAGGCTCAACGTTCCCGGCCCTCCAGGGAAGCGACTGCCCGGCGGACGTGGCGCCAGCCCAGGGTGTCGACGCCATCGGCGAAACCGGCCAGCAGTGCGGCATCGCACACGGCATTGATCAGGCGCGGGACCCCGCCCGAATACCTGTAGATGCCCCGCATGGCCCACGAGCTGAAGATGGGACGGCCGTTGCTGCCGGCCACGTTGAGCCGGTGCAGGATGTAGGCCTCCGTCTCCGACCGGCCGAGGGGGCCCAGGTGGTAGCGGACCGTGATCCGCTGACGCAACTGACGAAGGCCCGGCCGATCCAGCTTCTCCCGGAGCTCGGGCTGGCCGATCAGGACGATCTGGAGCAACTTGCGATCGTCGGTCTCCAGGTTGGACAGGAGGCGCACCTCCTCGAGCAGGGCGTCCGACATGTCCTGGGCCTCGTCGATGAAGAGCACAACGTCCCGGGAGGCGGCGGCGCTCTCCAGAAGAAAGGCGTTGAGCCGCTCCACCAGGCGAACCCGGTCGTTGCCTCTCGCGTCCAGGCCCAACTCCCGGAGGATCGAACGCACCAGTTGAATGCCGGTCATGACGGGGTTGAGGATCAGGGCCGTTGCGTACCCCTCCCCCAACTCCTCCAGAACCGCCCGGCACAGGGTGCTCTTGCCGGCGCCAACCTCACCGGTGACCTGGATGAACCCCTTGCTCTGCTCGATCCCGAAGAGGATGTGCTCCCATGCCTCCCGGTGACCTCGGGAGAAGAACAGATACCTCGGGTCGGGCGTGATGTTGAAGGGGCGCTCCGCGAGACCGTAGAACTCCACGTACATTTGTATCCATCCGACGCACCCTGAGGCGTGCCAGCGGTGATTGTACTCCGGTCCGGGCCGATCGGCTCCACCCGGTCCCCCGAAACGCCCCACGGGATCTCCCCGGGGATCTGTTTATAATGGTTCAGCTTGAACAAAGGGGCGTGCTCATGTCGGGAATGGTGGCATTCGACATATTCCTCCTCGGTCTCAAGGAACCGTCCACCGAAAGTCTGAACCGGCTGGTGGACACGGTGGCCCGGGCCACGGGGCGCTCGACAAAGGACGTTCGCGCCTCCCTGAGGCGCAAGGGCGAACCCCTTTTTGCCGGCATCAGTCATGAGAAGGCGCGTGCCGTCGTCGAACTCCTCGACGGTGCTGGCGCCCGGGTGGAGATCCGGCCCGTGGCCAGCCCCCTGGCCGACGGCGGCCCTCTTCGCTTGACCAAGTGCCCGCGCTGCCACTTCGAGGTTCCCGGTGAGGCGGTCGAATGCCCCAGGTGCGGACTCGTGTTCGCAAAGTGGGAGCGGGAGCAGATCCGCAAGATGCAGCAGGACCAGCAGCTGGAGGAGGCCCTGATCAAGGCCCTTCAAACCCGCCAGGAGTGGGACCAGAGGGCCAAGGCCTACCTGGAACGCCATCCCTTCCCCGAGGGCGCCCAGGAACCCTTCGCCGAACGCATGTTCCAGGAGGAGATCCCCTTCCAACGGCTGGAAAGCGATGAAGGGCCCATCCTGATGACCTCCCGCCGGATGCTGGCCATCCGGGCGGAAGACGGCATCCTCTCCATCCCCTACGAGGTCATCGCCGACGTCGATGTGGGCGGCGGTCTGGTCAAGCGCAAGGACCGAGTCAACATGAAGCTGACCTTCCACGGCCCCATCTTGCTGGCGGGAAAGCCGTCGACAACGGTCAATTTCACCCTGGACAAGGAGTCATCCTTCTACAAGGACCTGGTCATGGACTGGGCCTTCGCCCGCAACTTCATCTGTGGCGCCTGCGGCGCCCGGGAGCTGGACTTCCGGCTGGACGGCGCCACTCCCCACTGCCGCTGCATGCGATGCGCCACCGACCACGAGATCAACCTCAACGAGGCTGTGGCCATCCCCATCCTCCACGACTGACATGGGGTTGGGGCTGCTCCCCACCCCCATGTCATACCGGCCGGAGCACCATGCAAGAGCGCGGAGTGGAAGCATCCTCTCCGGCATTGCGACGCCCATGGCTTTGTGACGCGGTGCGATCGTGGAGGAGTTCCCTCCACTTCACGGTGCTGCGCACCGCTCCGGTCGGGCTGACGTGGAACAGGCGGAGCAGCATCACCCATCGGTCCTCCACGCTCGCCCGGCCGTGTACAATCGGCCCCCGGAGGTGGGAATGCCCGGAGAGCTTCAGCTACGAAACACCATGAGCCGCTCGCTCGAGCGCTTCGAGGCCCTCGAACCGGGCCACGCTCGCATGTACACCTGCGGTCCCACTGTCTACAACTACGTTCACATCGGCAACCTGCGCACCTTCCTCTTCGAAGATGTTCTTCGTCGCACCCTGCGCCTCTTCGGCTACCGGGTCACACAGGTGATGAACCTGACGGACGTGGACGACAAGACCATCCGCGGCGCCCGGGAAGCCGGGCTGGGGCTCCGGGAGTACACCGATCGCTACATCGAGGCCTTCTTCGAGGACATGGACACCCTCCGCGCCGAGCGTGCCGAGCACTACCCCCGGGCCACGGACTACATCCCCCAGATGGTCCGCCTGATCCAGCGCCTGGAGGAGCACGGCCACACCTACCGGGCGGAGGGTTCCATCTACTACAGAATCTCCACCTTCCCCGGCTACGGCAAGCTGTCGGGAATTCGTCCGGAGGCCAACCTGGCCGGCGCCCGCATCGACGCCGACGAGTACGAGAAGGACGACGCACGGGACTTCGTCCTCTGGAAGGCCCCGAAACCGGGCGAGCCCTCGTGGGAGACCGAGCTGGGACCCGGCCGTCCCGGATGGCACGTGGAGTGCTCCGCCATGTCCATGGACCTCCTGGGGGAGACCTTCGACATCCACACGGGCGCCGTCGACAACATCTTTCCCCACCACGAGAACGAGATCGCCCAGTCCGAGGGGGCCACGGGAAAGCCCTTCGTCCGTTACTGGCTTCACGCAGAGCACCTGATCGTCGAGGGCCAGAAAATGGCCAAGTCCAAGGGCAACTTCTTCACCCTCCGCGACCTGCTGGAGCGCGGTCACGATCCCGTGGCCATCCGCTACCTGCTGATCTCCGTGCCCTACCGCCAGAAGCTCAACTTCACCTTCGACGGCCTCCACGCCGCCGGCCAGGCCCTCGACCGCATCGCCAACACCCTCCGGCGTCTGGAGAACACGCCTCCCGCCAGCGGCGGCGGCGATCTGGCCCTGGAAACCGTCGAGAGCTTTCGCCGGGACTTCCGCAGCGCCCTCGGCGACGACCTCAACACGGCCCGCGCCCTGGGGACGCTCCACACCCTGATCCGGGCCGTCAACACGGCCCTGGACGGCGAGGGGATCGCTGCACCCGTCCGCAATCGGCTCGCCGAGGCGCTTGACGAGGCCGATACCGTCCTCGGCATCCTCCCGGCCAGCGCCGGAAACGGGCAGGAGGACGAGGAGATCACCCGGTTGATCGAGGAACGCGCAGCCGCCCGGAGGGACCGGGACTTCGCCCGGGCCGACGCCATCCGCGATCAGCTGGCCGCCCGGGGGATCGTCCTCGAGGACACGCCCCACGGAACCGTCTGGCACCGCCAGGAACGGAACTGAGGGAGCTTCATGAATCCGACGACACTCCCGGCGGTCATCGTCTCGGCGTTCTTCGTCACCTTCGCGACGGTCATCGTCCCCAGTCCCAGCACCATCGCCGCCAGCCGTTACGCCGTCACCCACGGCACCCGGGCCGCCGCCGCCTGTCTCTCGGCGGTCGTCTTCCTGGATGTCGTCGTTTTCCTCGGCCTCGCCTTGGGCTTCCAACCCCTGTTGCGCAGCTTCGGCGGCTCCCGCTACTTTCCACTGATCGCCGGATTCTTCCTGGTGATCGCCGGGTTCGGCATGGTCGTGCTGGCCCCGAAAAGCGTCGAACGTATGGTCAGCCAGAAGGGCCGGGCCTTTGCCGACAAGGAGCAGTCGCTCCACGGTCCCTTCGTCGCCGGCCTCCTGATTCCCTTCGCCAACCCCGGCTACTGGATCTGGTGGACCACCGTGGGGACGGCCTTCATCCACGCCGCGCGGCACTGGGGCCGTCTGGGACTGACCCTGCTCCTCGCAGGGTTCATCGCCGGGGTCCTGGCGTGGTACATCCCCCTCCTCTGGGCCCTCCACCACGGCCGGCAGATCTTCAGCGTGACGGCCCAGAAACGCCTCCTCGTCATCCTTGGCATCGCCATGGTCTGTTTCGGCGCTTACCTCCTCCTCAGGAGTTTCCAGGGCGCCGTCTGAGCCCAACGCCAACCTCTTCATCTCATTCCGGCAGCCCAGCCCCGGAGGGGAGGAGGATAAACTCGCCGCGAGCTGCGGATTCTTGACCGCTCCCTGACAACGCCATCCTCATCCAGGATGCAAACCTCGGTGAAATTCTGGTGAACGTCTGTGCCACAATACTCCATGCCGGTCTCCTTCCTGGGCCTCGAGCCCGTTGGTTCTTACCTGGCGAGCTTAGCGCTACGCCGAAACAAAGGAGGCCGGCTTACTGATTCCATCTGGCACCCTTCCGGTGAGGCGGGTTTCCCTCACCACCTCGCTGGCACGCCCCGGGTCGCCTTCCATCGGCACCGGAGGCGGAGAGCCATCCCCGGCACGATCTCGATCGGCGACGAGAGCAGGTACCCTGCCTTCCTCGGATCGGTTCCTGAAGGGCGGGCCAGGAGACTCTGCCGCCCCGAGTGGGCGTTCTACGCGGTGGCTGAGAAGTCGATTCGCCCGCCGGTCTCCCACGGCTCCCAGGTGCCGAGGCCATCTTCCCGGCTTTCGGCCATGAGCGCGGGACCCTCGTCCGCCTGGATCAGCTCCCTCGGAAAGACTCCACCGGCCGTGCCGCCCGGCGGAAGCTCCCGTCCCACCACTGCGACGGCCGTGACCGCCCCCCTGGGGCCGAGCGTGACGGACACCCTACGTCTTCGACCACCACGCCGTTTCCGGAGCCGGCTACGACTGGAACGAGCACACCACCCAGGACTCCGAGAACCGCGAGAACCGTCTTCCGCATGTCGAACCTTCGGTTCTTTGACACTCCACGGCGTTCTTTCGTTGACGGGCTCCCGGGCGGGCGCAGAAGAGTCGCGTCAACCAGGATCCTCCCGCGGCCGTCTAACGAGAGAAACCGCTCCCGAGGAGGTGCCACGTGGAGTCCCGTCGAGGTTCAGAACGACCGGAAAGTCGTTGGAACCACCTCCCAGTCGTGGCGGGCTTCGCTGCCCTGTTTCTCGCCATCGCCGCGGGGGCCGCGGGACGTGCCGGGAGCGGCGTATCCCGGGAGACCCGCACCCTGTCAAACGGGAATCTCTCGCTCACCGTCACCCTCGAGGAGACCGCCACGGGTGCACGGTTCGTCATCGACTCCCTGGAAGACCCGGAAACGGGGATCGACCTCGATCTCTCCCGGAGCCCCATCTGGCAACTGAGGCTGGCTGGTCGCAGCACCCCGCCGCCGGGCACGCCATGGCCCGCGGAGGGGACACTGTCCGCCGGCAGCGTCACCGTCCCCACCGGCCACGCATCGTGGGGTGCGTCGGGACCCGGTGAGCTCGTCCTCCGGTGGACCGGCCTCGAGGCACCGGAGGGCCAGACCCTCGACGTGGAGGTCTCGATCCGGCTGCGGGAAAGCGACGGAAAGACCGAGTGGAGGATACGGGCTTCCCTGTCCGGCGGTCCCCTGATGATCGTCAGCGCGGCATTTCCGCTGCTCGATCTCCCGGGAATCGGTCCGGATCCGTCCGACGACATCCTCTTCCACCCGGCCCAGGGAGGATCCATCGTCCGGAACCCGGTGGGCTGTGGCGCCTCGCCGCAGGAGTTCGACTCCACCGACGATCCGGAAACGATCCTGCTCTACCCGGGCAACGTGGCCAGCCAGTTCATGAGCCTCTCCGACGGTGACGCCGGGCTCTACATGGCGGCGGAGGACCGGGAGGGTTCGGCCAAGAGCCTGGTCTACGGGGTGACGGACGGTCGTCTCCGCCTCTGGTTCCGGAACGACAACACGACGGCGTACGACCCCGACCGGGCCGCCATGGCCGAGGCGCTCCGGACCCTCGATCTCGACGCCCTGGGGTATCCGGTGGTGGTGGGGTTTTTCCACGGCGACTGGATGGACGCTGCGGACCTCTACCGGGAGTGGGCCATCCGTGCGGGGGCGCCCTTCCTCGCCCAGGGGTTCCTCGCTTCCCGGAACGACATCGGACGGTTGGTGAAGGAGGCCGTCCTCCTCGTCCGGTACAGCTTCGGTTTCTTCGACTCCACGCCGGTGGTCCCGGAGCGGGACGAGGCGCGGCTCGGAGCGGTCATCGACTTTTTCCTCGAGAACGAACCGGGGATGCGCCTCGCGGTGGGGTTCATCGGCGTGGTGGCGGGCCGGGAGGACGCGGACGTCGTCAGGGAGAGCTGGTACGGGAGCCACGGACGGCCCGAGCTCGACGGCGACCTCAAGCCGGGGGTTCCCGAGGTGATCGACTGGCTGTGGCGGAACCACGGCGTCCCGGCGGGACACAACCGGGACACGGGGAACTGGTTCCTCGCGGAGGGAAGCACCGAGGCCAGGCTCTACCAGGAGGAGGACGCCCTCCACCGGGCGATCGTCCGGCGCTGGGACGGCACGCCCGCCCGCAAGCACTGGGACGAGCTCCAGCGGCACATCTGCAGCGGCAGCCCGTGGCAGATGGCGCGGCGGGAGGCCATCCGCCGCGCCACCGTGCTCGACTCTCGGGGATCGGACTCAAGCGGCCCCGGGTTCCAGTTCCTCATCCCCTCCGGACAGGGCACGGTTCCGAAACTCTGCTACGCCCCGCTGCTCGCGGACAACCCCGCCACGGACCACTGGCATCCCCCGGGCGGCGGCTCCTGGTGGAACGAGCGCTTCGCCGAGTATGCCGCCAGGCTGCGGAGCCTCTACCCCGACGACGCACCGTTCTACACCCTGATCCCCGAACGGGAGCACGAACGCCTGATCGGCGTTCCCGGTGTCGGCATCCTCGGCGGCAAGGGCCGGGTCTACCCCTTCAGCGACGACGCGGTGGTCCAGGCCGGCGGGGGAGCGCTCCCCTGCAGCCAGCCCGTGCCGCTCTCCATGTACCTGTACCACGAGTACGTCCTGCAAGGGAGACAGGGGGCGTACTACTCGGATTTCGTCCGGCTGTTCGGTGAGGGGTACGGTGCCGGAGGCCGGCTCGTTCCTCACCCCACCTACTACGACGCCGTGGGAGTGCTGACGGGGCGTATTCCCACGCTCCTGTTGAGGAGCGACCGTCTCGGGGCGGGCGAGGATTCCTCGGTGGACGGTCCGTTCTTCGAGCAGTTGAGTCCGGAGGTCCAGGACCAGCGCCGGTTCCTGCGCCTTCTGATCGAGACCCGCCACCGGAACCTTCCCTACCTGGGGTGGGGCCGGATGCTGCGGCTCCCGACGACGGAGACCGACATGATCCAAATGGAGGCGTTCCGGGACGGGTCGATCCGGACCTATCCGGTCAAGGCCGTGATCGCCACCGCCTTCCAGGCCCGCGACGGTTCGATCCGGATCTTCGTGGCCAACCACACTCGCGAGGCACGGACGTACGTTCTTTCGTTCGATCCCCAACGGTACGGCATCGATCCGGGGAGCTGCCGCCGGCTCGACCGGCTCGGCCCGGACGGAAGCGTCACGCCCATGGGGCGGGTGTGCGGCGGTGGGATTGCGACCATACCCTCCACCTCCATCGCGCCGCTCTCGGTTCATGTGCTCTCTCTCTCGCCCGAGACGCCGGAACCCCGCCAGCCCCGGGGACGAGAACACCCACGTCCCGGCCGAAGACCCTGAAGACCCCATCCTCCACGATCAGGGCGGCCCGTCGCCCGTGTGCCCCACTTCCACTACGCCGAAACAAAGGAGGCCGGCCTACTCATCCCATCTGGCACCCATCCCCCATCAACCGGTTGGACGAGCTTCCCGAATGACGCAGTGTCCGGGCTCCACTGCTAATGAACCAGCTTCGAGGGAGGTACCAGGTCGATACCCCGGCTGGAGATGCCGGGGAGCTCGCGTTCGAGGACGCGGAGGGTTGGGCCGTGGAGGTGACCGATGGCGATCAGCTCGCCCTCGCGGCGCGCCCGGTAGATCGCCTCGGCCAGCTGGCGCTCGATGGCCGCTTCGCTGTAGTTGTTGTCCAGGAAGACCTTGCGGCGGCCCGCCCGGATCCCCTGGGCCCTCGCCGCCTCCTCCGCCACCGTGGCCGCCGTGGTCCTGGAGTCGATGAAACGCAGGCCCCGGGCGGAGATCTCCTGCATGACCCAGGTCATGACCCGGAGGTTGGCCGTCGCCCTGGAGCCCATGTGGTTGTTGACGCCGACGATGAACGGCACGTTGTTGAGGGCCGACCGCACCGTCCGGCGAACGTCCTCCTCGGGCATGGAAATCAGCACGGCGCCTGGACCGGGGTTTCGGCGTGGGTATCCGGTGGGCTCCATGGGCAGGTGGAGCCAGATCTCATGGCCCGTCCGGTGCAACTCGGCGGCCGTATCCACCGAGTGCGGCAGGAAGGGCAGCACGGCCACGGCGACGGGCTCCGGCAAGGCCGCCGCAGCCGGGACGAACTCCATGCTCTGGCCGGCATCGTCCAGGAGGATCGCCAGCTTGCCCCGCCGTGTCGGGGAGAGAGTCGCCGTGGGCCGCGGTGTCGACGGCGCGGGAACCGGCGTTGCAACGCCCTTGCGCCGCTTGCGCCGTTGTGCCGCCGCCACGAGGCGGATGTCGAACGCCTCGGTGCCAAAGGAGATCCTCAGGTGGGCTGCATCGCCGTGACGGACCGGCCGTTCCTCGTACCGACCCTGCCACGAGGCGGCCTCGGCCTCGAGGTCGGCCGCGAGGTCCTTGACGGCCCCGGCCGGGAGCGAGATTGCCCAGTGGCGAACGAAGACGCCGTCCACCTTCCGGATCGGATCGTCCGCATCGATGCCCGAGGAGCGGGCGCCGCGGCGTTCCGCCAGCACCCGGATCCGGTCTCCGAAGTCGGCTTCCGTTGCGTGCTCCGGTCGCCCGGAGGATCCCCGGCCCCGGAGAATGATGGCGATGATCCCGGCAAGAACGACCACCAGACCCAGAGCCGCGGCCGTCCGGAGCCAGGGCTGCCACGCCGGCTTGTGTTTACGCCGCTTGGCCATGCCGCGTCCTGGCCAGCTCCAGGGCCCGGTCCAGCACGGGATCCTTCCGCCCCTCGCCTCCCTCACCGCCCTCACCGCCGCCGGCCTCTCCCTTGAGCTCGATCGTCTCGTCGGGTTCGATCCCGTTGGCGGCGATGGGTTCGTCGTCGGACCGCAACCAGCGGCCGACGGGCAGCCAGAGCGTCAGGTCGCCGTCGTGGATCAACAACATGTGGGGCGCGTGGCCCATGGTCCGCGAGCCGATGATCGTGCATCCGGCGCGGCGCAATCCAGCCGCCAGGATCTCCCCGACGTCTTCGGTGTCGGGGCCAACCGTGACGACGGGCAACGGTCCGGCATATTTCAGGTCCTTCGCCTCAAAGCTCCGTTGACCGGCACGCCGGCCCTTCCACCGGGCGATGACGCCGTTGGCCGCAAAGAGATCCACAGACGCCACGGCCTCTTCCTCGCGGCCCCAGACCAGATGTCGTAGGTCGAGAACCGTGGCACCCCCGTTCAGGGCCGTCTCGAGCTCCCTGGAGGCACCCGAACCCAGGGCCACCACCTTGATGATCCGCACACCGTTGCGATCCTCGACCTGAAGGTTTTCGACCTTCCACGGGCCCGGATGGAGCTCCACATCGCGCCGCTTCTCCATGTTCCGGCCGAACACCTTCAGGTGAACGGGTTCGTTCTTCCTCACGTGTTCCGCCAGTGTCAGGCGCGCCCTCCACAGGGGAAAGCCGCGGGTAGGGATCCCGTCGATCTCCTCGATGACGTCCCAGGATTCCAGCTTGGCGGCGGCGGCCGGCGATCCGGGCAGGGCCTGCCGCACGGCAGCCGAGCCGATACGCAGGCTCAGCACAAGCCCGAAGGGGGGTGGCTCATCCAGGAGCGCCTTGAACGCAGGGGTCTCTTCGGGATCCAGTACGGCCGCCTCCGGATCCACGGACTCGACAAGGCCGGCATCCAGCCCCTCTCCCAGCGCGTCGAGGTTCACCTTGTCCACGTACTTGGTGTCCACCAGGTGGACCACCTGTGCCAGGTTACCAAGGGCCCGAAGAAGGCCGTTGACACCCCCCCGGCCGGCCAGGACCAGGCCGGCGAAGGATACGACGAGGACCAGGGATACGGCGATGACGATGCGACGGGTGCGGGCGAAGCTCAGTGTCGTGCCTCCTTCAAACGCAGCCAGCTGCGCGGATCCTGCGGATGGCCCTTTTCCCGGATCTCCACGTAGAGGTTGCCGCCGTCACGGGGCGGCGGCGTCAGTCCCAATTCCGTCCCCATGGAGACGTTCTGATCGGGCCGCACGAAGATTGTAGCAAGCCCCGCCACCAGCGAATACACCTGGTGACCGTGGTCGATGACCACCATGTTCCCGTAACCCTTGAAGTAGCGCGCGTAGGCGACGACGCCCGGAAAGACCGCCCGGACCCTGGTCCCGGCGGGAACCTCGAGCCGGAGGCCGTTGCAGACCGTGTAGGTCGCGTAGCGGGGCAGGCGATGTCGGCCGAAGGTCTCGACGATCTTACCCCGGGCCGGCCATGGCAGCGCCCCACGGTACTGGCGGATGTCCTCCCTGCCCGTCAGCCGCTCCCGCTTGCTCAGCAAACCCATCAGGCGTTCCAGCGCCGCCTCCCGCTGCTGGTACTCCTGTAGACGGTTCTCCGTCGCCGCCTTCTGGTGTTCCAGCTGTTTCCTCTCCCTGGCGGCCGCCACGCGCAGGCTCTCCAGCTCCTTGCGCCGCTTCTCCAGCTCGACGGCCTCCCCCTGGGCGCGGTTGAGCGCGTTGCTCAGCTCCTCCAGCCGACGGCGGTAGTCCCGCTCGAGCCTGGCGTACTCCCGGGTCAGGCGCACCTGGCCCTCCATCAACACGGCCACCGTACCCGAGGCCTCCGCCAGGTGCCCGCCGCGAAGCGCATCGAAGAGGAGCTGGGCGCGCCCGGGGTCCCCCAGAAGCGCCGCCATGGACAGGTAGCCCACGAGCACCTCCCGCCGCCGTCTCAGCTCCGCAGAGAGTGTGACAACCTGCCGCCTCGCCTGGAGGATCCCGTCACGGCTCCGGGCCAGAAGGGTCTCCAGCTCTTGGACCCGTGCCTGGGCCAGCTCCAGCTCGGCTTCCAGCCGTTCTTCCCGCTGACGGGCTCCCGCCGCCTTCCGGTCGAGCTCGTTCAGCCGGCGTTCAAGCCGCGTGATCCTCGCCCGGATGACCGCCAGCTCGTCGGAGCCTCCGGGCGCCGCAGGACCCGCCGCCGTGCCGGTGGCCCTCACCAGGCACGCCACCAGCAGCAGCAGGAGGATGCGGCGCATGGGGTGGTCTACGATCCTCCCGCCATCGACAGGAATGGCACGCCGCGGACTTTCTCGGGAGGCTGCTCGCCCAGGAGGCCCAGCACCGTCGGGTAGACGTCGATCATGTCCGCCCGCTGCCGCTCCAGTGGCCGATTGGCGAAGAGGATCCCCTGAACGATGGCGGGATCCAGGGTGCAATGGTCGCCGCTCCAGGGACGATCGTTGTCCATGAACAGGTCCTTGGGCATGCCGCCCAGGGCGCTCTGCCAGGACAGCCGGTATCCTTCGGACGTGGTCACCAGCATGTCGGGGACCAGGTTCGGGTCGAAGTCGTGGTAGATCTCCTCACGCAGGTAGACGTGAGCCACGGGATGGACCCCGGTCTTCGGATCGATGATGGCCTCCAACTCCCTGGCCAGCCGTTTCCTCAGTTCCTCGTACTGCCGGCCCGGTGCGACGATGCCGCTGGACTCCCGGCCCCGCAGGTTGATGTAGAGGCCACCCAGACCCAGGGCGTAGGCACGGCTGCGGGACCAGTCGACGTTGGGCCAGAACTGTCCCTTGTCGAAGAGGGTTTCCAGATCCTGGACCTTCCCCTCGCCGCTCGTCAGGGCAATGTAGCCGTTGCGCGCCAGCCAGGTGTTGATGTTGAAGGAACGCCGCCAGGAGGAAAAGCCGTGATCCGAGAGCACCAGGAGAATGTCGTCGGGACCGAGCTTCTCCATGGTCTCTCCCACGATGGCGTCCATGGTCTTGTAGGTGTCGAGGAAGGCCTTCTGGTATCGGGGGGCCCTCGTAGGATCGTAGGACGGGTGGGTCGTGTCCATGAAACGGAACAGGATGTGGCCCACCCGGTCGGTGAACTCGAAGTAGTGCACCAGGAGCTTCTCGTCGCCGTTGAGGAAGTGCCGCAGCAGCTTGCGGTACCCCTCCTCGGTGTTGTGTACGTCCTCCAGGAACACGTCCTCGTCGACGACCTTCTCGCTGACGCCCCAGGTGTCCACGGCCCAGCCCGTCGTCTTGTACGGGCCAACGTCCCGCTTGAGCATGGCGGCCCAGTCCGCCGGCGCGGAAATCAGGAATCCCGGCGGCAAACGCTCGGGGTCGAACTGCAGCGAGGTCAGGTAGAGCTTGATCTCCGGGTCGAGGGCCAGGAGGCGAAACCGGGCCATGGCGTGGATGCTGATGATGGGGTTGAACCGGAACGCCACCTCGAGCCACGGGCTCCATTCACCCGGCCTCAGGACGGCACTCTGACCGGAGGTTGAGATCTTGAGGGTGGAGCGGTCCGGGGCCACCTCCAGGGTCATGGGTGCGTCGATGCGCGGCGGTTTGTCGAAGAGACGGTTCGGCGGCCCGGGAATGTAGGTCTTGATGGTGCCCTCGGACGTGTCCAGCTGGATGATCTCGATGGAGAACTCGTTGTCAGCGCCCAGCTGGAAGAAAGGGTCGGAGGTGTAGTACGAGGGGCTCCCGATCCGCCCGCGGACGTCTGGAACGCCGAGGCCGGACAGCAGGTGCCCGTGGGGAAAGGGCCGGGCCGGGAAGGTGACCGGAATCCGCCCGACGATGGAGGACAGCCCGTGCTCCCCGGCGACCTTCCAGAATGGAATCCCCTGCCGGTTGTTGACCACCTGCGGGACCTTCTCCGGGAGCCAGTGGGTCCCGACCCAGAAGCCGGCTCCGCCGACGACGATTGCGGGAATCAGCGCCCACACCCACGCCCGGCGGCGCTTGAAGAGGACCAGGGGCAGGAAGACCAACAGCCAGCCCAGCACGGCGCCAGCGGTCAGCAGCACCGCGCCGTTGTGGGATCCCCACAGGAACTGACGGCTCTCCTCCTTGGCCACGCCGAAAGCCGGCATGTAGGTTTCGGGATCACGGACGAGGAAGTCGAAGATCCGCGTCCCGCCGGGGTCGCGCCCGGTCGTGAAGGTCGACCACGACACCGGCGTCTGGGCTGGAATCGTCGGGTTGAGTCGCGCATACCCCCCGGCCTTGGCGAGGGCCGCCAGGTGGGGAAGCTCCCCCTGGGCCATCCACTGCTCCGTCAGGCGCGAGTCCGCCCCGTCGAAACCGAGGATCACCACCCGTCCCCGCGGAGCGGCGTTGGCAAGCGAGACCATGAGAAGAACGAAGGCGCAGCTGAGAATCCATCGCTTCATGGCTGGCGATTGTACCCTAAAGTCGGCGTCTCTCGTTGACTTTCTGCCGCGATCGCGGATACCCCTGCCATGGCGACGTTTCCCCCAGCGGCGGCCCCCCGGCCGCACACGTGTCAATTCCGGAGGTGTACCGGCCTCACCCCTTGACGGCGATGTTGACCAGGCGGCCGGGGACGACGATGACTCGGGCGATCTCCTTGCCGGCGATGAACTTCTGAACCCGCTCGTCGGCCAGGGCCAGGTGCTCCAGCTCCTCCTTCGCCACGTCCGGCGCCACGTGCAGCCGGGAGCGCAGCTTCCCGTTGACCTGCACGGGAATCTCCACGAGCTCCTCGCGGGCGGCCTCGGGATCGGCCTCGGGCCATCCTGCGGTGAAGATGCTCTCGCCGTGCCCAAGCCGCTCCCACAGCTCCTCGGCCATGTGGGGAACGATGGGGCTGAGGACCCGCAGGATCACCTCCAGGGTCTCCCGCAGAACGGCCGGATGCACCTGGTCGAAGCCCGAGCGCAGGGCGTTGAGCAGCTCGTTGCAGCGGGCGATGGCGGTGTTGAACTGGAAGCCGCCCTCGATGGCGTCGGTCACCCGGCCGATGGCCTGGTGGGTCTTCCGCCGGATCTCCCGGTTGACGACGTCCAGATCGGCCGGAATCGGCTCGCCGGGGTCCGCCACGCGGTCCAGGCTGTCCAGGGCCAAGGACCAGAGCCGGTTGATGATCCGCCAGGCGCCGTTGATGCCGTTCTCCGACCAGATCTGCATGCGGTCCGGCGGGGCGTCCGAGAGCATGTAGAGCCGCACGGTATCGGCGCCGAAGCGATCCATCATGGCGTCGGGATCGACGATGTTGAACTTGGACTTGGAGATCTTGGTCATCTCCGACTCCACCGGACGGCCGCAGTGGCCGCACTTCCCGTCGACGATCACGTCGCCCTCCCGGTGGCCGTCCACGACCTCGTCCTCCCTGAGGTACTTGTGCTCGGGGCAGTAGTAGGCCGTCTTGCAGACCATCCCCTGGCAGAAGAGCCGCTCGAAGGGCTCCTCGAAGTCCAGGAGACCCAGATCGTGGAGCACCATGGTGAAGAACCGGGCGTAGATCAGGTGCATGGTGGCGTGCTCGATGCCGCCGATGTACTGGTCGACGGGCATCCAGTGACGAAGGGCTTCCTCACCGAAGGGCGCCTCGTCGTTGCGGGGGTCGCAGTAGCGCAGGAAGTACCAGGACGAATCGACGAAGGTGTCCATGGTGTCCGTCTCGCGCCGGGCCGGCCCGCCACACGAGGGGCAGCTGGTCTTGACGAAGCTCTCGCTGGTGGCCAGGGGATTCCCGCCGCCCTCGCGGAACTGAACGTCCGTGGGCAGCAGGACGGGAAGCTCGTCCTCGGGAACGGGGACGACGCCGCAGGTGTCGCAGTAGACGACGGGGATGGGAGCGCCCCAGTAGCGCTGCCGGGAGATCAGCCAGTCGCGCAGTTTGTAGTTGATCTCGCGCCGGCCGTGACCGTTGTCCTCGAGCCACGAGATGACGTCGGCCATGGCCTCGGTGTTGAGGCGGCCGTCGAATGGCCCGGAGTTGCTCATGATCCCCGGATCCACGTATGCCTCCGTCATGGTATCCGCGTCCAGTTTCCCCTCCCCGGGTTGGATGACGACCTTGATCGGTATGCCGTACTTCCGGGCGAACTCGAAGTCCCGCTGGTCGTGGGCGGGAACGGCCATGACGGCACCCGTGCCGTAGGTCATCAGGGCAAAGTTGGCCACCCAGAGGGGGACCTTCTCCCCGTTGACCGGATTGATGACGTGGAAGCCCGTGAAGACGCCGACCTTCTCCCGATCGGCCAGGTCCTTCTCCGAGGTGCCCGCGGCCCGCATCTCCCGGACGGCGGCCATGACCCGCTCTTCGTGCTCCGTGCCCCGGACCAGCTTTTCAACCAGAGGGTGCTCCGGCGCCAGGGACATGAAGGTGACGCCCCACAGGGTGTCGGGGCGTGTGGTGAAGATGGGGACCGGATCGCCCGTTTCGGCGACCCGGAACTCCACTCGCGCCCCTTCGGACCGCCCGATCCACTCCTTCTGGAGCTTGAGCACGGCCTCGGGCCACTTGCCTTCGAGTTGGGCATGGTTGTCGAGGAGGCGCTGGGCGTAGGAGCTCATGCGGAAGAACCACTGGTCCATGTCCCGCTGCTCCACCTGGGTGCCGCAGCGCTCGCAACCGCCGTCCTTGACCTGCTCGTTGGCCAGGACCGTCTGGCAGGAGGGACACCAGTTGACCGGCGCCTTCCTCTTGAAGGCCAGCCCCTTCTCCAGGAAGCGCAGGAAGAACCACTGGGTCCAGCGGTAGTAGTCGGCGTGGCTGGTCGCAATCTCGCGGGCCCAGTCGTAGCCCCAGCCGGCGCGGCGCATCTGCTCCGTCATGCGGGCGATGTTGCCCTCGGTGAACTCGTGGGGGTGCACGCCGGTCCGGATGGCGGCGTTCTCGGCCGGCAGACCGAAGGAGTCCCAGCCCATGGGAGAAAGTACCTTGAAACCGCGCAGGAGCTTGTAGCGGACGACCACGTCGCCGATGGTGTAGTTGATGACGTGGCCCATGTGGAGGACGCCCGAGGGGTATGGGTACATGCAAAGGACGTAGCACTTGGGCCTGGAGTCGTCCTCCCGGGCCCCGAAGAGCGCCATCTTCTCCCAGCGCTCCTGCCACTTCCGTTCGATGGAACCGAAATCATAGTCCTGCGAGCCCATGGCGCCTCCCGTGCCGGCGGCCGATCCCACCGGGGTCCGCGTATTGTCACACCGAGGCAACCGTTTGTGAAGCGCCGGCAGGCTCGAAGTTGCTTTGCTCTACCCCATGCACACGCCGTGGCCTGCCACTCATCACGGTCAGCGGGTCCTGCCGACTCCGGCGCCCCGTGGGATCCTCTGCAAACAGTTGGGTGTCTCCCTGCGCAAAACGTGGAAACCACGATGGGGTAGGATTCCCCCGGGAGGCTACGTGGACGAGCGCGAGGATGGCGGGCAATCACCTGAACGGGTACCCGATCTGGAGAGCCTGGAGAAGGAGGTCGAGGTGACGGTGTTCGTGGCCAGCGGACCTGGCGGCCAGCACCGAAACCGGACCTACTCCGCCGTCCGGGTCCGCCACATCCCCACCGGCATCACGGTCACCTGCGCCGACACCCGCTCCCAGATCCGCAACCGGCGAATCGCCATGGAACGGCTCCGGCAGCGGCTGGCCGACCGCGCACGGCGCCAGCGCCCGCGCATTCCCACCCGGAAATCCCGGCGGGTGCGGCGAAAGGAGCTGGAGGCCAAGCGGCGCCGGAGCCGGATCAAGAAGCTCCGAAGGCGGCCCCAGGAGGACCAGTAGGGGCGGCCCGTGCGCTCCGCGAAGGGTAGATCCCATCGCGCATGGTGTGCGTTGTTCTCGACCGGTCGGTCTCGTTTCCACCCTCTCCCATGTCCGGCCGTCTCCCCCCGTGCCGGGCTCCTGTTGGGAGGGCTTTCCCGCGGGTCACTCGTCCCCTTCGGGGCCGGCGGCCCTCTGGGAGACGGGACGTCCGTACGCCAGCCCACTCCCCCTCCGCCGCTCCGCGGCGCCCCCCCCTGACCACTGCCATGAGCCCGTTCCCCTGCAGGGTTGCCAGCTCTCGCAACCCCTCTCGAACGGTCAGGAACCCCTGGAGGACCCGCTGGAATCGTGAGAAGTGGCACGCCCCGTCGAGCGCGACCTGTTCCCGAGAGGCACCATGGGAGGTATGCGGCTCAGACCGCCTCGTCCCTGGCCACGGGCGGCCCGGCCACTCCGCGCCGCCACTGGGGCTGCCAGGCACCCTCGTACATGGCGTGGAGGCTCGGCTCGTAGAAGAACTCGGTGCCGCCGAAGGCCGGCTGGAGCTGGTCCAACCAGGTGGCCTGGTCGTCGAAGCGGGAGAAGAAGACACGATTGACCCACTGGGGATCGCGGGCCTGGACGAATTTGAGCACGAAGACCTTCTCTCCCTTGATCTCGGCGATGCCGTCCAGCAGGACCTTGCCGGGCGTGGCGGACATGGAGGGGCCCCGCACGGTGCGGGCAAGACCCGAGACCTGGGAATAGGCCTTCGTAAAGATCCGGAGGGCCCTGGCCAGGGGCACCTCGAAGTAGTGCTTCGGCCCCGTGTCCCGCTCGATGAACATGTAGTAGGGAATGGCCCCGAAGCGAACCTGCAGCCGCCACATCTCGGCCCAGGCATCCGGGTCGTCGTTGACGTGCCGTATCAGGGGCGCCTGGCACCGGATGACGGCGCCCGTGGCCAGGATGCGCCGCATGGCCTC
Organism: uncultured Thermoanaerobaculia bacterium; assembly: GCA_964641295.1. Classification (GTDB taxonomy): domain Bacteria; phylum Acidobacteriota; class Thermoanaerobaculia; order Thermoanaerobaculales; family Sulfomarinibacteraceae; genus JAADFK01. Next base: position 59,873 of record CAZXNA010000002.1, read on the forward strand.
CTGCACGGCCCCCGTCTCCAGCTCGCGGGGATGGCTGAAATGGGCCATGAAGGCCAGCTGGCGTCCCGATGCCACGATCTCCTCGAAGAGGCGAAGCAGATCGTCGGCATCGTCATCGGTTACGAACCGGTGGGGCCAGTAGCTGAGGGCCTTGGTTCCAACGCGGATCGTCGTGACGTGGGCCAGGGAGGGATCCAGGAGCGGTTGAAGGTACCGGCGCAGGGCAGGGGCGGTCATGATCAAGGGGTCGCCGCCGGTGAACAGGACGTCGCTGACCTCGGGGTGGGCCCGGAGGTAGCGGATCAGGCCCGAGACCTCCCGGTCGGCGAAGCGCAAACCCGCGATGCCGGCGAACTGGGCCCAGCGGAAGCAGTAAGTGCAGTAGGCGTGACAGGTCTGACCCTGGGAAGGAAAGAACAGGACGGTTTCGCGGTACTTGTGCTGGGCTCCCGGGAGCCGCTCGCCGTCGATCTCGGGCACATTGAGGTCCATCTGCCCGGCGGGATGGGGATTCATCGCCATGCGGATCCGGTGGGCCTCGCTCCGGATCTTCTCTTCGGTGGCGCCCCCGGCGACGAGGTTCTGCATCCGGAGGAAGTCCCCTCGCTCGAGCATGCCCGCCTGGGGAAAGGTCAGCTGGTAGATGGGATCGTTGGGAACCCGATCCCAGTCGATCAGCTCGTCAAGTACGTACCGGTTGACCCGGAAGGGCAACACCGCCGCCACCGCCTTGAGCGCGATCCTCTGATCCTCGTCCAGACGTTGCAGCTGGGGAATTCGATCGAGATGCTGCCGTCCGATAGCCCGATACCGCAGACCCTGCCGTTCCTCCATTCAGACCTCCTTAGGTGATGTTTACAAAGACCTTCACCTGAACCCGGCACCCCGAGAAACCAAGTTCGGGATCGGAAGCCGAATCAAGACGAAACCCGGCGGTAGTATTTTATCACGGGAGAGACCCACTATTCAAGGGCCCGTGACACACCCCAACTACTCTTTCCACGAGGAGATCCGTTGCCGCACCACCGGCCCGTCCGCCGGGAAGGCGGCGAAGACGCCAGGTTGCTCCGAGTCCCTACCGTCGGTTTACCAGTCTACGATCCGTGCAGGGCGCGGTAATCGGCGGCGATGGGGAAGCGGCGGCCGACGCCGAAGGCCTTGCTGGTGATGCGGATGCCGGGGGCGGCCTGGCGGCGCTTGTACTCGTTGACGTCGATGAGGCGGACGACCTCACGGACCGTTTCCCGGTCGATGCCCGAAGCGACAATCTCGGACACGGGGCGGTTCTGCTCCACGTAGGCCTCGAGGATGCGGTCCAGCACCTCGTAGGGCGGCAGGGAATCCTGGTCCGTCTGGCCTAGCCTCAGTTCGGCCGAGGGCGGCTTGACGATGACGTTCTCCGGTATGATCTCGTGCTCCCTGTTCAGCCACCGCGCCATTTCGTACACCATGGTCTTGGGCACGTCCGAGATGACGGCCAGCCCGCCGGACATGTCACCGTAGAGTGTGCAGTAGCCCACGGCCAGCTCGGACTTGTTCCCCGTCGTCAGCAGCAGCCGCCCGTACTTGTTGGAGAGTGCCATCAGCACGTTACCGCGAACCCTGGCCTGAATGTTCTCCTCGGTGACATCGGGCTCGAGCCCCCCGAAAACCGGTTCCAGGGTGTCCAGGTACGACTGGAAGATGGGGTCGATGGGGATGACCCGAAACTCGATCCCCAGATTGCGAACCAGGGCCTCGGCGTCGCTCAGGCTGGATTCCGAGGAGTACCGGGTGGGCATGGCCACCCCCAGGACATTCTCCGGGCCCAGGGCCTCGGCCGCCACCGCCGCCGTCAGGGCCGAGTCGATGCCGCCGGAGAGGCCCAGGACCACACGCCGGAAACCGCACTTGCCCGTGTAATCGGCCAGGCCGAGGACCAACGCCCTCCACGCCTCTTCGACGGCACCTTCGACCACGGGCCGCAGGACCCCGGCCCGCCCCGCGGAGCACGATCTCGAATGCAGCGCCTCGTCGGGGATGTCGTGGATCAACAGATCCTCCGCGAAATCCCGGGCCCGCGCCACGACGGCGCCGGTGGGATCGATGACCAGGGAATGGCCGTCGAACACCAGCTCGTCGTTGCCACCCACCTGGTTGGCGATGACCAGCCAGCGCCGGTGCTTGGCCGCCTCTGCCGAGAGCATCTCGCGCCGCAGGTGGCCGCGGCCCACGGAGAAGGGGCTGGCCGAGAGGTTGATCAGAAGCTGCGACCCCTCCCCCACCAACTCGCCGACGGGGTCCCTGCTATAGAGCCTCCTGGGCCAGAAGTCCGGGTCGTTCCACGCGTCCTCGCAGATGGTGACGCCGAGGCGCACGCCGCCGAGTTCCAGGGTCTCGGCCCTTCCGCCCGGCTCGAAATACCTGGCCTCGTCGAAAACGTCGTAGGTCGGCAGGAGACACTTGCGGTAGCGGCCGGCGACCCGGCCGCCGACGCAGAGGGCCGCCGCGTTGTAAAGCGGCTTGCCGACCTTCCCCGGGTTGGGCTCCACGTAGCCGGTCAGGACGGCCGGCCCTTCCGTGGAAAGGGCCGCCACGCGCTCCAGCTGGCGCAAGTTCTCCTCGACGAAGTCCGGGCGATCCAACAGGTCGCGGGGGGGGTACCCCGTGGTGGCCAGCTCGGAGAAGAGGACGAGGTCGGCCCCCTGCCGGCGGGCCTCGCCCACGGCGTGCCGCATCTTCTCGAGGTTGGCGTCGAAGGCGCCGATGGTGTAGTCCAGCTGGGCGATGGCGATCCGCATGTCCTTCCTCCAGGGAAAAGGGTACCTCGGATCGCCCTCCCGTGCCCGGCCCGGGTGTTCGATGCCGGCACTCTGGTCAGCCACGGCCCGCCGTCCCCGATCCGCCACGGCTCCCGTCGCCAACACGCTGCGGTCTCGCATCCTCTCGAGCCCGTGCCGTGGAAAATCCATGCACGGCCCGGAGACCGGCGGGCTTCGCCTCCCCGCTGGTTGACGGACCCCGAACGGGCCGCTAGGATGCAGATTGTGAAAATGGCCACATGGGGAGGGGACATGGCCAGCCAATTCATCCCGGTTCTCATCGTCCTGGCGTTCGCGGTCGGCCTGGCGGTCATACTGCTGGGTCTAGCGGCCCTGGTGGGGCAACGTTCCCGGAGCGACTCTCCCCTCAAGGGGGAGGCGTACGAGACGGGCGTCCCGGCCATCGATGTGGCCCACAAGCGAATCTCCGTCGCCTTCTACATCGTCGCCCTGGTCTTCGTGGTGCTCGACGTCGAGGTGGCCTTCCTCTACCCCTGGGCGGTCAACTACCGGCAGCTTCTCGCCGAGCAGTCGCTCGTGGTCTACCTGGACATGCTTGCCTTCGTCGCCCTGTTGGGCTTCGTGTACGTCTACCTGTGGAAGAAGGGCGTCTTCGACTGGGGCCGCAAGAAGCGGCCCATCACCCCCGACGCCGGGGAGATGAGGTGAAGCCATGACCCTGGCACGTACTCAGCCCCTTGAGATCGCACCACCCGAGGAGGTCCTCGAAGTCACCTTCGACGACGCCATGGAGCAACGGATCGAGGAGTACCTCTCCCACTATCCAACCAGCCAAGCCGCCCTGCTCCCCGTCCTGTGGCTCTGCCAGGAACGGTGGGGTTGGCTCTCCCCCGGGATCCTTCGGGCCGTTGCCCAACGGCTGGAGCTGGCGCCGGCGTTCGTCGAGGGCGTCGTCACCTTCTACACCATGTATCAGACGGCCCCTCCCGGGAAATACCTGCTCCAGGTCTGCACGACCCTTTCCTGCGCCCTCTGCGGCGCCTCCGGACTGGTCGAGCGGCTCAAGGAAAAGCTCGGTATCGACTTCGGCGAGACGACGCCGGACGGCCGGTTCACCCTCCTCGGGGTCCAGTGCCTCGGTGCCTGCGGTGAAGCGCCGGTCATCCAGGTGAACAACGACTACTACACGGACATGACCACCGAGAAGCTCGACCAGTTGCTGGACGAGCTGCCATGACCGCTGGGGGGGCCATGAAGCCGATTCTCCTGAGAGCACGGGGCGAAGAGAACTCCCGCTCCATCAGCACCTACCTCCGGATGGGCGGATACGGCGCCCTCAAGAAGGCGCTGATCACGGACCCGGCCGACGTCCGCAAGGAGGTCAAGGAATCGGGTCTCCGCGGTCGCGGGGGCGCCGGTTTCCCGACCGGCGTCAAGTGGGGCTTCGTTCCACAGGACCTGTCCAAGCCCAAGTACTTGATCTGCAACGCCGACGAGTCCGAGCCCGGGACCTTCAAGGACCGGGAGATCATCCACACGGACCCCCACATGCTGATCGAGGGGATCATCATCTCCTCCTACGCCATCGGCGCCCACGTTGCGTACATCTACATCCGGGGCGAGTTCTGGGAGGAGGCGGCGATCCTGGAAAAGGCCATCGCCGAGGCCCGCCGGAAGGGCTACCTGGGCGAGAACATCCTCAAGACGGGTTACGACCTGGAGATCTACGTCCATCGGGGGGCCGGCGCCTACATCTGCGGCGAGGAGACGGCCTTGATCGAGTCCATCGAGGGCAAGCGCGGACAGCCTCGCCTCAAGCCTCCGTTCCCCGCCGTCGTGGGTGTCTTCGGTTGCCCGACGGTGGTCAACAACGTCGAGACCCTCGCCTGCGTTCCCCATATCCTGGAGCACGGCGCAGCCTGGTTCGCTGCAATCGGCCGCAACGAACGCAACTCGGGACCCAAGCTCTACGGGATCTCCGGCCACGTCCAGAAACCCGGCGTCTACGAGCTTCCCATGGGAGTCACCTTCCGCGAGCTGATCTATGAGCACGCGGGCGGCATCCGGGAGGGCCACGAGCTCAAGGCCTTCATTCCCGGCGGCTCCTCTTGCCCGGTTCTCCCGGCCAAGTACGTGGACATCCCAGCGGATTCCGACTCTGTCGCCGAGGCGGGCTCCATGTTCGGGTCCGGCGGCCTGATCGTCATGGACGATTCCGTCGACATGGTCTGGGCCCTGGAGAACCTGTTGACCTTCTACGCCCACGAGTCCTGCGGCCAGTGCACGCCGTGCCGCGAGGGTTCCGACTGGGCCCTGGACATCGTCCGCCGCATCCGCCGGGGTTACGGACGCCCCGAAGATCTCGAAACCCTCGAGCGGATCAGCCGCTACGCCAGCCAGGGGATGACAATCTGTCCCCTGGGTGACGCCTTCTGCGGCCCGATTGCCAGTTTTCTCAAGCACTTCCGGAACGAGTTCGAAGACTACATCGCCAAGGCCAAACCCCTGCCCCCCAGGAAGACACCGGTGCTGCCGGTGCGCTCCGGTCGGGGCAGGTTCGGGATCTAGGAGCGAGCATGGTTACTGTCACCATCGACGGTCACGAGGTTCAGGTCGCCGACGGCGTCAACCTGGTGGAAGCGGCCCGGGCGGCCGGGGTCGAGATCCCGACCTACTGCTACCACCCCGGCCTGCGAGTCGTCGGCCAGTGCCGCATCTGTTTCGTGGAGGTCGAGGGCATGCCCCGCCTGGTCACGGCCTGCTCGACCCCCGTCAAGGACGGGATGGTCGTCAACACGGCCAACGACCGGGTCCGCGAGGCCCGCGAAGCCGTCATGGAGTTCCTCCTGGAGAACCACCCTCTGGACTGCCCCGTCTGTGACCAGGCCGGGGAGTGCTACCTCCAGGACTACTCCTTCCAGTTCGGCTCCGACTCCACCCATATGGTGGACGACCGCCGCCGCTACCCGGCCAAAGAGCGGACCGAGTTGGGGCCCCACGTCATCCAGAACCAGAACCGCTGCATCCATTGCACGCGCTGCATTCGCTTCACCCAGGAGATCTCCGAGACCTGGGACCTGACCATGAAGTCCCGGGGGAACCACTCCTATATCGACACCTTCAACGGCGAACCCCTGGACAACCCCTGGTCGGCCTGCGTCGCCGACGTCTGTCCCGTTGGTGCGCTGACCGTCAAGGAGTTTCGCTTCCGCGCCCGGGTGTGGCACCTGGAGGAGACGCCGTCGGTCTGCCCCGGCTGCAGCGTCGGCTGCGCCATCGAGATCGGTCACCTCAAGGGGACCGTGCACCGCTTCAAGCCACGGGAGAATCCGGAGATCAACGGCTGGTGGATGTGCGACTACGGTCGCTTTCTGGCCGAGGACCTCAACGTCCGGGACGTGGACGCGCCCGGGCTTCGCGGCGAACGTGGCCTCCAGAAGACCGGCTGGGCCGAGGCCCTGTCGGCCCTGGCGGAACTGATAACGAGCAGCTCGTCCCTGCGGGTCGTCGTCTCGGCCAACGCCACCAACGAGGCCCTCTACCTGGCAAAGAAGCTGTTCCTCGACCGTCCGGGCGCCGAGGCCGTCGTCCCCATCCACCGGGGCGAGGAGCACAAGATCAAGAACGCCCACCGGGAATGGATCGTCGGAACCGACGAACATCCCAACTCGACGGGCGCCCGGCTGATGGGGTTCAAGACTGTGGACGCCAAGGGGCTGGAAGCCTTCCTCCTGGGAGGGCGTGGCCCCATCCTGATTCTGGACGGTGAGGCGCACCCCTGGCTGGGAACCGAGGAGGCCGCCCGCGCCGTCTCCGGCCAGAAGGTTGCCATCGCTGCCCGCAAGGCCACCCCCCTGACGGAGGCTGCGCACCTGCTCCTGCCGCTGGCCTCCTGGATCGAGACCGAGGGAACCCTGACATCCTCCACGGGAAGGGTTCAGCTGGCCCGCCGGGGGCTCTTCCCCAGGGGACAGGCCAAACCCGCGTGGGAGATCCTGGCCCTGACGGGACGCCAGCTGGGGGTGGAGATCGCCACGCCCCTGGCCCCACGAACATTCTTCGAAGAGATGGCCGCCGAGGTCCCGGCCTTCGCCGGGATGACCTACCGGCGCCTCGGCACGGAGCCCGGCATCCCGGTCCTCGAGGAGGTCTCCCATGTGGGCTGAGATTCTCGTCGTCGTCATCAAGGTCGTCGTCGTCTCGTCGGTGCTCCTGACCCTCGTCCCCATCATGGTCTGGGTGGAACGCCGGGGCGCGGCCATGATTCAGGACCGCCTGGGGCCCAACCGGGTCGGTCCCTTCGGGCTGCTGCAGCCCATCGTCGACGCCGTCAAGCTGATCACCAAGGAGGATCTGACCCCGGCGGGTGTCAGGGGCGTGGACCGCCTGCTCTACATCCTGGCGCCTGCCATCGCCCTGGTGGTCGCCATCTCGGTCTTCGTCGCCGTTCCCTTCGGCTTCGATCCCGGTCTCGAGCTCTTCGGCCACGCCATCGACGGATTCATCGTGGCGCCGAACCTGAACATTGGCATCCTTTACATGTTCGCCATCGCCTCCCTCGGGGTGTATTCGCTGGTCCTGGCCGGCTGGTCCTCCAACAACAAGTACTCCCTGCTGGGCGGCATTCGCGCCTCGGCCCAGATGGTGTCCTACGAGCTGGCCATGACCATCTCCGTGGTTGGCGTGCTGATGGTCACCGGATCGTTCGGCCTTCAGGACGTGGTGCTGCACCAGTCGGGGACGTGGCTTGGCTTCATCCCCAGGTGGAACGTCTTTCCACAGATCATCGGCGCCATCACCTTCATGGTGGCGGTCTTCGCCGAGACCAACCGCCTCCCCTTCGACCTGGTGGAGGCCGAGGCCGAGCTGGTCGTCGGGTACCACACCGAGTACTCTTCCATGCGCTTCGCCTCGTTCTTCATGAGCGAGTACGTCAACATGGTGACGGCCTCTTCCCTGATCGTCATTCTCTTCTTCGGTGGGTGGACGCTCCCGGGCTTCGCCACACCTTCCGGCTGGCTCGGGGCCCTGGTTTCCATCGGGATCTTCGCCGTCAAGGTGGCTTTCTTCCTGTGGTTCTTCGTCTGGGTGCGGTGGACCCTGCCCCGCTTCCGTTTCGACCAACTGATGGCCCTGGGGTGGAAAGCGATGATCCCCCTGGCGGTGCTCAACTTCCTGCTTGTCGGCGCCGGCATGGCGCTGGGGATTCTCTGAGGAGGCCGGGATGGTGACCTACGTCTTCCTGGTGGCGGCCGCCGTGGCGATCGTCTTCGCCCTTCTGGCCATCGTGCACCGCAGCCCCGTGGTCAACGTTCTCTCGCTGCTCGTCGTGTTTTTCGCCCTGGCTGCCATCTACGCAGTGCTGGGGATGGATTTCCTGGCCGCCATGCAGCTGATCGTCTACGCCGGCGCGGTGCTCGTGCTCTTTCTCTTCGTCATCATGCTCCTCAACATCAAGTCCGTGGAGCGACTGGGCAGCGGCCGGCCTCTCCAGGCCGTGCTGGGCGCCCTGACGGCCATCGCCATCGGCGTCACCATGGTGCTGGCCATCCTCCGGCTCACCGCCGTGGGGGGCGCCGTGCTTCCCGGCAGTGCCAAGGGAACGGTCTACCCCCTGGGGCACGCCCTGCTGACGACCCACACCTTCGCCTTCGAGCTCATTTCGGTGTTGCTGGTGGCCTCCCTGGTGGGGGCATTCATGCTGGCACGGAAGGAGGACCGATGATCCCCATCCCCCACACCTGGGTGCTGATCCTCGCGACGGTGCTTTTCTGCATCGGGGCCGTCGGTGTCCTCCTCAGGCGCAACGGCATCGCCATCTTCCTCTCCCTGGAGATCATGCTCAACTCGGCCAACCTGGCCTTTGCCGCCTTCGCCCTCCGGCTGGCTCACGAGGGTCAAGGCGCCGCTGCGGCGGCCGGGCAGCTCTTCGTCTTCTTCATCATCGCCGTGGCCGCGGCCGAAGCCGCCGTCGGACTGGCCCTGTTCATCGCCATGTTCCGGCTCAAGGAAACCATCGACGTGGACCGCTTCAACATCCTGCGCTGGTAGGAGGGACGCATGCTCGGCTCACTGTGGCTCATTCCCATTCTTGCCCTGGCGGGATTCGCCCTCAACCTGCTGGCGGGCGCGCTCAAGGCCCGCAAACCCGTGGTGACGTTCCTGGGGGTCGGCTCCATCGGTGTGGCGACGTTGGCGGCCTACACCGCGCTGTGGCAGTACCTCCACCAGCCCAATACGGTGCTCGTGGAAAATTACTTCACGTGGATCTCGGCCGGAAAATTCAACGTGACGGCCTCCTTCCAGCTCGATCCCCTCTCGGCCGTCATGCTGGCCTTTGTCACCTTCGTCGGGTTCATGATCCACGTCTACTCCATCGGCTACATGCACGGAGAGCCTGACACGGCCTACGCGCGTTTCTTCGCGTACCTCAACCTGTTCATGTTCTCCATGCTGGTCCTGATCCTCGGCTCCAACCTGCTGGTCCTCTTCGTCGGCTGGGAAGGTGTGGGCCTGTGCTCCTACCTGCTGATCGGTTTCTACTTCGACCAGGTTTGGCCGGCTTCGGCGGGCAAGAAGGCCTTCATCGTCAACCGGATTGGTGACTTCGGGTTCATCCTGGCCATCTTC
>CAZXNA010000003.1:0-63992 GCA_964641295.1 uncultured Thermoanaerobaculia bacterium
TCGTCGTGGCGGTGCGGGGCCGGGTGGCCGCGGGCGCGCCCTGCCTCTCGCCGGGGACCGGCGGGCCCTGCTGCGGGGCCCGTGGCACCTCGGGTTCGGGCGGCGGGGGGTCCTCCAGGGGGAGACGCCGGCGGCCCGGGGTCAAGCGAAACCGCCAAAGGGAGCTCCAGGCGGACTGGACGCCTTCGGTGTCGAGGGCGGCCACCCTCCAGTAGTACGTGCCGGGCAGCACTCCCTTGAGGCGCGCCGACGTCTTGGTCAGGTCCTTGGCATCGATATCCATGGAGCTGGGCAGGAAACGACGGGACCGGGCCACCTGGAGCAACGAACGGTGTGTTCCGGAAAAAAGCCGCCAGCGGAGCGTCAGGATCGGGGAGCGGTCCAGGTCCACACGCAGGTTGTTCTCGGGTGTGAGCAGGACGGGGGGCTTCGGGATCTGGCCCTTGGCCCCGATGGTCCCGTCCACGAGGGTCGTGACCCGGTCCTGGCGCCGCAACAGCACCTCGGCGCCGGACTTGGAACGGACGCGCGCCGAACCGGCGTAAGCGGCGACCAGCGTCCGGTGATCCTCCTGATCGACGTTGACCGCAACACGGCTCTCCCGTGCCACCCGGGTTTCTGCACTCTCGGTGGTGACGGTCGAGGAGTTGGACGAAGTGTAGACGTTGAGCCGGCCGACGACCATGGTGACCTTGGCCGGAGCACGCTGATGGGGCTGGCTGTGGATCTCCAGCAGAGAGTCGGGCGCCACCCGGTAGAGGGTTCCGTCGGCGAACAGAACCTCTGCCGAACCGTCGGCCCCGGTTCGGATGTAGTCACCGTTGAACACGGGCAGCCGTTCGCGGGCCGGCTCCCACTCGTTGTGTCCCGCCCGTTCGATATCGACGCGGCCCTGGAGGCTGATGATCTGACCCGCTCCGATGACCTCGCCCTCACCGGCGCCGAGGAAAAACCGGAAACGCTGGTCGGCCGCCCGGGCCAGGCTGATGGCCTCGTTCCAGCGCTCGGCTCCGTAGGCCTGCCTGGCCTTCTCGAGTTGGGTAGTGGCTTCGTTGAACTCCCGCCGCCAGGTCGAGGGGATTTCCCGTGCCTTGGCGTCGCGGAGGTCCTTTTCTGCGCGTTCGATGGCCTTCCGCGCCACGGCCTGGGGCGGCTGGTGGAGCCGGAAGTAGGCGAACCCCAGCAGGCTCGCAGCCACCAGTCCCGTCGCTCCCAGGGCGATGGCGCGCCGAATGGTGTTGATCCGAACAACCACCCAATCGATTTCGATTCCCCGTCCCAACGTGGTCAGACCTCCAAGAGCCAAGGTACCACGACGCCGCGTCGTCGGGCAAGCGCAAGGGCTTGGGTGACAAGCCCTTGTCCTGTTCCGGGGGGGAATGGTGACGGTCGCCACGGTCCGTGCCGGCGTGTGGGGCCGGGGCAGGCCCGCTTGCGCCACCGCGAGGGCTCGGCTACACTGCGCTGTCCGAACAGCGGACTTCGGGTGGAGGAGACGATGGCTCTCAAATTGATGCGGGACAACCTCAAGCACCTCAAATGGATTCTTTGGTTCGTGGTGCTTGTTTTCGTTCTCTTGGTGTTTGTCGACTGGGGAACCGGTCGGCAGAGCGGTGGCCGGGAAGGCGCGGCCGTTCGCGTCGGTGACACGGTTTTCACGGAGCAGGAGTTCCTCCAGGAGCTGCGATCGACCGAAAACCGCATGCAGAACCTCTATGGCGAACAGTGGAACCAGATCCGGAGCCGGCTCAACATGGCCGAGCAGACGGCCCAGCAGCTGATCCAACGGCAGTTGCTGATCGATGAAGCCCACCGGGCCGGTCTGGTGGTCTCGGACCGGGAGGTTCAGGAGCAGATCCTGTCCTACCCGGCGTTTCGCCAAGAGGATGGCACCTTCATCGGCGATGCCGCCTACAGGCGGATCCTCCGGGCCAACCAGATGACGCCGGACCGCTTCGAGGCGCAGGTGCGGAGCGATCTCCTGATCCAGAAGCTCCAGGACGTCTTGCGCCAGGGGGTGCTCCTCGGTGACGCCGAGGTCGAAGCAGAGGTCCGACGCCAGCGAGAGAGCGCCGATTTCGATCTGGTCATGGTCGGTCTGCAGCCCTTCCTCGGGAAAGTGTCCGCCGGGGATGCCGAGGTGGAGGCCTACTATGCGGCCCACAAGGACGAGCTGCGCCAGCCCGAGGAGCGGGTCATCCGTTACCTGGTGGTCGAGACCAACACCCTGCGCCGCCTTCTTCCCGTGGACGAAAAGGAGATCGGTAGTTACTACAAGGATCATCTGGACGAATTCCGCGAGGGTGAGAGGGCCCACGCCGCCCACATCCTGATCCGGATCCCGTCCAACGGCGGCACCGAGGCGGAGGCCAAGGCCAAGTTGAAGGCCGAGCAGGTGGCCAAGCTTGCCCGGAGTGGAGCCGACTTCGCGACCCTGGCCAAGAAGTATTCCGAGGACCCGGGCTCCAAGGACAAGGGAGGCGACCTGGGCTGGTTCGAACGGGGACGGATGGTCAAGGAGTTTGAGAACGCCGTCTTCTCCCACAAGCCCGGTGAAATCGTCGGTCCCATCAAGTCACAGTTCGGCTACCACATCATCAAGGTGGAGGGGTTCCGGCCCGCCCGCGTCCGGCCTCTGGCGGAGGTCAAGGACCAGGTCAAGTTCCGTCTTCTGGAGAGCCGGGCCGCCGCGGAGGGCGAGAGCCGGGCCGCCGCCCTGGCCCGCCGGATCCAACGCGAGAAACCCGATACCGACGAGGCGTGGGACAAGCTCGCCGCGGGAGACGAGGCGGTCAACTCCTTCATCTCGCCTCCCTTCGGGGAAAAGGACGTCATTCCCGGCGTCGGGCAGAACCCCGAGCTGAGCAAGGCGGCCTTCGCCGCCAAGGTCGGTGACACAGGCGGTCCCGTCCCAATCTCCCGAGGGTGGCTGATCTGGCAGCTCAAGGAGATCCACCCCGAGGGCGTACCGCCGCTTGAGAAGATCAAGGACAAGGTGGCCGGCCTCGTCGTCAAGGAGAAGGCGCTCGCAATGGCCCGCGAAAAGGCTGCCGAGTTGGCCGAGGCGTGGAAGACCGGCAAGGATGTGGAGGCGTTGACCAAGAAGATGGGCGTCGCCGTGACACCGGTGCGTAGCCACAAGCGGGGTCAGCCGATCCCCGGCGTCGGGTCCTCCGTTGAGCTGACCGAGGCGGTCTTCGGCGCCAGCGCCGGAGATGTCGTCGGGCCGGTGACGGTTCCCGGTCGCGGGGCGGCGGTGGCCAAGGTTGTGGCCGTCACCGTGCTCAGCCCGGAGGAGCTTCGGGCCGCCATGGCGCCCGTGCGGAAGAGTCTCGAGGATCAGCGGGTCAACAACCTCATCAGCTCGATTCTCGAGGAGCGCCGCCGCAACACGGTGATCACGGTGGACCAGCAGTTGATCGATCGCTTCGCCCCCCAGAAGCAGAGCGGATGAGCCCGTGATCGGCCGTCTTGAAGGCCAGCTGCACCAGGTGGGACCCGGCGAGGTCATCGTCGACGCCGGGGGCATCGGGTGGCTGGTCCGCATCGGCCTGCGGACCTTCGAGGCGCTCAGTGGGAAACCCTCCGCGGTTCTCTGGACTCACACGTTGGTCCGCTCGGACGAGATCACCCTTTACGGCTTCCCCGACCGCGAGGAGCTGGAGATGTTCCAGCGGCTGATCGCCATCGCGGGGGTCGGGCCGAGGACGGCCCTGGCGCTCCTTTCCGGCATGTCGCCCGAGGAGCTGGCGGCGGCCGTCGAGGGGGGTGACGCACCCCGGCTCCAGCGTGTTCCCGGCGTTGGCCGGAAGACCGCGGAGCGGATCATCCTTGAGCTTCGGGGCCGTTTGCCCGTGGGGGCCGGCGCGGGTTCGGCGCCGGGCGGTGACGCCTCGAGCGACGCAGTGTCCGCACTGATGAACCTGGGCTACGCGGCCCGCGAGTCCGAACGGGCGGTCCGGGCGGCCGCAGCGGAGTGCCCTGACGCCGCGCTTTCCGAGCTCCTGAGGGTCGCTCTTCGTCGGCTCAACGAGGCACCATGAACGACGAGGTGCTCCGGAGCGACGCCGGGCCCGACGAGGGGAAGTTCGAGGAGACCCTTCGGCCCAGGGCCCTGGCCGAGTTCGTCGGCCAGGCGCAGCTTCGGGCCAATCTGGAGGTGTTCATCTCGGCGGCCCGCGACCGTGGGGAAACCCTGGACCACGTGCTCTTTGCGGGGCCTCCGGGCCTCGGGAAGACGACCCTGGCCAAGATCATCGCCGTGGAGATGGGGGCGGAGATCCACCACACCTCCGGACCCGTGCTGGAACGGGCGGGGGACCTGGCGGCCCTGATGACCAGCCTCCAGGAGGGGGACGTGCTCTTTATCGACGAGATCCACCGGCTGGGGCCCGCTGTGGAGGAGATCCTCTACCCGGCCATGGAGGACTTCGAATTGGACCTGGTCATCGGCCAGGGACCGGGCGCACGCTCCGTCCGCCTGACCCTCCCCCGCTTCACCCTGGTGGGGGCGACGACGCGCATGGGTCTGTTGACCGGGCCCCTGCGGGATCGCTTCGGTATTGTGCACCGCCTGGGCTTCTACCGGCCGGAGGAGCTCGAGACCATCGTCCGGCGTTCCGCCCGGATCCTGGGGATCGCCATCGACGGCGACGCGGCGTCGGAGATCGCCTCTCGGTCGCGGGGCACACCGCGGATCGCCAACCGGATGCTTCGGCGGGTCCGTGATTTCGCCCACCACCTCAAGACCGAGGGGGTGACGCTGGAGGCGACGCGTTGGGGCCTCGCGCAGATGGAGGTGGACAGCATCGGGCTGGATCCGGTTGATCGCCGCCTGCTGATGACCATCATCGAGATCTACGGAGGCGGTCCCGTGGGCCTCAAGGCCATCGCGGCCTCCATGGGGGAGGACCAGGGAACCCTGGAGGACATCCACGAGCCATACCTGCTGCAGATCGGCTTCCTCCGCCGCACCTCTCGCGGGAGGATGGTCACGCCCAGGGCCCTGCACCACCTGGGGCTGGAGACGCCGGGCGGCGGCCCCCTGTTCGAGGACGAGGGGTGAACCGGACCCTCTCGCTGATCTACTCACCGGTCTCCGGCAGGGGTCGTCTGCTCCGGAGGCTTCCCCTGGTGCAACGGAAGGCCGAGGAGCTGGGGGTGTCCCTGCGTCTGCTGGAGACCCGCGCCCCCGGTCATGCCACCGAGCTGGCGGCCCAGTGCGCCCATGCCGGCGAGGACCTCGTCTTCGCCTACGGCGGCGACGGAACCTACAACGAGGTGGCCAGGGGCCTCCTGGGTACGGCCACGGCCATGGCCATGCTTCCCGGCGGGACGACCTCGGTGCTGGCCTACGAGCTCGACATCCCACGGCCGGCCCAGGCAGCCCTGCCGGCCCTCCTGGCCGGTGAAGACCGGGCCATGCGTTGCGGCAGGACTGACCGGGACCAGATTTTCCTGATGATGCTCTCGGCGGGCCCCGACGCCGTGGTCCTCGACCGCCTGGACACCGGGCTCAAGCTCAAGGGGGGCAAGCTGGGGATCGCGGTCCAGGCCGTGCGGGAGATGGGACGGGGGCCCCTTCCCCAGGTGCGGGTGACGGCAGGCCCGTGGACGGAAACCGGCGGGTGGGTCATCGTCGGCAACATTCGCTGCTACGGCGGCCCCTTCCACGCGACGCCCGGGGCGGATCCCTTCTCGGAACACCTGGAGATCGTCCTGCAGCGGAGGGTCGGCAGACTGGCGGCGCTGCCCTTCTTCTTCTCCATCCCACTGGGCCGTCACCTCAGGCGGCGCGACGTGGTACGGCGCAGTGTGGAGCGGCTACGCCTCGAGCCCGCCGTCGCCGGAGAGCGCGTGCCCTACCAGATCGACGGCGACCCCGGGGGGACGCTTCCCGTTGACATCTCCGTGGCGCCGGAGTCCGTCTGGGTCCGCCTGCCCGAGGCCACCTCGCCGGGCAACCCCTCCTGATCGTTTCCGGCCGAAGGCGGCCGGTCTGGATCAGTCGTCAAGGCCCTCGAAAAGCGGTGTCGAGAGGTAGCGCTCGGAAGTTGAGGGGGCGATGAAAACGATACGTTTGCCCTCGTTTTCCGGCCGGGCGGCCAGCTGGAGGGCGGCGAAGCAGGCCGCTCCCGTCGAGATTCCCGGAAGGAGCCCCTCCTGGGCCGCCAGGCGACGGGCCGTTGTGAAGGCCTCCTCACCGCTGACCTGAACGATCTCGTCGATGAGGTCGACCTGGAGGTTGGCAGGGATGAAGCCTGCTCCAATCCCCTGGATCGGGTGCGGTCCCGGTTGGCCACCGGAGATGACGGCGGATGCGGAGGGCTCGACGGCGACGATCCGCACCCTGGGCCGTCTGGCTTTCCAGAAGCGGGCAACACCGGTCAAGGTGCCGCCGGTACCCACGCCAGCGACGAAGATATCCATGGTGCCCTCGGTGTCGCGCCACAGCTCCACGGCGGTGGTCGCTTCGTGGACGGCGGGGTTGGCCGGGTTGGAGAACTGGTCGGGAATGGCGGCGTCGGCGGTCTCCGCCACGATCTCCTCGGCGCGCTCCCGGGCACGGCCCATCCCCCCCTCGGCCGGCGTCAGCTCCACGCGGGCTCCCAGGAGCTGGATGACCCGGCGCCGTTCGATGGAAACGGACTCGGGCATGACGAGAATGCAGCGGTAGCCCCGGGCCGCCGCCACCATGGC
Source organism: uncultured Thermoanaerobaculia bacterium (assembly GCA_964641295.1). Classification (GTDB taxonomy): domain Bacteria; phylum Acidobacteriota; class Thermoanaerobaculia; order Thermoanaerobaculales; family Sulfomarinibacteraceae; genus JAADFK01. The sequence goes on from CAZXNA010000003.1 coordinate 6,700, forward strand.
CAGGGCGATGCCGGTATTGCCCGAGGTGGGCTCGACGATGGTGGACCGCCCGGGGACGAGCCGGCCGTCCTGCTCCATGGCGTCGACCATTGCCACACCGATCCTGTCCTTGACCGAGTGCGTGGGGTTGAAGAACTCCAGCTTCGCCAGGACGGTGCCGGGTAACCCGGCTGCCAGGCGGTCGAGACGAACCAGCGGCGTGTTGCCGACGAGATGACGGGTGTCCGAAGCCATGTCCATGATCTACCCCCCTTCCAGATACAACGTTCGAAGCCGCAGAAGATTTCCAGGTTCAAACAACTGTGCCGGGAATCCCCATGGGTTACAATGGCCCCGGAGGTTGGATATGGGTTTTCTCGAGGAACTTCAGGATCGTGCCCGGAGTGTTGGTGGACACATCGTCCTACCCGAGGGGGACGATCCGAGGGTAATCGAGGCGGCGTTCACTCTTCGGGCCGGCGACATCTGCCGGGTCACCCTGCTCTGCCCCACCGGCCGGCGGACGGAGCGGCACGAGGAGCTGGCCTCCCACGGGGTCGAGGTCGTCGATCCCGCGACGGACCCCCGGCATGAGGCCCTGGCGATCCACCTGGCCGAGCGCCGCCGCGCCAAGGGAATGACCCTCGAGGCCGCCCGGGAACAGGTCGTCGACCCCCTGTACTTCGCCGCCGGCCTCGTGGCGACCGGGGAGGCATCGGGCTCGGTTGGCGGCGCGGTTCGCACCACGGCCGATTCCGTACGTGCCGCGCTGCACTGTATCGGCGCCAGGCCGGGACTAAAGACCGTCTCTTCCTGCTTCGTCATGGTGCACCCCGATCCCCGCTGGGGCAGCGACGGTGTCATGGTGTTCTCCGACTGCGCCGTGGTCCCGGACCCGGACCCCGTGGCCCTGGCCGAGATCGCCATGGCGGCGGCCGCGAGCTTCCGGAGCATCGTCGGGGACGAGCCGCGGGTGGCCCTGCTCTCCTTCTCGACCAGGGGAAGTGCCGAGCACCCCCTGGTGGATAAGGTCCGCGAGGCCGTCCACGAGCTCGAGGGCAGGGAGCCGGACTTCGAGTTCGACGGCGAGCTCCAGCTGGACGCCGCCCTGATCGAGAGCATCGGTATGCGCAAGGCCCCGGGCTCTCCCGTGGCGGGACACGCCAACGTGCTGGTGTTTCCCGATCTTAACGCCGGGAACATCTGCTACAAGGCCACGGAACGCCTGGGCGGCGCCCGGGCCCTCGGCCCCTTGCTCCAGGGCCTGGCCCGTCCTGCCAACGATCTAAGCCGCGGATGCTCCGCCGCGGATATCGTGGAAACGGCCTGCCTGACCCTCCTGCAGGCGGCCGGGGGGGGCGAGCGATGAAGGCCCTGGTCATCGGATCGGGGGCGCGGGAGCACGCCATCGTGCACGCCCTCAGGCGGTCACCGAGCGTTACGGAGATCTACGCCGCGCCGGGGAATCCGGGCATCGCCGAGGCGGCCGACGTGCTGCCCATCGCCGTGGACGACATCCCCTCCCTGGCCGAGGCGGCCGCGGACCTCAGGATCGATCTGACCGTCGTCGGACCCGAGCTTCCCCTGGCCCTGGGCATCGGTGACACCTTTGCCGGGAAGGGGCTGCGCCTTTTCGGTCCGACGAGTCACGCGGCCCAGCTGGAGGCCAGCAAGGTCTTCGCCAAGGAGTTTTGCCTGCGGAACGACATCCCGACGGCCCGGGCCCGGGTGGCCCGGACCCGTGACGAGGCCGCCGCCGCCGCCCGCGAGATCGGACTCCCGCTGGTGCTCAAGGCGGACGGTCTGGCCGCCGGCAAGGGTGTGCTGATCGTCGAGGACGAGGAGGGCCTCGAAGAGGCGTTCGACGTGTTCTACGAGGAGCGGCGTTTCGGCGACGCCGGAGAGAAGATCCTGGTGGAGGAGTTTCTCGAGGGCGAGGAGCTCTCCTTCATGGTCATCAGTGACGGACGGCGTTTCGTGCCTCTGGCCACCTCCCATGACTACAAGCGGGCCCTGGACGGCGATCAAGGCCCCAACACCGGTGGCATGGGATCCCACTCCCCGGCGGTTCTGACGTCCGGCCTTGGACGGGAGATCATCGATACGGTGGTCCGACCGACGATCGCCGGCATGGAGGCCGAGGGAAGGACCTACCGGGGCGTGCTCTACGTCGGCCTGATGCTGACCTCCAAGGGTCCCATGGTCCTGGAATTCAACTGCCGTCTCGGGGATCCCGAGGCGCAGTCGATCCTCCTCCGGCTTGAAGATGATCTCGGCCAGGCCCTCACCGCGGCAGCGGACGGCGCCCTGAGCCACGCCTCCTTCTCGTGGCGGAGGGAGGCTGTCGCCTGCGTCGTGCTGGCGGCCCACGGCTATCCCGGGAACGTTCGCCGGGGTGATGTCATCACGGGAATCGACGAGGCGCTGACCCTCCCCAGGGTGACCGTGTACCAGGCCGGGACCGCCCGCGACGAGGAGGGACGGCTGATCACGGCCGGTGGACGCGTCCTTTCCGTCTGCGGACGAGGGGCCAACCTGGCCGACGCCCTGGCCACGGCCTACGCTGGCGTCGAGAAGATCCACTTTGAGGGTAAGCGCTACCGTACCGATATCGGTGCCGATAGCTTGGCCCGTCTCGGAGGAAGTTGATGGAAAGAACCGACGTGGCCGTGCTCATGGGCTCGGCCAGCGATTGGCCGGCCGTCCGGCCGGCCACGGAGATCTTGCGGACCATGGGCCTTTCCTTCGAGGTCCACGTCACCTCGGCCCACAGAACGCCGGAGCGGACCGTCAAGCTCGTCCGCCGCGCCGAGGAGGCGGGCGTCAGCGTCTTCATCTGTGCGGCGGGCATGGCGGCCCATCTTGCCGGCGCGGTGGCGGCGCTGACCACGCGCCCCGTTCTCGGCGTTCCCCTGGCGGGAGGTGTTCTCGATGGAGTGGACGCCCTGCTGTCCACCGTCCAGATGCCGCCGGGGATTCCCGTGGCAACTTTCGCTGTCGGGACGGCCGGAGCGAAGAACGCCGCTCATTTTGCCGCCCAGATTGTCGCTACGAAACGGTCCGAGATAGAGGCGGCCATCGACGAACAACGCGCCCGGGGGGTGGCCAAGGTGGAGGCCGGGGAAGCGGCCATCGCGGAGGAGCTCGGGGGCGCCTCGTGAGCTGTGCCCACTGTGCGCTCTCCGTTCCGTCCCTGGAGGACGGGTGGATCCCGGTCATCGTCGATCCCGATGCGGCCGCCCTGCCCTGCCAGCGGGGGGAGCTCGACCTGGTCCACGACGAGCAGGTTGTGGTGGAGACACCGGACGGCCCATACATCGGTCGGGTCTCCCTCTTCTGTACACCCATCGTCAAGACCCCGGAGATCCGGTCGGGACGCGTTCTTCGGCGACCCACGGAGGAGGACCTGTCCAGGCAGAGGAACGCCGACGATGTCGCCGCCGAGATCGAACGGTACCTCAAGTCCCGAGTCGCTCAACTCGGGCTGGATCTGCGCCCGCTCAAGGTCCGCATTCCCCTGGTGGGATCGCGCGCCGTAGTCTATTTTTCCTCCGAGCAGCGGGTCGACTTTCGGAGGCTCGTGCGGGGAATGGCCCGCCGCTTCCGGCGGCGGATCGAGATGCGTCCCCTTGGGGTGCGAGACGGGGCGAAGCTCGTGGGCGCCCTGGGCCCCTGCGGACGGAGTCTCTGTTGCGTGACGTTCATGAACCGCTTCCACTCGGTGACCGTTCGGATGGCCAAGCGCCAGAACCTCAGCCTCAATCCCACCAAGATCTCAGGGATGTGCGGCCGCCTGATGTGTTGCCTGGCCCACGAGGTGGACCAGTACCCGAAACCCCAGCGCAAGTGAGCCGCAGACCGGCGGATGTTGCCGCAGTGTGACGAGGGCTCCGTGCGGCCCGGACGGGAATGGGGTATGATGATGACAGGGTAACCTCTGAAGAACGGTGGCGCGGGAGTTGCATGACTCCGGTCAGGAGACGAAGCGTCGCGGACCGAGATCGATTGAGGATACGAGCCGGGGAGATGCCATATGTCCGAACGCAAACTAATCCGTCCCTCACTGGGTGAAATGATGGAACGCTACCCCGTCCGGTCGGCGACGCGCCGAAAGCAGGTGCCGGCCGAGCAAACGAACGCGGAGAACTTCTACTACCTCAAACAGATGCAGGCGAAGACCCCCATGGTCGTCGTCCTGATGGATGGCACTGAGCTCAACGGCTGGATCGAGTGGTACGACAAGAACTGCATCAAGCTCAACCGCAACGACGCGCCCAACCTCGTCCTGTTCAAGCACTCCATCAAGTTCATGTTCAAGGAGGAAGAGCTCCGCTCCCGGCGCCGGAAGAGAACCACCACGCCGCGCCGTTGAGGCGTCACTGTGCCGGGCTGGCGCGCCGCGGCGCGCTGTTCGGCACGGGGCCCAACGATCCTCGAGGTACAGTGAACTGAGAACGCCGCTCTGGCTCAGTCTGTGTCTCGGAATATGTGCTGTAGCATGGCCGAGGGCGGCATCAGCCGGGGTTGGCCGAAGACCTCCGCGGGCAGGTCGCGGGCCAGGTGGAGGGCCCGGTGAGTGATGTAGGCGAAGTTGTCGCGCACCCTCATGGCGCCGCGGCTGCTGTACATCCGGTTGAGCACCTCGAGCTGGGCCGTGAAGGGATCCGATCCGGCGAGGCCGGCAAGGACGTCTCGATCCTCGCCGGCTTGGGGAGCCGCGAAATCTTCGGTCGTGGGGAGTCCCAGAAGTGAGGCCTCGAGCCGTTCCAGCTCGTTGAGCACGGGGTTCACGGCGCGCTTCGTGGCGGTGCTGTGGCCATCCAGAAGGATGGGGCGCCGACGGCAATTGGCCCGGTGGATCTCTGGATCATGCACAATCCATCCGAGGTTCGTGATGTGGAGCCGGCGGGAGACGCCGCTGTGGAGCTGGGCGATGAAGGGCTTGACGGCCGTTTCCCATGACTCCTCGATCCCGTTGAACATGTTGAGGATGAAGTAGACGCCAAAGCTGTGGATGACCTCCCGGATGGGACGAAGATAGGGGTTGTCTCCCAGGGCCTGCTCGAGGTCGACGAGAAAGGCATCAAGGTTGGGGAGCTCCTCCACGTAGACGTCCTCCACCTGATCGAGGAGTTCGTTGACCAGGCGGTGCTGCTGGATTCCGCCGGGCTGGCGAAAGAGCGGGGACTCCCGGGAGAAGACGATCCTCAGCTTGCGGAAGAGGAGACTGCGGACGATATCGGCCGCGGCCAGCGTGGCGGCCGGGTGTTGGGGCGTGAAGATCAGGATGCCGGAGTTGGACAGGGGAAGATAATCGATGACGTGTCCGTCGAGCCCGGCGCGGAGATCCAGCACGATGAAGCTGGCCGGCAGCTCGTTGAGGGCCGCCATGAGACGCCACCGAGCGTTCTGGGACATGGAGCTGATCTCCTCGATGGCGTGGCGTGGAGCGGCTATGAAGCCGAAGTTGGCGTAGAGACCGTTGGGGTCCATCCGTCCATCAAGCCCCGTGATGCACTCCTCGAGACGGGCTCCCCGCCGGAAGTAGTGGTAAAGGTCCTTCTCGACCTTGAGATCCAGGGTGCTCCGGACGGAGGAGGTGCCCGTATCCAGATCAACGAGGATGGTCGGTGCGACCCGGGACAGGGCCAGGGCAAAGTTGATGGCGAAGGTGGTCTTCCCAACGCCTCCCTTGCCCGAGGCCACGCTGATGATCCGCCGGACCATCATGGAGCTCCGGTGACCTCGGGGCGGCCCTCTCCGAGGTCCTGAAGAACCCGGCTGACCACGAGATCGAGGGCCACGGAGTTGTACCCCCCCTCCGGAATGATGATGTGAGCCCATCGCTTGGAGGGCTCCACGAATTCCAGGTGCATGGGCCGTACCGTGGTGGTGTACTGCTCGATGACGCCCTCGACCGTTCGCGAGCGTTCTCTCATGTCCCGGAGCAGACGCCGGATGAACCTGATGTCGGGATCGGTATCGACGAAGATCCGGATGTCCATCAGGCGGCGGAGTTCGGGTTCCGCCAGCACGAGGATTCCCTCCACGAGAATGACGGGGCGGGGTTCCATCCACTCGATCTCGTCACGGCGGACGTGCCGTGAGAAGTCGTACACGGGGAGCGGCGCCGGTTGACCGGCCCGAAGCAGCTGGAGGTGTTCCACCATCAGGGTCGTTTCCAGGGCTGCCGGATGGTCGAAATTGTGGCGGAGCAGCTCGTGGTGCTGCTGGGCCGAGAGATCGTGGTAATAGCGGTCGTGGTTGACGACGGCCACCCGTTCGGTACCGACGCGCCGGGCGATCTCCCGCGCCACGGTCGTCTTTCCCGACCCCGTTCCTCCCGCGACGCCCAGGACCAGCGGTGTCATGGAACGAGGCCAGGCAGGAGCACGACCGCCGTGGGGTCGGGCCCGAAGGCGAGGCCGGCGGGTTGGTGGCGGGTCGTCACAGGTTGTTACAGGTACTTGAGGGTTTCCCTGACGCCGCCGGCCTGCGGGCCGTTGGGCGCCACCTCCAGGTAATGTTCAAGCTTCTCCTTGGCGCCTGCCATGTCGCCGCTCCTCAGGAGGAGCATGCCGTACTCATAGACGCACTCCGGGTAGTCGCCATCCACCTCGAGGCATTTCTCCAGCAGCGGCCGTGCGTGCTCGTCGTCCATCTTGTTGAGGTACTGGGCGGCCTCGTTGAAGATGGTCGCCGGATCGTCCGGGTTGAGCTCCTGGTAACGGGCCATGTAGGCCGCGGCGTCTTCATTCTTGCCGAGGGCCTTGGAGGCGTTGATGGCCACGGCCAGGCACTCGACCGACTCTTCGTCCAGCTCGAGACACTTCTTGGCGTCGGCGAGGGCGGTCTCGGTGTCGCCGGCGGCCAGATCGAGGTTGGCCAACGCCTCCCAGGCGTTCTGCAGGTCGGGCTTGACCTTGACGGCCTCACGGAGCTTGGCCCGGGCGCCGTCCTTGTCGCCCCCTTTGAGGAGGGCCTTGGCTTCTTCCACCTCCTTGTAACCCGGCTGCTCCAGGAGCTTCTGCTGTTCCAGCTTGACCATCTCCTGCTGCGTCTTGAGCGTGAACGTGAACTCGTTGTCGGTCGTGCCGATGGGAACTTTGAAGGGCTCCTTGTAGGGGATGAAGCCCGGCGCCTCCACATGGAAGGTGTAGTGGCGGGTGGCGTCCAGGATCACCGTGGAGAACTCACCCTTCTCGTTGACGTGGAGCACCTTCTTGTAATCGCCCGTGGCCTGGCACGTGATGGTGATGACCGCATCGGGGATGGGCTTGCCCGAGCTGTCGACGACGATGCCCTTGATGCGGGCCTGAGCGCCGGCAAAGGCCAGGGCGCCGCAGAAGAGCGCCACGGTCAAGGTTGCTATGACAGTTTTCCGGAGTGTAGCCATGAAAGCCTCCCTGGCGCCGCTGCGCACGGGCCCAGGATACCCCGTTTTGACGGGCGTCTCAACGCAGGGGCCAAACTCGGTTTCGGTATGGGGAGCCCGATTCCTCCTCAAGGCCGGCTTCCAAGACCGAGCATGGCCCGGATGACGTGCTTGGCGACCGTCGGATTCTCGCGGAGCCGGCGCGTGGAGTAGGGGTACCAGTCCTCGCCGTAAGGGACGTACACCCGGAGCCGGTGCCCGCCGTCGAGGATGATCCGCCGGAGCTCGGGATCGACGCCCAGCAGCATCTGGAATTCGTACCGGTCCCGCGGGAGCCGCAGGCGGTCGACGGTCATCATCCCCGCCCACACCAGGTGCTCGTCGTGGGTCGCGATGCCGACGTAGGCTCCGCCCTCGAGGAGCTTCTCCAGGGCGGCCACGAAGTTGGCGCGGATGGTGTCGAAGTTCTTCCAGGCGATGGTCCGTGGCTCGCGGTAGATCCCCTTGCACAGGCGGATGTTCGGCGTCATGGGGAGCAGGTCGCCGACGTCGGAAAGCGTTCGGCGCATGTACGCCTGAAGGACCGTGCCGACGTTGCCGTACCGTTCCTGAAGGGTCCGGTAGGCCCGAAGGGTCGCGTCGGTGCAGGTGTGGTCCTCCATGTCGATGCGGACGAAGTTGCCGTGCTCCCTGGCCCGATCGACGATGGTAGCCATGTTGTCCAGGCAAAACTCCTCGTCGATGCGGAGCCCCAGGAGGGTCGGCTTGATGGAAACGTTGCAGTCCAACCCCAGCTCCTCGATGGTATCGAAGATCCGGACGTACTCGGTGACGGCCGCCTCGGCCTTGGCCCGTTCCGTGACCTCCTCGCCCAGGAGGTCGACCGTGGCCATGGCCCCCTCGGCGTTGAGCTTGCGGATGGTGGCCACGGCGTCGTCCAGGGTCTCCCCGGCCACGTAGCGGCTGGCCACCTTTCCCACGATGAACTTGGGGATCAGGGGAAGCCCGTGCTGAATCAGGGAGTCGAATAAGCTCATATGACCTCCGCCGTCACATGGCCGCCGCCAGGACGGAAACGTGGACCTCTGTGGCGCCGGCGGCGCGCAGGGCGCCGCAGGCCCGCCGGATTGTACTACCGGTGGCCATGACGTCGTCCACCAGGAGGATATGCCGCCCGGCCACACGGCCCCGGGCGGCGAAGGAGCGGGCGGGGAGGGCACGCCGCTGGGCCCGCGAACGGGTCGCCTGACGGCCCAGGCCGCGCCGGATCAGCAGGGATGCCGTGGGCAGATCGAGCGCCCTGGCGGTCTCCTGTGCCAGCAGGCGCGCGGTGGACCAGCCACGGCGAATCCGGTGGAGGGGGTGGGTGGGCACCCAGGCGACGGCGTCCAGATCGCCGAGCCACGGTGCGGTTGCCACGGCGGCCGCCAACCGCTGGCCCAGGGGCCGGGCCAGCTCGTCGTGACCGTGGTGCTTGAGGGCGAGCAGCGCCCGGCGGAGAGTGCCATCGTAAACCCCCCAGACCGTCGTGCTGTCCTGTGGGGGTAAGGTGTCGAGGCATGTGGGGCACTCGATCTCCCACCCCTCGCTGGGTACGCCGCAGCGGGGGCAGCGGGCGCCGGGATCGGGCAGCACCGTGCTCCAGCAGTCGTCGCACAGTCCGCGCCGGTCCCCCGCGAGTGGCGTCGAGCAGACGGCACAGATCGCCGGAAGCAAGGCCTGGCGGACACTGGAGAAGGTGGAAACGGCCGGCACATCCAGCATCGTAGCAGAGGGGATGTGTCGGCGCCCGGCCGTGTCGCGTATAATTTTTCCATGGTGGTACGGCACGGCGCGTTGCAGTTGGAGACGGCGGGGCACGGGCATGTGTACGACCTGAGCTCCGACGTGGAGCGGTGGCTGTTCACAGAGGGAGCGAAGGACGGAATGCTGACGGTGACGGTTCCGGGGTCGACGGCGGCCATCACGACCATCGAGTACGAGCCCGGAGCCCTGGAGGACCTGCGGGAGGCCCTGGAGAGGATCGCCCCCTCGGACCGGCAGTACCACCACGACCGGCGCTGGGGCGATGGGAATGGGTTCTCCCACCTCAGGGCTGCCCTGCTCGGGCCCTCCCTCTCCGTGCCCGTTTCCTCGGGCCGGGCAGTTCTCGGCACCTGGCAGCAGCTCGTCCTTGTGGAGTGCGACAACCGCCCGAGGAGCCGGCGGGTCGCCCTGTGCTTCGTGGGGGAGATCTGATGCCCCACCTCAACCTGGCCGGGTGGCAACCGCTGGAAACCGTCGTCGAGGCCTTCGAGCCCGCGGTGGAACGCTGGGGCCGGGCCGTGCTCAAGACCACGGGCTGGTGGCGGCGGCATGACGGCCAGGCCGTCCTGGTCGAGGGGGTGATCGTCGAGTTCTCCCGGCCCCTGCACCCGGTGGCCCTTGTCACCAAGCACCACGGGGACACCGCGGTGCGGCTGTGGCCGACGGTGCCGGTGGAGCGAACGCAGGCGGTTCAGCGTTGGCTCGCCCTGCTGGCCTCGCGGCTCCAGGCCAGGGGCCTTGGCCCGGTCCTCCGGACCAACCTCCCCCAGGAGCTCCTGGAGGGGCTGGGCCTCGAGATGGCCGAGGGGATCACTTCAACGCGTCGTTGAGCTCCTGCATCTGTTCCCGCTGGGACTGTTCCAGGTTGTCCAGGCGGTCCTGGATCCCGGCCACCGGTCCCTGGGCCGTCGGCTCACCGGCCAGGGCGCGTTTGGCGGCCTCGAGCCGTGAGCGGGCCCGCTCAAGGTGGCTCCTCCGGCCGTCGGTGGCGAAGGCCTGGAGCTCATTGGCCGCGGTGCGGATGGACACGGCGGCGTGGAGTTGGGCGCCGCCCGACGGGACGCCCTCGGCCCAGGAGGCCGCCTCCCCCGCGATGGCCCTGAGGTCGTCGGCCGCCGCCGCGATGGACGACGGATCGGCCAGCAGACGCTCCATGGTCCGGACGGCCCGCTGGGCTGCACCGCGGTCGAAACTCCTGGCCTCGACGCGCCCGGTGCGGAGGTTCGTGGCGGCCTGGTCGACGGCTCTGAAGTCGGAGCTTGCCGAACGGGAATTGAGGTAGAGCACGATGCCGGCCGCCAGGAGAACGGTCAGCATCAGAGCCCCTGCAATGCCCCTCATGGATCCTCCCCGGGGCACCCGTGGAGAGAACGCCCCTGCTGCACCCAGTGTACCGCCGCTGCTGTACACGCCGGAGGACGGCGGTGTCGGACAGGGGACAGTCGAGAAGGACGGCCGGGCCGGCGGCCGGCCGTTGCAAAGCCCCGGAAACGGTTGTCAAATCCGCGTCCCAGGGCTCTCCAGACGGGTGCACCGATGATGGCGAACCCCCGCGGAAGCGTTGGCACGAGTTCTGCACTCACTCTGGGGGAAACGGGAGGTTGCCATGCTTCGCAAGACAATGACGATCCTTATTCTCCTCGCGGCGGCGAGCGGTGCGGCCTGGGCCCAGCTGTCCCCGGCCTGGATGATACCCGCCGCTGCCCACGTCAACGGGGTCGGTGACAGCTTCTGGACGACCGACGTGGCGATCCACAACCCGCACCAGTTCCAGCTGCCCGTGGTCGTGCAGTTCCTGGCCAGCAACCGGGAGAACTTCTCGGTTCCCACCTTGGAGCTGACCCTGGACCCGTGGGAAACGGTCAACCTCTGGGACGTGCTCGGGCCCGATCTCTTCGCCTGGAACGGGACCGGCGCCCTCCTGGTCTACGCCGACGTGGACGTACTGGACTGCTCCGTTCCCGAGGAATGCTACCTGCTGACCACCTCTCGAACCTACACCCTCGATCCATTCACCTGGGCCGGAGAGTACGCCCAGGCCATGCCGGGTGTGCCCGTCTCCCAGGGGCTCGACGCGTCGACCCTTGGCTATGTCAGCGGCATCATGAACGACGGGGATGAGTTCCGGGCCAACGCGGGCGTCGCCTCGTGGACGCCGGAATGGACCACGGTCCAGATGGACGTGCAAGACTCCCGAGGGAACATCCTGCGGACCGAGGTGTTCCAGGTGCCTCCCTTCGGTCACATCCAACGCCGGATCGCCACGCCCGTCACCGGCGGTACCGTGGTCTTCTACCTGGTCGACCCACCGGCCGATGCCCTGGTCTTCCCCTACGCCACCATCGTCAACAACGTCACCAACGATCCGACGTTCCTCCCCACCTTTGTTTCTGTCGTCGGTGTCAGTGTCCAGGAGTTGAAGCGCGGAGGGTTTTCTCTCCCCCAGACGCCCGAGGTCCAGGGTGTTCCCCGTCAGCTGGAGCGGTCGCTTCTCGAACAGCTGAAACGGCGCCCGAACCCCCGTCAGGAGGTTTCGCCGGAATGACCCGCATTGTTATCCGTCCCCTGCAGGGCGGGGTGTGGCTCGGCTCTCGGCGTCTTCTCCACTCGCTCGCTCAACGTTCCTCGAGCGCGCCTCCGCTCCCTCATCTTCCGGGAGCTCCGAGATCCGCGCCACCTCCCACCCTTCGCGACCATATCCGGTGAACCATGGGGGATGACGGCCTCCTCCCGTTTCCGCGGGCCGGTCCCCCGGTGGACCGGCCCCGTCCATTTCATTGAAGGACTGGACACCACCGGGATGAACCGGGCTACAATGGGGCAGCTTGTACTGAGAGGCTCCCGGTGTAGGTTGTGTCTCCGCAGGAGGGACGATGGTCCAATTCGACAACCAGTATCGCCAAGTCAAGGTCAAGATCGTCTACTACGGCCCCGCCATGGGCGGCAAGACCACCTGTCTCCAACATATCCACGGCGTTACGGATCCCCAGCACCGCACCCGGCTCTACTCCCTCAACACGGCCAACGACAGGACCTTGTTCTTCGATCTCATGTCCCTCGATCTGGGTCGAATCCGGGGTTACCGCCTGGCCCTTCAGCTGTACACCGTCCCCGGCCAGGTCCAGTACAACGCGACGCGTCGGGCCGTGCTTTCCGGGGCCGACGGCGTCGTCTTCGTCGCCGACTCCCAGGAGAACCAGCGCGAGCCCAATCGGGAGTCCCTGGCCAACCTCTGGGAAAACCTGGCGGCCAACGGTCTGGACCGGCAACGGATTCCCCTCGTGTTCCAGTACAACAAGAGGGATCTCTCCCCGCTCCTCTCCATCGAGCAGCTGGAGGCGGACCTCAACGACCGGCGGGTTCCCTCCTTCCCCACCATCGCGACCCGGGGACAGGGCGTCATGGAGGCCTTCCACGCCATCACCGAGGCCACACTCGTGGCGGTGGCCGACAAGCTGGGGATGGGTGGGAACCCCCAGGCCCTCGAGCAGATTCGCCAGAGGGTCCGCTCCGTCCTGGCTCCGTTCGAGCCCACAGAGGCCCGGACCGGAAGGCCCGGGGACGAGCTCGCCGTCGTCCGGTCCACGGCGGATCGTGGCGTCTCCCACCTGGGGAAGGACGCCCTGGTGCAGGAGGCCGTGCGAGCCAACGTCGCCATGACGGACCTCAACGTCCGCCTCGATGAGCTCAGCCGCCAGTTGGAGCGCAAGGCCGCCGTTCTCTCCGGGATTGCCCGCTTCGGCCAGGAAGTGACCTCCGAACGCGATCCGGAAGGCGTGCTCCGGAAGCTGATCGACACCGTGGTGGAACTCCTCGGCGCCTCGGCCGCCGCTGTCCTCGTGGTGCCCGGGTCCGGCCAGTTGCGCCTGGCCGTCGCCCACGGGATGGAAAGCGATCCTCTTCTGACCACCGCCGACGAGATCGGCGAGCCCCTGGCCCTGAACATCCTCGAGGGACGCCGGCCACAGATCTTCAGAGCGGAGACGGACGAAGGAGAAAATTCCCTGGCCGGCGAGGTCCTCGAGGCTGCGGGATTCAATTCCTGTCTGGCGGTGCCGCTGATCGCCGGTGACCGGGTCGCTGGGCTGCTGACCGTCTACGCGACCGGTGATCGGCTCCCCCTTGAGGAGGACGATCTGCAGCTGGCGACCGTGCTGGCCGCCTCGGGCGGAGTGGCCCATTCCAACGCCGTGGCATGGCAGCGTCTCGAGGAGCTCAACCGGGGGCTCGAAACCCAGGTGACGGCACGAACGCAGGAGTTGCAGAAGGCGCTGAGCGAGGTTCAGGCCATGGCGGCCGATCTGGAGAAGAAGAACGAGCTGCTGGACAACGCCTACCGTGAGCTGGCCAAGCTCGATCATGTGAAGAACGAGCTGGTGACGCGGCTTTCCAGCGAGCTCAAGGAACCGGTTTCTGCCGTGTTGATGGCGACGCGTGTTCTCCGGGAGGCGCCGAGTCAGGATATCAACTCCAGGGCCCGCCTGATTGAGGTGGTCTTCAAGGAGGCGGACAAGCTCGGGGAGATCCTTGAGAACCTGCTTCAGACCTCAATCCTGACCGCCGCCCAGAGGCCCCCCGAGATCGAAAGTGTCCCCGTTCAGCGTTTCGTCAAGGAGGCCGTCGGGCCGCTGCGGGAGCTGGCCGATGACCGCGGTGTGGCCCTGCACATCAAGGTCGCCTCGGGGCTCGAGGTCCTCCGGTGCGAGCCCGAAACCGTCATGGCTGCCCTGAGGTCGGTGATTCGCAACGCCATCCAGTTCAGGCCCTCCGGGTCCGACGTGGATGTGGAGCTCCGGCGCTTCCAGACGGAGAACGGTCCCTGGGTCGCCATTCGGGTGCGGGACCACGGGCCGGGGATCCCCGAGGACGAGCTGCCCCACGTGACCGAGGCCCTCTGGCGGGGGGCGGCAGCCGTTGCCGGTGAGCAGCGGGGAATCGGCCTTGGCCTGACCATCGCCGATCGCGTCATGGCCAGCCACGGAGGGAGACTGGCCATCGAGAGCCCCCCCGGCAAGGGTACGACCGTCACCTTGGCGTGGCCCCAGTAGCCCGCATTTCCCACCGGTCTTCCGGCACGACCGCGGACGTACCCGCCCTTCCGAGAGAGAGGGAGGCCGCGGAGTATCACGGGTTGAGAATGGAGGAAGATCCGGACCGAGAGAGGGACGGCAAACGCTCGTCACCGTGGTGGGAGGACGACGATTGCCCTCCTTTCACTCATCGCACCTCACCCTTCCTTCCAAATCCGTGTGAATCCCGTGCCTTCTTCTCTTCCCCCCGCCACCGTCTGGCCGCTCTCAGGTGGACGAGACGCCGGCCGTCGCCAAGGAGGGCAGGCGGATGTTGTACATCTCCCGGGCCAGGGTCAGCTCGAATGTGCGGGAGGAGGCGAAGGCCTCGATGGTGCCGGACCAGCGGGCCATGAACTCACGCACGAGACGCTCCATCCACCGGACGAAAGGCGTCGGCCGGAAGAGAAGCTCGTCCTCGGCTGACCGGCAGTCCAGGAGAACGTCGTGGTGGTGGCTGAAGGGGCTGAAGGCCGTTCCGAGACCGACGGCGTCGAGCCACTGGTTGGGGATGGAGATCAGGTTGGGCTCCACCCCCAGGAGCCGGGCCGCCAGCTCGATGAACTGGCGGAGTGTGACCGTCTCCCGCTGGGCCAGGTTGTAGCTCCGCCCGTAGGCCGTCGTGTTGGCCAGGTTGGCTGCCACGGCCTCCGCCACGTCCTCGGCCCACAGGAAGCCCCAGGAGTTGAGCCCCCCGTCGGGAAGAAGCAGGGGGCCGCCGCTGGCCAGGCGTTCCAGGTAGGCGTCGGCACGCCGGGTCTCATCTGCGGGTCCGAGGACCATGGGCAGCCTCAGGGAGGTGAAGGGGAAGCGGTGCTCCACCCAGGCACGGTGGAGGGCGTCCTCGCAGCGCCGCTTGTGGTAGGCGAAGAGCCAGGATGACCCGCCCTTGGCCGGCCTGGGTATCAGACGGCCTTCGAACTGTTCCTCGCGAAACGGCGGATAGAGGGCATCCCGGATCAGGTAGACCGCCGCCGTGGAGATGTGGATGAAATGTTCGATGGCGCCCTGAAGGGCCTCGACGGCGGTCCTGGTGTCCTTCTCCTGATAAGCGGTGACATCGACGACCGCATCGTACTCCCCCTTGGCAAGGGCCTTGCCGAGGATGTCGGGGTCCCTGCGATCTCCCAACACCCTTCGGACACGTGTGGAGAAAGGATCGGCCCTCGTTCCCCGATTGAGGAGGGTGATGGCGTGACCCTCCTGGAGGAGCCGGTGGACGATGGCCCTTCCCACGAACCGCGTGCCGCCGAAGACCAGTATCCGCATGGTCGCTATCCTACCCCATTTGGCTCGCCGGTATGGTCATCCCGGTCGATTTCGGCGTCGATGGCGTGGGCCGCCGCGACCAGGTCGTCGGGGGAGGCAACGGAGAGGAGGAGCTCGTCGTCTCCCGCCAGTGGATCGAGCCAGAGTCTGGCGTTGGGAAGGGTCCCATGGGCCAGGTGTAAACAGGCGCCGACTGGTGTGGACACCCGCGGCTGGAAAAGACGCTGGAGGGAGGGGGGAAGCGCGGCCCTCATGGCGAGGATGGCCCCGAGCCGGCGGGGAAGCTCCTGGAGAAGGGTGTGGCGTAGCGGGGCGTGGGGGATGGGAACCGTGGTCATGACCCACAGCACCAGGTCCGTGGGAACGACGAGCAGGTGGGCCGCCAGACGGACCTCCGTCGGCGTAACCCCCAGGTGCGGAGCCGCCGCGGCGGCCCGCCGGCCCCACCGGATGGCCGTCTGGGAGGTCAGCTGATCGAGCCGCGGGACGTCGGGACGGTGCCAGAGGGTCGCCCTGCCCAGCTGGTCGCAAAGATCGTAGAAGGAATTGTCACAGTGCAGGTCGTCGGGAATCGGGTCGTTCGAGCCCCCGGGTACGCGAATGCCCGAGGCGATGACGGTGCGGTCCCAGACGGCCTGGGGGAAACCCTCGCCGTTGATGCTCTTCTGCTTTTCGAGTGATGAGAGGATGCTGGACACGTGGGCGGCCGGCACCGGAACGAGGCCGAAGCTCGTGGTGGCCCACTGGGACAGGGTGCCGACCACGTCGTGGATCAGGTGGCGGAGACGCAGCAACTCCTCGCCCGACACGGGGTTCTGGCGGGTGAAGCTGGGACCGACCAGATCCCAGAAGAAGTTGTCGAAGGCCTCGCCGGAAATGGGCAGCTGGGAGTCGATGGCGATGGTCTCCTCCTCGGGGGACTCGTCGGTCCTGCGCGCGGCATCGAGGAGAAGGTGGTTGGGGTCCAGGGCCAGGTCCTGACCGAGGAGATCGCGGACCGGGAAGTCGGGATCGAAGGTCAGCTCCTTGGGAGGCGAAAGCAGGAGGCGGGTCGTGATGACCATGGCCAGGGACTCCATGATCCGGCGCAGGTCCTCCAGCCCGAGCCCGGCCTCCTCCAGGAGGATCCTGGTCAGGGGCCGGTGCTGGAAGAGCGATCGGGCGAGGCAGCTCCTCAGCTGATCCAGGGGCAGAACCCCCTGCGCGGCCATGAACGAGGCCAGCCGTTCCGACGGCACCATGGAGGACACGAAGACGATCCGACCCTCCATGAAGTCGATTCGCCGCTCGTAGCCCTCCCCGGACAGACTCAGGCGCCCCGTCATACTGCCCATCTTCAACCACTGAAGGAAGTCGCCGAGATGCAACCTGTCGAGAGTTCCACGAATCACCGTCTCAGTATAACGCCTTCATGTCCAGACAGGGCACAGGGGGCCCCAGCCCGCACATCTGGCCGTTCCACCGCTGCGGACCGCGATGTGGCGTACGTTCAGGGGTTTTCTCTCCTCGGGTTCTTCGACGTACGGTTGGGTGCGACTGCGTGGCCCCCGGGTCGAAAACACCCCATGGAACGGCACCTCGCCGCCCTCGCCGGGTGACTCGGCTGGACATGCAGGCGAGCGGGATATGATGGGGCATGCGGTTGCTGTTGCTTTCGGCCCGCCCCGGCCTGGATGTCAACCAACGTCTCGTGGAAGCGGCATCGGACCGGGGGGAAGAGCTCCACGTGGGCGATGTCACGCGGATGAACGCGCGGTGCGGTGCATCTCCAGCGGTTTTCTTGGACGGCGCCGCCCTGCCGGATCCGGACGTGGTCCTGGCCCGTGTGGGTAACTGGCGGCCCGAGAGCGCCCTGGCCGTACTCGAAGCGCTGGAGGCCCGCGGGGTACCCACACCCAACCCACCACCGGCCATCCGGGCCGGACGGGATCACTGGCGGACCATGATGCTCCTGGCCCGGGCGGGCCTCCCGGTGCCGCCGACGGTGGCGGGCTCCGATCCCGAGGTCCTGGCGGCCACGGCCGTCGAGGAGCTCGGTCTCCCGGTGGTGGTCAAACAGCGGCGATCCCGCATGGGGGTCGGCGTCATCCTGTGCCGGCACCGGGACCACCTGGAGGCCGTGCTGGATTCCCTGTGGCGGGTGGGGGACGAGGTCGTCGTGCAGTCCTTCGTCCCGACCCATGGGATCAGCCTGCGTGCCTTCATCGTAGGGGGCAGGGTCGTGGCGGGGGCCCGGTTCCGGCCGGGACCGGGCGAGTGGAGATCCAACGCGGCCCGCGGTGGCGCGGTGGAGACGTGGCGTCCCGAAGCGACCGAGGAGCGGCTGGCCGTGGAGGCCGCGTCCGCCCTGGGCCTGGGTATCGCGGCGGTGGACCTGCTTCCGGGACCGCAGGGTGTGCTCATCGGCGAGGTCAACCCCTCGCCGGGTTTCAGGGCCCTGGAGCGGGCCACCGGGGCCGATCTGGCGGGCGCCATGGTCGAGCACATGATCGGATTGGGACGGAAGCTCTCGGGCGGATCGTAGTCGGCTCGCGAGGGTGTTCTCCGGAGAAAAATCGGCCGCACCGGAGCCCGGTGCGGCCGTGGCGGGTTTCTTGGAGAGCCTTGGTCCTACCCTTCGTCCCCGGATCCACTACCCCGGCCGGCAAGCTCCCGATCGAGCATGAGAAGACCGTGGGGTGAGCCGTCCAGCATGGCCGTCCGGTTGTAGAGACGGTCCGCCGTCGCCTCCTCTTCCACCTGCTCGGAGATGTACCAGTGCAGGAAGACCGTGGTCGCGTGGTCGTTCTCCTGGGCGGCAAGGTTGGCCAACGCGTTGATCCGGCCGGTGATGGAGCGTTCGTGGTCCAGAACGGCCCTGACCGCGGCGGAGGGGCTCTCCCACTGGGCCCTCGGCTTGTCGATGGCCTCGAGGACGACCGTGCCGCCCCGGTCCATGATGTGGTGGAAAAGCTTCATCCCATGCTCGAACTCCTCCTTGGCCTGGGCCTCCATCCAGCTGGCGAAGCCGTCCAGATGCTGGTCGTTGAACCAGGCGGCAACGGCCAGGTAGAGGTACGAGGAGTAGAACTCGGCGTGGGTCTGTTCGTTGAGGGCCTTTTCGATGGTTTCAGTGAGCATGCGGACCTCCTTGGTCGTTGAGGGGTGTAGGACGCTGCATTCCGGGTGGCGTGCGCCGGGGCGGGTCAGGAGGCGTGCTCGGCCAGATAATGGGCGACGCCCTCGGCCGTCGGCTTCATGGCCTCTTCACCCTCGTGCCAGTCGGCCGGGCAGACCTCACCGTACTCCTCCAGATGCTGCAAGGCTTTGAGGACTCGGAGGGCCTCTTCGACGGAGCGGCCCAGGCCCAGGTCGTTGACGACCTCATGCCGGACGATCCCCTCCTTGTCGATGAGGAAAAGACCGCGCAGGGCGACGCCAGCATCCTCCAGGAGCACGCCGTAATCGGCGGAGATCTTCTTGGTGATGTCGGCCACGAGGGGGTAGCGGATCTGCCCGATCCCGCCCTGGTCCACAGGCGTGTTCTTCCAGGCCCAGTGGCTGAACTGGGAATCCACCGAGGCACCGATGACCTGGCAGCCGAGCTTCTCGAATTCGTCCAGGTGCTTGTCGAAGGCGATGATCTCGGTCGGACAGACGAAGGTGAAATCCAGGGGATAGAAGAAGAGGATGACGTACTTCCCCCGATAATCGGAGAGAGTCAGCTCCTCGAAGCTGTTGTCCGCCATGACGGCCTGGGCGGTAAAATCGGGCGCTTTCTTGGTGACGAGAGACATGTTTGACCTCCTGTTGGTGTGATATTGACGGTCTTGGACCGCCGACAGGGATCTTACTCGAATTGATTCCGCGTTACAAGATCCTTTTGCGAGGAGGTAACGGCGTGTCTGTAAAGCTCCACGGGCACGACCCAGGGCCGGACGTTGTTGAAGGCGTTGGGCCGGGCCCAGAGGATTCCCGAAGCCCGGTTGCGGGAGAGGGGGCGCCCACCAACGTAGAGCAGTCCGCCGAGCACAACGGCTGTCACGACGAGGAGGACAACGGTTCCCAGCCTGTTGGGCTCCAGGGGGAGAACCCAGGGCTCGACGGTGAAAACGGCGGAGGCCAGGAGCGCCGTGACCAGTGGGAGGGCGGCGCCGGCCGCGGGAAGGGCCGGGAGATGGCCGGCGGCGGCGGACCCCAGGCCAATCCACAGGGCCGTCGGCGGCAGGAAACACAGCAGCGTGACGGCCATGCGGCGGAAGACGCCGGAGGACCGGTGGGCGGCACGATCGAAGGCCAGCATGCGAAGGACGGCGGGCAGGGCGGCGGCGGAGCCGATGATCGGTGGAACGGCCAGGAGAAAGGAAGGGAGGTCCTGAAGGTCGAGCCAACGCGCCAGGTGCCCGTCCACCGGGTCCAGGAGGGGCAGCCAGCCCAGGCCGCCGACCGCCATGCCGAAGGCGGTCTGGACTGCGGCGACCTCGGCCCAGACGGTCTTGGAACGCGGCAGAAAACTGACGATCGCCACGGCGAGGATTGCCGGAAGGACCAAGGCTCCGAGCCAGTATCCGGTGGCGGCGGAGGTGCTGGCGAAGTTGAGGGTCGGCTCGTTGACCAGTGCCCAGGGTTGGCGGTGGAGCGGCAGGGTCAGGCCGATCCACGTGCAGTGCCCGGCCACGGCGCCCAGACCTTGTCCCAGGGCGCCCGTCACGACGGCCAGGGGCAGAGCGGCCAGGGCGGCCAGCCAGCTGGCCAGAAGGTTCTGTGGCGCCAGAGGATCCATGGCCCGTTGCATTCCTGCATGCTACCATGGGGCCATCATGAGGGAGAAACTCCTTTTCTTTCAGGGACCTCGGAACAACAATGTCCAATGTCGCCGGTGGATCTCGGGCGTGGTCTTCCTGCTGGCGGCCGTCGCAGCGCCGTCGGCCCGAGGGCAGGTGCTGCACACGGAGACCTTGCCCGGCGGTACGGAGCTCGTCCTGGTCGCACAGGCCGAGGCCACCGCCACCGCCGTTGCCTGGCCCGAGAGGGTTCCGGATCAACGGATCACCATCCGCAGCGTCGCCAGCGGAGAGCTGACCCTGGCGTCCGATCTGGCGTCGGCCTTCGAAGGGGCCGAGCATGCGCCGCCGGTGGTGATCGCCGTGGGTGCAGCGGCCCGGGACGAGCTGGCCGGCGCACTGGCCGGAGCCTTTGGATCGCTGACCCCGGCCTCGTTCCGGCCAGCCCCACGGAACACCTTCTCCGACGAGGGCGGGACCGAACGGCGTCTCGGTGCGCCGGGATCGGAAGCCATCCTCCGTTTGAACCTGCCCCTCCCGCCCCTCGAGGACGGCCGCCGGACGGCCGTCGAGCTGCTCCTGAACATGGCGCCCCAGCTCCTGGCGAGGGATTTCCCCGGTCTCCGGGAAGGTGGCACTCCGGACCTGGTGATCCTGGAGGTCCACGTGGACCCCGCCGGGGCGGATCTCTACCTGAACCGTCTCCGCCGTCGCCTGGCGCAACTGGGTGACGACCCGGGACTGGACGCCGGGGCCGTCGACCGTGCCCGGCGGCATCTCGAGGTGACGCGCCGAGCCGGGCTGGAGGAGCTCCCAACTGGTGCGGAGCACCTCGTGAAGATCTGGCTCGCCGGCGGAGACGAGGCCATCCGGCAGTACCTCTTCGGCGCCAGTGGAGCCGGCCTCAAGGGCGTGCGGGAGGCGGCTCGTACGTGGCTTGCCAGGCACCCGGGACGGGCCACGATCCTTCTGCCCCCCCAGTCCCTCAACCCCCGGTTCGCCGGGGGGCCCGAGCTGGAGCTTCTCGAGAACGGGATCTCGGTGGCCCTGCTGGAGCGGCCGGCCACACCACTCTCCGTTCTTTGCCTCCGTCCCGTCATGAGTCCGGATCTGGCCGGCGACCGTACGGGCACCGTGCTGGCCCGCCTCGCTGGCCTGCTGCGCCAGTCGGAAAACGCGCCGGCCTGGATCCGCGTGACGACCGATCCGCCGAGCCTCGTGGTGGCCAACGACCCCGACGGGTTTCCCGAGGCACTGGAGGCCGTGACGGCCGGGCTCAAAGAGTTGCGCCGCGATACGGCTCCGCTCCCCGAATACCGGGATCCCCGCCACGCCGTTCTCGAGCTGACGGCGTCCTTGCTGGGGATCCGTGATACGGCCCTGACGCCGGCCACGCTTCTGATCCCTGGCAACCTGGCCCTGGGTGCGGTCGTTCCCGATGTGGAGCGTGCCAAGGAGGCCCTGCACAAGCTCCTGGACGTCTTTACGGCGCCCTCCAGCGCGACGGCCGTCAGCCTGGAGGGGGCGCCCCGGTACGCCCTGGCGCTGCCCGGCTCACGGAGCGCCCTGGTACTGCTTCTCGAGGTGGGGCAGTCCACGGACGATGTCGATCTCCAGCTGGCGGCAGCTCTCCTCCGATCGCGGCTCGAAGCACACTTCGGTGCGGGGGCGAGCTCCGTACTTCGCCCGGACGTGCCGGGCCGGACCCTGTTGGTCGTTGTCATCGAGGGTGAGGGGACGGTCGATGCGCTGGAGGCGCGCGTCAAGGAGGCGTGGCCGCGGCTGGTGGCGTCGCCCACCGAAGAGGAGCTGGTGCCCCTGCGCCACCGGGTGGCCTCGGCCCTGGCGACCCGGGCCAGCGGCACCGTGGGGGCCGCCCTGCGCTGCGCGCGCCTGGCGGCGGCCGGTGGCGGCTGGCACCGGCCCGGCGAGCTGGAGCGAATGGCGCTTGCCGCTGAACCGGCGGCCGTCGGGGCGGTGTTTGAGCCGCTGCTGGACTGGGGAGGGCTCGAGCGCGCCGTGGCGGGCCCCCTGCCCGTGGATGCCCTGACGCTGCCGAAGAAGTGAAGCGGACGGGAGGCTCCGGGGGCGTCCACTGGAAAGCTGGTGGCGATGCGGGTAGAGTTCCCCCATCCGGCGGGGTTGCATCCCACCGGCAAGAAGGAGGCGCCGTGGAGTTTGGAAGCATCGATGAGCAACTGGCCTATCTGACAAAAGGGTGTGTGGATGTCATCCGTCCCCAGGACCTCAAGACGAAGCTGGAACGCTCGGCCACCACTGGCGAGCCCCTGACGGTCAAGGTCGGCTTCGACCCCTCGGCGCCCGATCTCCACCTGGGCCATACGGTGGTCATCCGGAAGATGCGACACTTCCAGCAGCTCGGACATCGCGTCGTCTTCCTTATCGGCGACTTCACCGGGCTGATCGGCGATCCCACCGGCAAGAAGGTGACCCGCCCACAGCTGACCCCGGAGGAGATCGCCGAAAACGCCCGAACTTACGAACGGCAGATCTTCAAGCTGCTCGATCCCCAGCGGACCGTCATCGACTTCAACTCCAGATGGCTTGGCAAGCTGAGCTCCGCCGACTGGATCCGCCTGGCGGCCAAGGTGACCGTGGCGCAGATGCTGGAAAGAGATGATTTCCGGAAGCGTTACGAGGCCCAACAGCCCATCGCCCTCCACGAGTTCCTCTACCCGCTGGCCCAGGGTTACGATTCGGTGGCCCTCAAGTGCGACGTGGAGCTCGGCGGCACGGATCAGCTCTTCAACCTCCTGGTGGGGCGGCACCTCATGCGGGAGAGCGGTCTGGAGTCCCAGGTGGTCCTGACCGTTCCCCTGCTCGAAGGCCTGGACGGCGTGGAGAAGATGTCCAAGTCCCTGGGCAACTACGTGGCCGTGGAAGACCCCCCCTTCGAGATGTTCGGCAAGTTGATGTCCATCTCTGACGAGCTCATGTGGAAGTACTGGCTCCTGCTGACGGACCGGACGCAAGCCGAGATCAAGGAGCTCAAGGGTCAGGTGGAGGGCGGGAAGCGCCACCCCATGGAGGTCAAGAAGGAGCTGGCGGCCACCATCGTCGAGGAGCTGCACGGACCGGATGAAGCCAAGGCCGCCGCCCAGGAGTTCGAAAAGGTCTTCTCCAGACGGCAGCGGCCAACGGAGGTCCCCGAGGTCGAGCTGCCCTCACCCGGGGAAAAGGTTCTCGTCTCCCGTGTGCTGACCATGGCGGGCCTGGCGGCCTCCAACTCAGAGGCGCGGCGCCTGATTCAGCAGGGCGGCGTCCGGATCGACGAGGCCCGGGTCTCCGACATCAAGGCCGAGATCCAGGCCTCCCCGGGACGGGACTACATGATCCGGGCGGGCAAGCGTCGCTTCGCCCGCGTGCGCTTCATCGGGGAAGGTTGATCTCCGAACGACGCCGGAGTCGCATCAGCCGAGGAAGGAGCTCTCCTGCTCGAGCTTCTGGCAGTCGGAGCACAGTCCCTGGATCTGGATGGAGTAGAACGAAGGCCTGAAACCGTGCTCGGCACAGATCTGGCGTTGCCGCTCGTCCATGGCCGGATCCCAGAACTCGATGATCTTGCCGCAGTGGGTGCAGACCATGTGGTCGTGCCGTTTGCCCGGCTGGACCTTCTCGTAGAAGTAGTGCTCGTGCCCAAGACGGCTCTTCCGGACGAGGCCGCACTGGACGAGGAGGTCGAGGGTCCGGTAAACCGTCGCCCGGGACACCTTGCGGTGTTTGGCCTTCATCTTGGCCAGCAACTCTTCGGCGTCCAGATGCTCGTTGGTGGAGAAGATCTCGTCCAATAGGGCGAGCCGCTCCTGCGTCACCTTGAGATTGTTTTCCCGAAGGTATTGGATGAAAAGCTTCTGTGCCCTTTGCGAGAGTGTACCCATGGTTCTAATCCAGTCTCATTATCAATGTTCCACCTCCACCATAAAGATCCAGGGCCTCCCTGTCAAGTCCCAAAACGCTGAGGAATTAGTACTCTACATAACCATATGTGGATATTCAAATTGATAGAGTCCCCACTTGACATGGTCGATAGTTGAGAGTTACCTTTGTTGTGAATACGCTCAAGCGCGCACTGGTACATATTAGAAAACAACAGTCTGGGCCTGGTGTACCTGTGGCGCCCCGGTGGGGCGGTTCTCAACCGGAGTGTTGTATTCGGTCCTCCGCTTGTGATTTTTGTCACAGGGCTCTGTCCGGAAATCGAAACCCAAACCGTCCTTTCGCCGCAACTGCCGCGGGAGACGGTACCAGATGAGGGGG
Source organism: uncultured Thermoanaerobaculia bacterium (assembly GCA_964641295.1). Classification (GTDB taxonomy): domain Bacteria; phylum Acidobacteriota; class Thermoanaerobaculia; order Thermoanaerobaculales; family Sulfomarinibacteraceae; genus JAADFK01. The sequence goes on from CAZXNA010000003.1 coordinate 31,239, forward strand.
GGGAAAAGGCCGTGAGGATTTCCCATGGGCGAGGGGCGGTTTTCACAGGGATCTTTGTGGCTGTGGTCGGGTTCCTGGCCGTTCCGGGCCATTCGCAGACCCTGACGGGGGCCATCGGTGTGGCCTACGCGTGGCAGAGTTCGAGTGGCAACGCATCGAGTTTCCGGAGCCAGACGGACCTGAGGCCGGGCTTCATCCTCGAAGAGCTCGATCTGACGCTTCCCCGGGAGGACGGTGGGGACCGCTTTTCCCTTCGGGCGTGGGGCTTCGGCCGGTCGGAGCCCGCCGAGGGGGCGGTGCTGACGGCCGATCTCGGCAGGGCCTTTTCCCTGGACGTGCGCTACGACCGGCGGCGGTCCTTTTTCGAGCTGGCGGAGGGCGATCTCTCGGCCCGGTCGGACCGGTGGCACATCACCCGCTGGCGGGGCGCACTGGCATGGGATGGCTGGTCGTTCGCGCGGTTGACCCTGGATCTGCGCCACACGGACCGCGGGGGCACGGTGCATCGGCTCTCCTACGGCCTCAACGAGCTCTACCCGATCCGTGTGGCCCTGGACGAGAGCATGGACGAGGCCGCGATCCGGTTCGAGACCAAGACGCTGCCGGTTCACATCCGCTTCGAGCAGGCCTTCGCCACCTTCACGCGGAAGAACCGGCCGGCGCCGGACGGCTCGGTCTCCGTCGGGGGCGATCCCGATCTGCTGACCGATCTCGGGACGAGCTACGAGGACAGCCAGGACGTGCCGACCACACGCCTTGACCTCTCCTGGGCCGGGCGGAGCGTCGAGGTGGCGGCCAACATCCTGTGGAGCTCGGCGGACCTGGACTCGACGGGCTCGGGCTGGCAGGAGTACGCCATCTCCGCCGGCGAGGCCGGGACGATCCGGATGGTGGACGACATCGTCGGCACGGCGAGCATGGACACCCTGGCCGGAGGGATCGCCGTGGGCGTTCGCCTGGGCGGTCGGTGGCAGCTCAAGCTGCGGAGCGACTACCGGGACGCGTCGTCGGACTCGACCCTCATGGGGATGCGCTTGCTCAAGGTCACCAACCCGGCCGGTGGAGGCCTGGAGCTCTCGGCGCCCATGGACGACTCGGGCCGCTACGACTTTACGGATTTCGGCGGCGAGGCGACGGTGGAGTACCGGGCGGACCGTTTCGCCGTGTGGGGTGGTGGGCTGGTCGGGAGCCGGGAGGTCAGCTGGAGGCGTTTCGACGGCGATCCCGGGGAGGACGTCACACGGGACACCTCGGGCATCCTGGTGGGCGGGTCCTTGCACCTGGCCTCGAAGCTCCGCGGGAGCGTGGAGTACCGCCACGGCTCCTTCGAGAAGTACGTCTTCAGGACGGATCCGGAGACGGTGGACGCCGTCAGCCTGCGACTCTCGGCCGATCTGGGAGCGGGGTTCAGCCTTGTGGCCAACGGGAGCTTCGAGAGCGCCGACAACCCCGCTTCGGAGTCTTCCCTGGACGTCAGCTCGGGAGCGGGGGGCCTTGGACTCGCCTGGGCCTCGGCCGACGGCAAGGCCTCGGCGGGGGTTTCGGCGAGCCTGGTGGACCTGACGACCGAGACCTCCCTTGTGCTACCCGGCGGGACCGAGGGGCAGTCGCGCTACGACCTCAACCTGACGACCCTGGGCGTCTACGGTGCCATGGACTGGGGAGTCGTTCTCCTGAGGGGTTCGGTGACGTGGATGGAGGACACGGGGGACAGCTGGCCGGTCACTGCGTGGAACGGGGCGGTGCGCCTTGGTTACCGCGTGATGGAAAGGCTGGAGCTGGCGGCCTTCGTCCGGTACTGGTCCTACGACGAAGGGCTCTCCGAGCTCGATGATTTCGATCTAACGCGCTACGGCCTGGCCGTGAGATGGAGCTTCTGATGCGGAGCACACTGTGGACCCTGTTGTTGGCCGGGGCGGTGGCCGCCGCCGTGCCGGGGATGGCCCAGGACACGGGTGGTGGGGAGCCCGTGACCCTGAAGACCTGTGCCACGTGCCACGACGACGTGGCTGCGGCCTTTGCGGCCGGACCCCATGGGCGCGCCATGGCCAAGGTCTCTTCCAAGCTCCTGGAGCGCTCGTGCGTCGGCTGCCATGGGCCGGCTGCGGCCCACGTGGACGATCCCTCGCCGGAGAACATCAACGCTCACCCGGGATCGCAGGCCTGCGCCATGTGCCATGGGGACCGTGCCGGGGGCGTGGAGCTCAACATGCCGGCCCATCCGAGAAACGACGTCCAGTGCCTGGACTGCCACACCCCGGGGCACAGCGACTCCGGAACCGAGCACATGCTCCTCAAGCCCGTGAGGCAGCTCTGCGCCGGCTGCCACCAGCTGGAAGCGGCGCGGTTCCAGTGGCCCTACGCCCACCGGAAGGGAGCCCAGGAGCCCTTCGAATGCACTGCGTGCCACGATCCCCACGGGGAGAACCGGAGCGGCCGGCTGACCCTGCTGGGCAACGGTGGTGTCTGCATCGAGTGCCACACGGAAAAGGCGGGGCCCTTTGTCTACCCACACCCGCCGCGGGAGGTCGACGGTTGCGTCACCTGCCACGAGCCTCACGGCTCCATGAACGCGCGACAGCTCAAGCGGTCGAGCATCACCAACCTCTGTCTCGAATGTCACGCCGACGTCCCGGTGTTTCATGACCTTTCGCAGGCGCGCTACCGGGCGTGCCAGAACTGTCACGTCGCGGTTCACGGCTCCAACCGTGATCCGCGCCTGCTGGCGGAGTGAGCCCATGAGCGGGCGAACAACCCCCCGAAACGGGGAGAAGGAGGTGCGTATGAAACGAGGAACGAGTGTCATGGCAGTGGCGGTCCTGGTGGTCGCCGTGGCCGCGACCGCCGGGGCCCAGCACATGAGGGCGAGCCATGGAACGCGGGCAACGCCGGCCGACCCGATCAGCTTCACCCAGGGCGTCCAGAAGCTCCAGACCCTGTACAGCGCCCAGGAGCTGGCAGAGGGGACCTACGTCGGGTCGGAGTTCTGCATCGCCTGCCACCAGGACAAGGCGGGATTCCGGTACACCCTGCACCGCATGAAGATCCGCGTTCCCAGGCCCGACACGGTGGTCAACGATTACAACCAGAACGGCATCAACGATTTTGACGAGGGACTGGATTTCAACCAGATCTCCTCGGACTTCGACGTCTACAAGCCCAATGCCCCCAAGCTCTCCCACGAGGGCGACACCTACTACATCACCATCGGCGACCTCAAGATGCCCCTGGTGGCGGCTCAGGGCGGCGTCGGCTGGAAGCAGCGCTATGTGGTGCGCGTTCCGGTCACCGGTACCCCCGACGGCCTGACGGCCGGCAACTATATCTCGCCCATCCAGTACAACCTCAAGACCCACGGCTACGTGGTGTACCACGGCTCCGACTGGTACGACGCCAACAACCAGCCCAAGTTCCACACCGGCGTCAGTGCGGCCGACTTCGCGGCCAACAACACGCGCTCCTACTCCAAGGGGTGCATCGGCTGCCACTCCACCGGCGTCAAGTCCATCGTGCAGGACGCCAACGGCGAGTGGCAGGCGGACCTGTGGCCGGCGGCCCTTTACCAGCCGGACGATCCCACCTACTGGGACTTCGACCATGACGGCAACAAGGACCTGACCAACGTCGGCTGCGAGAGCTGTCACGGTCCCGGCTCGGCGCACGTCCTCGGCGGGGGAGATCCTTCCAAGATCGTCAACCCCGCCGATCTGGACACCGAGGAGGCAAACCAGGTCTGCGGCCAGTGCCACCTCCGGCCCAAATCGGTGCCGAGCGGCCTCTTCGGCTTCCCCTACAACGAGACCGAGCAGCGGCAGTGGATTCCGGGATCGGGCGAGGACCTCAACGACTTCGGAACCGACGCCGCGGGCCGCTGGCCGGACGGCGTCCACTCCAAGCAGCACCACCAGCAGTGGCTGGACTTCAACGAGTCCAGCAAGCCGACCTTCCCATTCCACCCGGTTCGCTGCTCCGAGTGCCACGAGCCGCACCGCAACACGGCCAACGAGCACCAGATCGTGGAGTCCATCGAGGACGACGGCGTGGTCATCCCGACGGCCAACGACAACAACACCCTCTGCCTGGCGTGCCACGCCACCCACGGCGATTTCGAGGACATCACACCGGAGATGGTGGCCAACTACGAGGAGAACATCGGCGTCATCGGCGCCACCGTGGCCGCCCACACCCACCACCCCTACGCGCCCGATCGGGCGCTCGGCCTGTCGCGCTGCTCCAAGTGCCACATGCCGACGGTGGCCAAGTCGGCCATCAGCTTCGACATCCACTCGCACACCTTCGAGGCCATCCCACCCGAGAAGACGCTCATGTACCAGGACCAGGGCGGGATGCCCAACTCCTGCGCCGTCAGCTGTCACTCCCAGAAGGTCAACCTCTGGGAGTTCGGGATCTCGGACGATATCGCCGTCTGGAACAGCGACTTCGAGGTCATGAACGCCAACGAGCTGATGGAGTACTTTGGCCCAGGCGGCCTGTGGTGGGACACCGACCAGGCGCAGTCCATGACGGCCAGGGTGATGCGGAACGCCGCACCTCCAGGTGAGATCATCGTCGATCCCAACGAGGAACCGGAGGACTGACACCCGGCGCCTGAACGACAACCTTCAACGCGGGGAGGGCACGCGCCCTCCCCGTTTTCTCGGTGCTATTGTTGAGGTGAAACGACCAGAGGAGAATGTTCTATGGATTACCCGATTTGGGACGTTGCCATGGGCGGTGAACTGCTCATGGCCCTGGTGGCCGTCACCCACGTCATCGTGTCCCACTTCGCCATCGGCGGCGGCCTGCTGATCGTGGTGGCCGAGACCCTGTCCGTGCGGCGTGGGGACCGGGAGCTCCGGGAGCTGGCCCGCCGCTCCTCGCTGGTGCTGATCCTCTTCTCCACGGTATTCGGGGCCATCTCAGGGGTGGGCATCTGGGTGGTGGCAGGGCTGATCTCCCCGGGGGCCATCTCGGCCCTGATCCACACCTACGTCTGGGGTTGGGCCATGGAGTGGGTGTTCTTCATCCTCGAGATCGTTGCTGCCCTGATCTACTACGCCACCTGGAACAAGATCTCCAAGGGCGCCCACCTTCTCGTCGGGTGGCTCTATTTCGTCGGGGCCTATGGCTCCCTCGTCATCATCAATGGAATCGTCACCTTCATGCTGACGCCGGGCCGTTGGCTGGAGACCCGCGACTTCTGGGACGGCTTCTTCAACCCCACCAACTGGCCCAGCGTCGTGCTGAGGACGGGTATCGCCCTGATGATGGCGGCCGTCTTCATGGTCTTTCCAGCCCTCAAGGCCTCCGCCGGGGCACGGCCTCGCCTCCTCCGCTTCCTGGGGTGGTGGCTCGTGGCGGGAACCCTCCTGGCCTACGGCGGCTACCGCTGGTGGGAGACGGAGCTTCTTCCCGCCAGCCGGAGCCTCTTCCTCGGCGCGGCACCCTTGCTGGAGAAGCTGGCGGCCACGCGTACCTTCACACTGTGGTCCATGGCCCTCACCCTGGCCCTGGCCCTGGTTTTCCTCGTGGGGATGCCCCGGTTGATGCGGGTGGTCGTAGCGGTCGTGGTGGCCCTGGCCGCCTTCTCCTCCTTCGCGGGTTTCGAGCGGGTTCGCGAGGGTGTCCGGAAGCCGTTCCTCATTCACGGCTACATGTTTTCCAACGGCTTGCTGGTGGAGCGGATCCCGGAGATCAACGAGAAAGGAATCCTCGCCGTCTCCGGATGGGCGGCCCGGATCGCTGGCGACGACCCCGTGTCCGTGGGGCGGCAGATCTTCCGCGTGGAGTGTTCCGCGTGTCATACCCTCGACGGGTACCAGAGTATCCGCCGGGCCCTGCCAACCGCGGACGATCTCGCCGCCGTGGCCGCCGGGGGTGCGGGAGAGGAAGGGGAACGGGCGTTCCGCGCCCAGTGCCTCTCCTGCCACCGGGATTCCTCGGCGGCTGAGATGGCCGAGAGCCTCCCCTCCCCGGAGGAGATGAAGGAGGACCCGGAAATGATCCAGGACCTCCTCGCCGGTATGGTCGAGGGGACCCTGGTGAACCTCAAGGACATGGGCGAGGTCTACGCCGAGGCGGGGGGCTCCGGCCCCGTCGATACGAGGGGCCTCTCCCATCCCTACATGCCGCCCTTCGCCGGTACGGACGAGGAGCTCGAGGCCCTGGCCGCCTACCTGGAGACGCTCGGACCCCCCGACACGCCCGACGCCGGGGAAGGAGGCCGGTGATGCTGCCCGATTTGATTCCCGCACCCGACGCCGCTCCCCTGCCAGGGCCTGCGTGGCTCTTCCAGCTCCTGCTGGTCTTGACCTTCTTTCTGCACCTGATCTTCGTCAACCTGGCCCTGGGCGGTACCCTGCTGGCGGCCCTCGCCCAGCTCGCTTCGAAAGGCCGTGAGGGGGACCCCAGAACCGCCCTGGCCTCGCGGTTGGCGGCCATCAACGGGTATGGCGTCTCCCTGGCCATCACAACGGGCGTCGCGCCATTGCTCTTCATCCAGGTGATCTACGGCCAGTATTTCTACTCTGCGACGATCCTCCTCGGCTGGATCTGGTTCTGCCTCCTGGCGGCGCTGATGGTCGGCTACTACGCCCTCTACCTCTACAAGTTCCGGCCCAGTCCGCCGAAAAGGACGGCGGGGTTCTGGCTCGTCGTCTCCGCGTTGATGTTCCTGGCGGTGGCGGTGGTCCAGGTGATGGTCAACCTGCTCCACTCCCAGCCGGGCCGCTGGCCCAACGCTCTCCACAACCCCTGGGTGATCCTGGCCGACCCGACCTTCCTTCCGCGCCTGGCCCACTTCGTCCTGGCTGCCGTCGGCTTCTCGGCCCTTGTCGTGTGCTGGTGGGCCGTGCGGCAGGCCCGCCGGGGCGGGAGCCAGCTGGAAAGCGAGATGGCGACGTATACCTGGAAATGGGTGCTGTGGACCACCCTGCTCCAGATCGTGGATGGGGCCCTCCTGCTCCTGTTGCTGCCCGCAGACGTGCTTGGCAGGCTGATGAAGGGTGGGCCCGCAGCCCACATCCCCCTGACCCTCGGGATTCTCCTCGGCCTCGTTCTCCTCCTGCTGCTTGCACGTACCCAGCACCCCGTGAAGGCTCCAAGGGTGGTCGACATCACCCTCCTTCTCTACGTGGCCACCGTGCTCTCCATGGCCATCACGCGGCATCAGGTCCGCGGTTGGTACCTCGAGGAGGCCACCTCCAGGTACCACCTGGCGGAGGCTCCCCAGTGGAGCATCTTCCTCCTCTTCGCGGTGTTGCTGGTGGCCGGCCTGGCGACGGTGGCGTGGATGATCCGCAAGGTGCTGACCAGTCCGGCCGCGGGGGACGACGCCGCCTGAAGGACGGGCACCGCCATCGGTGGGCGGGACTCCGACCGGTCCTCAGAAGGACGCGCGGAGGCCGCCGATGAAGCGGCGGCCGGCGGCCGGGTAGCCCGCCACGGCCTCGTAGGCGCGATCCGTCAGGTTCTCCATGCGAAGGGTCACCTCGAGGGGGGGCAGCACTCTCCAGGCCAGGGCCAGGTTCGCCGTGACGAAGCCGCCGACGGAGATCCGGCCGAAGTTGAGGGGGTCGACGTCGTCCCGGCTTCCCACGTAGAGGACGGTAAGATCTCCACGAAGGACGTCCCAGCCCAGGCGCCCGGTGAGGGTCAACGAGCCGCTCCAGTCCGGCCGGCGCAGGAGCCTGTCTCCGGCGTCGTCCTCGGTGTCGAGCCAGGTCAGCTGACCCTGCAGGCGCGTGTCGTCGCCAAGAACGACCCCGGCACCGAGTTCGATACCGTCGATGTCCGCCGAGCCGACGTTCTGGAAGGTGTAGGTGCCGTAATCGAACTGGATCAGATCGTTGAGGTTCGTGGTGAACAGGGTGGCCTCGAACCGGAACGTACCCCCTTCGGAGGTGTGGACCGCACCGACCTCAGTGGAGGTCGAGGTTTCGGCGTCGAGATCGGGATTGCCGGAATAGGGGAAGTAGAGCTCTCCCACGGAGGGCTGGCGGAAGGCCTGCCCCCAGCTGGCCCGGAGCTCCCACAGCCGGCCCACCCGCCAGCGGAGCCCGACCCGGGGGGAGAGCTGGGAGCCCCACCGGTCGGCATCGTCCCAGCGGGTGCCCAGCTGAACGGACACCTTCTTCGACAGGCGCCAGAGGTCCTGCACGAAGAGGCCGGTCGTGTCGACCTTCTCCCCGTCCAGGTTGGTTCCGAAGGAGGAGCGGTCGTCGACGCTGTCACCACGCCACTCCCCGCCGAAGCTCAGATGGTGGCCGCCCAGATGATGATGAACGCTGACGCGGACCTGGTCCGTGTCGGCCGAGGTGTCCGACCGGGTGAAGCCAAAGGGATCATCGGGATCGCGGAAGGTGAAATCGCGCTCCACATGGGAGAGGGTGGCCTGGAGATCCCAGCGCTCACCGATCCGCCACCGGAGAGGCACCGCCGCCAGGATCTGGTCCGAGCTCTGATGGCGATGGGGGGTCACCGTCGCCCCGGCAAAGGGGATCTCCACACGGGACGAGACACTCTGGAAGAGTAGGCCGACACGGCTCCCAGGCGCCCAGGTGAAGCCGGCGTCCACCAGGGTCTGGCCCAGGGAGTAGTCGCTGTTGTCCAGGGTGCCGCTGCCCTCCCGGTAAAACCCCGAGGCCAGCACGTCGAAGCCGCCGGAACCCCAGGAGACCTGGGCCTGGCCCCGCTTCCAGCTGTCCTCGCCCCCCTCGGCGAGGACCGTGCCCTCAAGACCATCGTGGCCCAGCTCAGGGATGAGATTGACCACGCCGCCCACGGCGTCGCCACCCCACAGGGCCGAAAACGGCCCGCGGGCCACCTCGAGACGCTCGAGGCCGGCCGTCGGGAGGATGCTCCAGTCAAAACCGCCGAAGTAAGGGGAGTTGAGCCGGACGCCGTCGAAGAGCACCAGGGTTTGACTGGAGTTGGTACCACGGGTGAAGACCGAGGTGACGCCGCCGGCATCGCCCGACTGCATCACGGTCAGCCCGGGGACGCGCCGCAGCAGCCCCACAACCGTGTCCATCTGCGAATCCTCGATCTCCTGACGGTCGATGACGGTGACGGCTGCAGGGACCGCCTCGGCGGTGGCCTCCTCGCCCGTTGCCGTGACCGTCACCTGACCGGTGAACTTCTTGCCGTCGCCGGCAGCGTTGGTCGGGTTTTCCTCCGCGGCCGGAGCGGTGGCCGGCAGGACGGCGGCTATCACGAGACCGAGGGAAAGGACGAACGAAGGACGGAACATGACGAAACCTCCCGTTTCTGTTTGGAACGGCAGGTCTCCTGACTTCCGGATCTGTTGGAGGCGTCCCAGGACGCCCGACAAGCGCCGGATCCGTTTACCTTCCCAGCCGGTCAACCCCTGTGGATCGTACCGACCAGTGGCCGGGTCTCCCCGTGAACGGTCCGTCCCCGGTTACAGTGGCGGGGGCCGTGCCGGACTCTCACCGGCTTCCCTTCGCCGCTCCGTTGGCTCCGAGCTTAGGCTGTCCTACCCCCCCGGTCAAGCTGCGAAGATTCCTGGGAGCGGGCTCAACCCACCCACCACCGGGTCGCCGAAGAGGTGTTGCGGCTGGAGCCGTGCCACCGAGGGCAGGAAGGACACGGCAAGGAATCCCGTGATCCACAGACCGATCCGATTGAAGACGACGAGAAGGAGGAGATCCCTGGAACCGGTCCCAGAGCCCCGAAGATGGAGGCCACCGTGGAGCCCTTCCTCCGGGGTGCGTCGTCAGCTCTCCGCGCGGGAGACGTACTCGCCGGTTCGGGTGTCGACGACGATCTTCGTTCCGGTCTCGATGTAGGCAGGAACGGTGACGGTGATCCCCGTTTCCAGCTTGGCGGGCTTGGAGTTGCCGGCGGCGGTGGCGCCCTTGAGCTTCGGCTCGGTTTCGACGACCTCGAGGACAACGGTGTTGGGGAGCTCGACGCCGACGGGCTCGCCGTTGTAGAAGTCGACCTCGACGACGGTGTCCGGGAGCAGATAATCCTTGGCTTCGGCCAGGGCTTCCTCGGGCATCGCCAGCTGCTCGTAGCTCTCGAGGTTCATGAAGTGATAGTGGTGGCCGTCGGAGTAGAGGTACTGCATCTCGTGGGTGTCGATGCGCGCCACCTCGATCTTGTCCGAAGGCCGGAATCGGTGCTCGGTCTGCACGCCGGTCCTCAGGCTGCGAATCTTGCTCTGAACCAGGGCGTTGCCCTTGCCCGGTGTGACATGGGTCGTGCTGAGCACGCGGTAGAGCTCGCCGTTGTGGACGATGATCTGACCGGAGCGAAGCTGGGTCGCGATGATCTGCATGATCTCTCCCTCTGTCGTTATCTCGACCGGCTGGCGTGCACCGCGCGCCGGCATGGGGCGCCATTGTACCCGACGGCGCACGGATGTCACGCCCGGCGCGGTACCATGGGAAATCGAGAACGGATAGCCCGCATTGTTCATGAGGGTTCGTCGCCCCCTGCAGCAGACGGCTCATGAATAATGCGGGCTAGGGAGGGAGTTCCCCATGGAGACCGTGGAACTGCAGAGGCTGGCTCAGAGTATCGATCACACCCTGTTGAAGGCGGAGGCGGGAGAGGCGGACGTCGTCGAGCTCTGTAGACAGGCCCGGGAGTGGGGCTTCGCCGCCGTCTGCGTCAACCCCGTCTGGATCGAAGCGGCGGTGCGGGAGCTCCGGGGGAGCGGTGTCGAGGTGGCCTCCGTGTGCGGCTTTCCCCTGGGCGCCACCACGACCGCCGTCAAGCTGGAGGAAGCGCGCCAGGCCCTTGGGCACGGGGCGAGCGAGATCGATGTGGTCATCAACATCGGATGGGTGCTGGAGGGGCGCTGGCGGAGCGTCGACGAGGAACTGGCCGCCATGGCGGACGCCGTCCACCAGGGGGGCGGCCGCCTCAAGGTCATTCTGGAGTGTGGTCTCCTGGACGAGGTCAGGAAGGCCGAGGCGGCGCGGCGCGCCGTCGCCGCCGGCGTTGACTTCCTCAAGACGTCAACGGGTTTTCTGGCCGGGGGGGCGACGGTCGAAGATGTCACGCTCCTGCGCAGCATCGCCGGAGGATTGGTGGGGGTCAAGGCCTCCGGGGGGATCCGGACCCTGGAACAGGCGCTGACCATGCTGGCGGCCGGAGCGGACCGGTTGGGAACCTCGTCCGGCATGGCCATCATGGAGGAGGCCCAGGACCGGGTCCATGGCTGATCGATCCGCCCCAGCTTCGGCGCCGGGCCGCCGGCTCCGCCAGGATCCGGGTGCCAGGGTCGTCATCCGCCGGGTATTGGTGGCGCTGGTGACCCTCCTGGCCCTGGGGCTTTCGATCAGCTCCATGTACCGCACCCTGCGCACCTTCCGGGTGCTGGACTTCAGCGTCAACTGGGGTGAGGATGGTCTGCGGGTCGTCCAGGTCCCGCCGGGCTCCACCGCCGAACGCTCGGGCCTCCGGCCCAGCGACATCATTCTCAGCATCGATGACCGGCTGGTTTCCAGCATGCCGAACCCAACGGGGGTCTTTCTCGGGGTGGGGAGTCACCGGCTGACCGTTCAGCGTCAGGACGGGACGCGGGAGAACCTCCTGTACCAGCCGCCACCACTCCACCTGGATCCGGTCTACGTGGCACGTTCCCTGGTGGCCCTGGTCGGCCTGATCTGCGCCGTCATCGCCGTTCTGGGAACCCGGCGCCGGGAGGCCATGACCTTCTTCCTGCTGGCCCTGTCGTCCCTCGTGGTCGCCACCGTTCCACACCGGATCGCCGGCATGTCCATGCTTCTGAAACTGGTTCACCGGGCGGCAGGGGCGGCCATTCCCTTTCTGCTGGTACGCTTCTTCGTCGTCTTCCCCCGCGGCCGGCGCATGTGGCCGTGGTGGGACGTGGTGACGATCCTGGTAATGGCCGTGGCCGGCTCCACAGCCGTCTCTCCCCTGACGACACCCTGGTGGCCGGCCGTGGCCATCGGGCTCCGTGTCTTCTTCGTCGCTGCCCTCCTGGCGGTCGCGGCCATCCAGATGCGCCAGTGGCGGCAGGCGGTGCGGCTGGCGGCCGTCCGGCGCCAAATCGAGTGGACGGCCCTCGGGATGTTCGTCGGCCTGTTCCCCTACGCGACGCTGGTGCTCCTGCCACGGTGGCTGGACATCGGCTTCGAACCCTTCTCGTGGCTGGCGGTCCTTCCCATCGCTGCCATTCCCCTCAGCTTCCTGGCGGCCCTGGGGAGGTACCGTCTGTGGGACCTGGAGCCCATCACGAGGGACGTCGTGTCAGCGACCCTGGCCGTCGTCGTCGGGGGGCTGGTCTTCACGACCCTCAACGCCGTGCTCTTCCCCACCGTCGAAGCCGTCGGCGCGCTCCGCAACCTGCTGGCCTTCGGAACGGGCGTCCTCCTGGTGGTCCTCCTGTTGCCCATGCGGGCCAGGGTTGGCGCGTTTCTCGATCGCTGGCTCTACCACGGCCGGCCGGCGCCGAGGCTCCTGGTGACCCATGTGACCCGCGAACTGGCGGAAACGACAGATCCCCGGCTCCTGCTGGAGCGGTTGACGCGGGCCTTGGTGGACAGTCTGGAGCTGGAGCCCGTGGCCACGTACCTGCGAACCTCCCAGGGCCGGTTCCGGCGGGTGACGGGGGAGGGGCTCTCCCTTCCGGTGGATCTTCCGGTCACCGTGGCGGCGTCGCCCTTCCCCTGCGAGGAGGAAGAGGCGCTGGCCCGGGCGGGTTTTGAGGAACGCTTCCTTCTGGAGCGGGCGGGTACGGTGCATGGAGTGCTCTACATCGGCCTCCGACGAGCCATCTTCCCCCTGGGAACCGAGGGCCGGGAGATGATCGAGGCGCTGGCGGCCCAGGCGGCCCTGGCTCTGGAAAGCGCGCGTCTCATGGAGGACCTTCGGGACAAGGCCGAGGAGTACCGCATCCTCCACACCAACACCCGGCGGATCATCGAGTCGTCGGCCGCGGGGATCCTCGTCTGTGACGCGGCGGGCCGCGTGCTGTCGAGCAACGCCCGCGCCCAGGCCATCCTCGGGTCGGACCAGCTGGTCGGCCGAGAGCTTCGCCAGTTGATCCGCCTGCCCGAGGCCTGGGGTCCGCAGCTTCCCATCCACGCCGTCAACGCCGAGGGTGAGACACTGGCGGGCGAGAAGCGGCGGGTGATCATGGCGGTCTCGGTCCTGGAGCTGGAGAGCGGGCAGTTCAACGGCCGGGTCGTAGTCCTCCAGGACGTCACCGAGCTGCGGGAGCTCGAGCAGAGGCTCCAGGAGCAGGAGCGCCTGGCGGCCCTGGGACGTTTGGCCTCGGGTCTCGCCCACGAGATCAACACTCCCTTGACCGGTATCGCCTCCTACGCGCAGATGCTCGGGGAGATGACGGGCACCGACGATCCCCGGTCGGAGCTGGTCCACAAGCTGGTATCCCAGAGCTTCCGCGTCTCGAGGATCGTCGCCAACCTCAAGGCGGCCATGCGGGAAGTGAGCTCCGAGCAGGTGCTCGTCGATGCGGTCGAGGTGACCGGCCGGGCGGCCGTGGAGGCGGCGCAGTCCCTCGAGGCCGAGGAACGGCTCCGCCTGGACCTGCCCCCCGTGGAGCTGTCCGTTCGGGTGGCCGAGGGCGCCCTGGTGCTGGCCGTCAGCAACCTGGTACGGAACGCCATCGAGGCCTCCTCGTCGGCCACGCCCGTCGTCGTTGGGGCCTGGGGCGACGAGAGCGTGGTCGAGATCCGCGTCGACGATGCCGGTCCTGGGGTGCCGGAGGAGCTCAGGGAACGGGTGTTCGAGCCCTTCTTCACGACCCGTTCCCAACGCGGTGGGACCGGTCTTGGGCTTGCCATCACGCGTGATATGATCGCGCGACAGGGAGGTGAAGTACGGCTGGAAGAGTCTCCCCAGGGAGGGACGCGGGCGGTCATCCGCCTGCCCAGGGAACCGGCGGCGCCGTCCTGATCATCGACGACGAGCCCGTTCTCCACGACGTGCTCGGCTCACTTCTCGGGCGAAACGGCTTTTCCCATCTGCATGCCTCGACGGCGACGGAGGGGCTCGCCCGGCTCGAGGAGGAGGAGGTCGATGTCATCCTCCTGGATGTCATGCTCCCCGACCGTTCGGGCCTGGAGCTCCTGCCCGACCTCAAGGAGAGGGCGCCCGACGTGCCGGTGGTCATCATCACCGCCTACTCCTCCATCGAATCGGCCATCGAGGCCATGCGGGCCGGGGCCTTCCACTACGTCCCCAAGCCCTTCAAGAACGAGGAAGTACTCCACCTCATCCGGCGGGCCATGGAGCAGCGGCGCCTCCTGACGGAGAACGTGCGGCTCAGGAACCGTCTGGAGGGTTATGAGGAGATCGTCGGGAAGAGCCGGCGCATGCAGGAGATCTTCGAGGTCCTGCACCGCATCGGTCCCGCGAGGTCCAACATTCTGATCACGGGAGAGCCCGGCACGGGCAAGGAGCTTCTGGCCAGGGCGATCCATCGCCGTAGCGCCCGTGCCGAGGGCCCCTTCGTCTCCCTTCGTGCTGGAGGAGTCTCGCCCGACCTCATGGCCAGCACCCTTTTCGGTCATGTCAAGGGTGCTTTCCCCGGAGCCGTGGCCGCTCAGCGGGGGCTCCTGGAGACCGCCCACGGCGGAACGTTCTTTCTCGATGAAATCGGCACCTTGTCCCAGGATATCCAGGCCATGCTGGTTCGCGTTCTCCAGGAGCGGGAGCTCGTCCGGCTGGGGAGCGACGAACCGCTCCGGGCGGATGTGCGGCTGATCGCCGCCTGCACCGGGGATCTCTGGGAACGGGTGGAGCGCGTGGAGTTCCGGGAGGATCTTTACTACCGCCTCAATGTCGTCACCATCGAGCTGCCGCCCCTGCGGGAGCGGGTCGAGGACATTCCCCTGCTGGCCCAGCACTTCCTTCGCCGTTTCGCCAAGGAGAACGAGCGCCGCATCGAGGCCTTCACCCCGCGGGCCGTGGACGCTCTCTGCGCCTACCCCTGGCCGGGCAACGTCCGGGAGCTGGAAAACGCCGTCGAGCGGGCCGTGGTCATGTGCCGGCGGGATGTTGTCGATCTGGACGAGCTGCCGGAGCCCGTTCGCAAGGGGCTGGTCCGCATGGCGCCGGCGACGATCCTCCCCAACGAGGGGTTGGACTTCCGGAAGGCCGTGGAGGAGTACCAACGCCGCCTGATCCGGGAGGCCCTCAAGCGAACGGGAGGCGTTCAGCGGAAGGCCGCTCGCCTTCTCCAGATGAGCCCGACGACCTTCAACGAGAAGGTGCACCGCCTGGGGTTGGCCACGGACGACTGAATGGGTTCGGCCGCTCGTGCGCCGCAGGCTACGAATCGCCCCTTGAGGTCTGGCTGACGTGGACCGCCACCAAACGGGCCAGGGTCATGGCGATGAAGAGTTGGCCCATCACCGCCTCCAACCATGAGAGCGTCCGTGCGATGTCGGTCCTGGGGGTGATGTCGCCGTAACCCAGTGTCGTCAGGGTGACGAAACTGTAGTAGAAGAAGGCCGTTGGCAGCTCTTCCCTTGAGGGCGCGAACTCTGTCGTTCCCGTGACCGTTGCAGGACGGGAGAACGATCCCGGATGGGTGATCTCCGTCAGGGCAAACGCCGAGGCCCAGACGATTCCCATGAGAATGTAGATGCTGATGGCGCCCCGGAGGGTTCCCATGGTGACTGTCTTCGAGCGAAAGACCTCGCTCCCCACGCCCCAGATGGCCATGCAAAAGAGGCAGATGTTGAAGAGGAGGGCCACGATCTCGCCGGCCGAAGACTGGGGCCACAGCAGGGCGGCGCCATGCGCGGCCAACGCCACGGTCGCCATCAGGCCGATGACGACGAGGGTGGCCCGCCGGTGTTCTATGTTGAACGCTGCTCCGAAGGCCACGATGGTGAAAACGAACAGGAGGATCTCCCGGCCGAAGGAGTCGCCGGGCAGGACGACGGGAAGGATCAGCAGGGTCACCAGGGCCACCAGGAGGACCGTGAACCTCCCGTGATCCCCGGTGATCTCAGACTTCGCCACGGTTCGTCGGCTCCTCACGGGCCGTGACGGCCGCGCGATCTTCAGCTTTCGAGCCTCCGGAGAGCCGGGTGATGACACTCCAGAAGACCGGCACGAAGAGCACGGCCATGATGATGGCGGCGATCTGGCCGCCGAACACGGCGGTGCCGGCGGCCTGCCGGCTGGCCGCGCCCGCTCCCGAGGCGATCACCAGCGGAAAGGTGCCCAGAACGAAGGCCAGGGAGGTCATGAGGATGGGCCTGAAGCGCAGCCGTGCGGCCTCCACGGCGGCCTCGAAGATGGGCTTGCCCCCGTCGTGGAGCTGCTTGGCGAACTCCACGATGAGGATGGCGTTCTTGGCCGCCAGGGCCACCAGGAGGACGAGGCCGATTTGGGTATAGGTGTTGGCCTCCATACCGCGGAGCACCAGGGCGATGGTCACGCCCAGGACCGAGAGCGGAACCACCATGATGACGCCCAGGGGTACCGACCAGCTCTCGTACTGGGCGGCCAGTACGAGGAAGACGAAGACGATGGACATGAGGAAGGTGGTGCTCCCCCCGCTGGCGGCGATCTTTTCCTGGAAGGACATGCCCGTCCACTCGAACCCCATGGAGTTGGGGATCGTCCGGCGGGTCAGGTCCTCCATGAGGCCAAGCGCCTGGCCCGAGCTGAAGCCCGGTGCTGGGTTCCCGTTGACGTTGGCCGCGGGATAGAGGTTGAATCGCGAGATCACCTGGGGACCGAGGATGAAATGCGTGTCCAGGAAGGTGCCCAGCGGGATCATCTTCCCGTCACGGTTCCGGACCTTGAGCTTGACGATGTCGTCGATTCTCGCCCGGGCCATGGAGTCGGCCTGAAGGTTGACCTGGAAGTTGCGCCCGAACTGGGTGAAGTCGTTGACGTAGGCCGAGCCCAGATAGGTCTGGAGCGTGCCGAAAATGTCGTTGAGGGGCACGCCCACCATCTTGGCCGCCGTCCGGTCCACGTCCACGAAGAGCTGCGGCGTGGTGGCCCGGAAGGTGGTGTAGACCCCCTGGAGACCGCTCTGCGTATTGGCAGCCTGGGCCACCGCCTCGGCCATCTGTTGGAGGACCTGTGTGCCCACGCCGGTGCGGTCCTGGAGCTTCATCTCGAAGCCGCCGGAGTTCCCGAGGCCGGGGATGGCCGGCGGCGCAAATGCTACGAGGCGGGCCTCCTGGGTATCGGCGGCGATCTTCTTGATCTCACGGAGGATGAAATCCATGGTGTGGCCGTGGGGAAGACGGTCCTCGAACGGCTTGAGTGAGAGGAAGAAGGTGATCGTGTTCGACAAGGTGGCGTTGTCCAGGAGGGAGTAGCCGTCGACGGCCACCGTGTCCTGGACGCCCGGGATGGCGCCGATCCGTTCGCTCAGCGTGTTGCCGACCTTCGCTGACCGGTCCAGGGTGGCGGCGTCGGGGAGCTGGGCGAAGGCGAAGATGTACCCCTGGTCCTCTGTGGGGAGGAAGCCCGTGGGCAGGGAGCCGAAGCCCCACATGGCGAGGACGCCGATGGCGATGGCGAGCACCATGGAAATGGCGGACTTTCGGACCAGCCCCCGCACCAGGGCCGTGTACCCCCGCGTCGAAGCATCGAAGGAGCGGTTGAAGAGACGAAAGAAGAGGTTGACTCTCTTGTTGGGATCCTTCGGGCGGAGCAACAGCGCCGCCAGGGCCGGGCTCAGGGTCAGGGCGTTGATGGAGCTGATCACCGTGGCCGCCGAGATGGTCAGGGCGAACTGCTTGAAGAGCCGTCCGGTGATGCCTGGCATGAAAGCGGTGGGCACGAAGACCGCCAGCAGCACCAGGGTGGTGGCCACCACCGCGCCTCCGACCTCCTCCATGGCATGGATGGCCGCCTGTCTCGGCGCCATTCCCCCCTCGTTGATGTTGCGGTCGGTGTTCTCCACCACCACGATGGCGTCGTCCACCACGATCCCGATGGCCAGCACCAGGCCGAAGAGGGAGATCATGTTGATGGAGAAGCCCAGGGAGGCCATGACCATGAAGGTGCCGATGAGGGAGACCGGGATGGCCACGCCGGGAATGATGGTGGTGCGCCAATCCTGAAGAAAGATGAAGAGCGTCACGAAAACGAGGAGCACGGCGAGGAAGAGCGTCACGACCACCTCGTCGATGGAGTCGCTGATAAAGAGGGTGGTGTCCAGGGGGATGGAGTACTCGAGCCCCTCGGGAAAGGTCTTCTTCAGCTCCTCCATCTTGTCGTGAACGCGTGCGGCGACATCCAGGGCGTTGGCGCCGGGGGTCTGGTAGATGCCGAGAATGGCCGTGGGCTTTCCGTCGAGGAGCGCCTTGTAGGCGTAGCTCTTGGAGCCCAGCTCCACCCGGGCCACATCCTTGACGTAGAGGTTTCGTCCTCCGGAGAGGCTCCGGATGATGATATTGCCGAACTCCTCCGGATCACTCAGGCGTCCCTTGACGTTGACCGTGTACTGGAACGCCTGGTTGGGGGGCGCCGGCGGTGCCCCGATCTGACCGGCCGCCACCTGGACGTTCTGCTCACGGATGGCGTTGAAAACGTCCGTGGTGGTGACCCCGCGCTCGTCCATCCTCTCGGGGTCGAGCCAGATCCGCATGGAGTAGTCCCCGACGCCGAAGATCTTCACCGAGCCCACACCGGGTGTCCGGGCGAGCTCGTCCTTGATCCGCATGTTGGCGAAGTTGGAGAGGTAGAGGTCATCGTACCGGCCGTCGGGCGAGCTGAGGGCGATGAGCTCCACCATGTTGGGGGACTGCTTCTGGGTGGTCACGCCCAGGCGCTTGACCTCCTCGGGGAGCTTGGCGGTGGCGATCCCCACACGGTTCTGGACGAGCACCGTGGCGATGTCCAGGTCGGTCCCCACCTCGAAGGTGACCGTCAGGGAGTAGGAGCCGTCGGCCGAGCAGGTGGAGTCCATGTAGAGCATGTTCTCCACGCCGTTGACCTGCTCCTCGATGGGCTGGGCCACCGTCGTGGATACCACCTCCGCGTTGGCCCCCGGGTAGATGGCCGAGACGTTGACCGTGGGTGGAGTGATCTCGGGGTACTGGGCGATGGGAAGCCCCAGCATCGAGATACCTCCCGCGATGACGAACACGATGGCGATGACCGAGGCGAAGATGGGACGTTCGATAAAGAACCGGCTGAACATCGGTCGCTCTCCCTCAGCCAGCCGGCTCGGTCGGTGCCTCCGGCGCGGGGGTGGCCTCGCCGGCCGGCCCGGTCACGGGCGCAGGCTCCGTTGCAGCCTCGATGGAGGTCATCTCCGCGGTCACCTCGGAACCGGGGCGGGCGTTGAGCAGGCCGTTGACCACCACGCGGTCATCGGGGCCGAGCCCCTTCAGGATGACCACGAGCTCGCCCTCCTTGGATCCGATCTCCACGCCTCGCCGCTCCACCACGTTCTTCTCGTTGACCACCAGGACGTACCGGCCCTGCTGGTCCTGGGCGGTGGCGATCTCCGGGACCAGGAGGGCGTCCTGGATGACCGTGGAAGGGATCCGGATGCGCGAGAACATCCCGGGCAGTAGCAGGATCTCCTCGTTGGGAAAGACGGCCCGGGCCTGCATGGTTCCGGTTTCCGGATCGACCCGGTTGTCCACAAAGCTCAGGGTGCCCTTGTGGGGGTAGCCCTCCTCGGTGGCGACACCGAGCTCCACCGGGACATCCAGGTCACTACCCCGCGTGTGCTCCTTGGGCGCGGATGAAGAGATCTGGAGGTAGCGGGCGACATCCCGCTCGCTGACGTTGAAGTAGGCGTAGATGGGCTTGATCTGGACCACGGTGGTGAGAAGGGTGGGCTCGCCCGCCCCGACCAGGTTGCCGATGTCCACACGGTGCCGCGAGGTCTTCCCGGTGATGGGGGACCGGATCTCGCAGTAGGACAGGTTGATCTTCGCCTTCTCGAGGCGGGCCTCGGCACCGGCCACGGTGGCCAGCGCCCGGTCACGGTCGGCCCGGCTTCGGAGGAGGTCGAGCTCGCTGATGGCGTTCTCGGCGAAGGCCTTCTCCCGGCGGGCGAGATCGTTTTCCGCGAAGGCCAGGGCGGTCTTCGCGTTGAGCAGGTCCGCCTCGGCCTGCTGGACGGCGGCCTCGTACTCCCGCGGGTCGATGGTGAACAGAAGGTCACCCTTGCGAACCACGGCGCCATCGGCAAAGTGGATCTTCTCGAGCCATCCCTGGACCCTGGCGCGGATCTCCACCGACGCCACCGAGTCGGTCTTCCCCGTGAAGTTGTTGTAGGTCGTGACGTCCCGGACCACGGGGTGGGCCACCGTCACCTTGGGTGGTGGTGGCGGCACGAACTCGTTCTTCTGGCCGCATCCCGAGACAAGGACGGCAAGGACCATGATGGCGAGGGCGGAGGCAGTCCGGCCCGTGTCGGTCTTGACAACGTTGAGGGGCAGGAATCGGGGGGGGCGTGTATCCATGCTTACTTGACCTCATTCGTCGGTTGGCTGGCTTGGGATCGTTTGTAGCCAGCATGAAAGGACTCCTCGGGAGCGTCGGGGTTCCACCCCCCACCGAGGCTCTGATAAAGATCCACCAGGGCGAGAGTGGCGCCGCCGTCGGCGGTCGCCATCAGGTTCACGGCGTCGAAGAGTGACCGTTCGGCATCGAGGGTGCTCTGGAAGTCCCGGAGCCCGTCCTTGTAGAGTTCGAGAGCCAGACGGAGGGACCGCTCGGCGGCCTCGGCATTCCGGACCAGGGCGGCGCGCCTCTTGGAGAACTCGGCCACCGCCACCAGGGAGTCCTCCACCTGGCGGAGCGCCTCCAGGACGGTCTGCTCGTACCGGAGCAGCGCCTGCTCGGTCTTGGCGTCCTCCACGCGGATCTGGTTCCGGATGGACCCGCCGGCGAAGAGGTTCCAGGTGATGCCCCCGCCCAGGGTGTAGGTCTGGCTCCCGGAGGTGAACAGAGCGCTGGTCTTCCCCGCGGCGAGGCCGAAGACGCCCAGGATGTTGAAGCGGGGGTAGAGCTCCGCGGTGGCCATCCCGATGCGGGCGGTCTGCGCGGCCAGCTGTCGTTCCGCACGGCGGATGTCCGGGCGCCGCCGGACCAGGTCGGCCGGGACACCAATGCTGACAGCGTCGGACACCTCTGGAATGGGCCGCGGCTCGGCCAGCTCCTCGGCGAGGGCCCCAGGCTCCTTGCCCAGGAGCACGGCCAGGGCGTGCATGGAGGTGTCGAGCTGGAGCTGGATCGTGGGCACGGTGGCTTCCGACGAGGCCAGCACCTGCTCCGCCTGGGCCACGTCCAGGTCTGACGACAGGCCGTATTTGAAGCGGGTCTTCGTAAGCTCCACGATCTCCCGCTGCGACTCGATGTTGTGGAGCGACGCCGCGAGACGGGTCTGTGCGGTGCGCAGGTTGATGTAGTTCCGGGCCACCTCGGCGTAGACGGCGATGAGCACGTCGTTGCGGTCCTCCTCGGTGGCCTGGTACTCGGCGGTGGCGGCCTCGATCGATCGCCGGATCCGGCCAAAGACGTCGATCTCCCAGGTGGCCCCGACACCGAGTGAGAAGCTGTTCTGCGTCTGGCCGCCCGGGAGCGGGAGTTGATTCTCACTGATCCGTGAGCGTTGGGCATCGGCATTGGCGCCCACCTGGGGAGCGTACTGGCCGGAAACCACTCCCACGAACGAGCGAGCCTCTTCCACGCGGGCGATGGCGATGCGGAGGTCGTAGTTGCTCCGGCCGGCCTCGTCGATCAGCCGGTCCAGGATGGGATCATCGAAGATCTCCCACCACTTCTCAATCTCCCCCGGCGCCGGCACGAGGGCCGGATCCCGGCTGAGAACCGATTGCTGCCATTGCTCGGGTGTGTTGGTCTCCGGTTTCTCATAGTCGGGTCCAACTGTGCAACCCCCGGCCAAGGCTAGAGCCGTGGCAAGGGCCAGAAATCGATGGAACCTTGGTTGCTGTGATGACATGACCTCGCGCTCGAGGGTTGTTGGCACCTTCTCCACTCCCGTCGTGGTGTAGCGATCAGTTCGCAGATTGATCATACCATTTCCGGTGAAACCGCCTGACGGCCGTTCTGTGGACACCGGATCACTGGCGAAAGGGCAGCATAGTAATCGCTGTGGATTCCCAATCTCGATACGTTCCTCACACAATTGCGTTGCGGCAGCCCGCCGGGGCCTCCACGAAGAGACCCGGCCGGGTGCACCGCGGCGCTCGCCCCTCGAGGAGCGCCCGCCGGGCCCGAAGGGGTTGCGCACCCGGCGGGAAATTGTTATCGTATTTCTCCCTGCGGCGCGTTCGTCTAGGGGTCTAGGACGCCGGCCTCTCACGCCGGTAACACGGGTTCGAATCCCGTACGCGCTGCCAACCCCCCCCTCACTGTCATCCTCGGATTCATCCAACGCGGTTTCAATGATTGATGGCGGCCGGCCCGCGTCGGCCAGGAGCTTTCCTGGCGCGCAGAGCGTTTGGGCGGCCATGGGGATCGAGAGAGCGCTTTCGTCTTTGACGGGTCTCGGGTACCATGGCGGCATCTCCCCCGAGAGGGGAAAACACATGCTGCGGACCAAGGGAGGTACCGATGACCGATGATGTTCTCGACAATGGCCAGCCTACGGCGGGCGACGTTCCGCCTCCCCCTCCGGATGCAGCGGTGCCGCCGCCACCACCACCAGCCATGCAGGCTTCCGCACCGGCACGGGTCAAGGCGGACCTGGGCAAGCGCTTCCTGGCCGCCCTGATCGACGGGTTGCTCTCGGGAATCGTCGGATTGATCCCCTTCATCGGCGGCCTGGCCGGGGCGGCGTACATGCTCGTGCGCGACGGCTTGGAGCTGGACTTCATGGACCAGCGCTCCATCCGCAAGAAGATCATGAAGCTCCGTCCGATTCGTCTCGACGGCCAACCCATGGATCTTGGCACCTCGGTGAAACGGAACATCCCCTTCGCCATCGGGCCCCTGGGCGCGGCCTTCCTCGTCATTCCGGTGGCCGGCTGGATCGCGGGTCTGCTTCTGGGCGTGATCAGCTTCATCGTCGTCGTCATTGAGATCATTCTGGTGCTGACCGACGGCGAGGGGCGCCGGATGGGCGACAAGCTGGCCGACACGATGGTGGTCGAAGTCGACAGCTGATCCCCGTGCTTCAACCGGTCGGAGCGGGTCGGGCGCGGGTTCAGCCTCGCACGGAGCTCCGCCGGCGGGCTGAGGCCGGGAGGGACACGTTGGGACCCGTATGGTGGGTTCCCGCGGGGAGGCGGTCGTGGGAGGCTGGAAGCTCTACGAAAAGTTGGACCCGGACAGGATCCTGATCGATCCTCCCGTGCGGGACCGCTCCGGGCTTTTCGCCCGCTTCGGTCAGCTGTTGGAGGAAACCGGGCATGTGGACGACGCGGCGCGTGTGGTTCGCCTCCTCGAGGAACGTGAACGAATCCTCCCGACGGGCATCGGCAAGGGAGTGGCGGTTCCCCACGCCCAGCTCGACGATCTGGATCACCTGGTCCTGGCCGTATCCACCCATCCCAGGGGCCTCGACTACCCCGCCCTGGACGACGAACCGGTGCGGTTGGTGTTCTGCCTTCTGGCCGGGTTGGATACGGCGGCCCTCCACCTGGCGGGGCTGGCCCACATCGCCCGCATCGCCCGTCGCAGCGGGGAGCTGGATCCCTTGGTGGAGGCCCCGTCGGCGGAGGCCTTCCTCGAGACCCTTCGCCGGATCGAGGGGGGTGCGTGAGTGCAGCTCCTGGCGATCATCGTGCATCACGAGGAGGTGCTCGGCGAGGTGCTCTCCACCTTGGTCGAGCAGGAGCTGCCCGACGCCGTGGTGGTGGAGACCCGGACCGGGCTGGGGCTCCTGGAGCGCGACCTCCCCATCTTCGCCGGTGTGAGGACGCTGGTTCCGGGAGGACTGGACTTCTGCCGTCTGGTCCTCTGCCCCATCGAGGACGATGGTGCGGCCCGGGAGGCCCTGGAGGCGCTGGAATCCATCGCCGTTCCCGTGCTCCCTGGAGAGCCACGTACGACGGCCTTCCTGGTGCCGATCACCGCCATGCGGGACCTGTAGTCCGCAGAGCTCACCGGCCTCCTGCCGCCACTGTGGAGATGCCCACCATTGCGGCATCTTCACCGACGGCGGCGCCTGGGGGTCACCTCGACCGTTCCCCGGAGGCCGCTTGGGCGGCACGCCAAACCGATGAGCGTCTACACGCTCCTGCCAGGAGGTCCCGCGGAAGCTGGCGGTCTGGACTCGGGGCCGGAGGAAGCTCCCCATGATGCCGGGCACGCTGGCCTTCGTCTTCCTGGTCCTGCTGGCCCTGTTGGGAACGGCGGCCCGGCGGTGGCTCGGACAGCACGAGCGGAGGGTGCCGGGGCTGCAGAGCCTCGTGACGGTGCTGGCAGGGGTTGTCATGGGAAGGGCCGGGCTGGGACTCTTCCCGGAGAACCTCGTGGAGCTGCTGCGGCCGGTCATCCTCCTGGGGTTGGCCTGGATCGGGCTGCTGATCGGGCTCCAGTTCGATCTCCGCATCCTCCGCTCCCTCGAGCCCTGGCAGAGACGTGCGGGTTTCCTCATTCCCATGGCTGCCGGCGGCGCCACGGGCGCTGGGGCCCTGGCCGCTGGTTTCGACGGGCGCGTGGCGCTGCTGCTGGCCGCCATCGCAACGGTCAGCTCGCCGCGTCTCATCGACCATCTCTCCCGGACGCGGCCACCGGTCGATCGCCTGGCCATGCGTCTGCTCCTGCTGGTCGCCTCCCTGAGCAGCGCTCCTGCCGTGCTGCTCTTCGGCGTCGGAAGCACCGTCATCACGTCGTCCGGTGAGACCTTCGGGCCGGCGGCCTCCCTGACCATCGGAATGGGTGTGGCGGTGATCTTCGGTTACGCCACCATCCTGCTGCTGCACGGAGAGAGAGAGGAGATCCACGTCCTGGCCCTCCTGGTGGGGGTCATGGCGCTGACGGCCGGCGCGGCCGTGCTGACGGGCGCCGAGCCCATGTTGATGGCGGCCATCACCGGAGCGGTCATCGCCAACCGCTCCCGATTCCCCCACCGGATCCTCCGGGCGGCCCACGCCATCGAGACACCCATGTTGACGGCGATCCTGCTGCTGCTGGGGGCGTGGTGGCGTCCCTGCCTGCCCTCCCTCGCCGGTCTCCTCCTGCTGGTGTTGGTTCGAGATGCGGCCGTCCTGGGTGGGGGACGCGTGCTGGAAGGGTTAGCCGGAAGACGCCACGTGGTCGTCGAGGCGCGGCTCATGGGGACGGGCCTGTTGCCCCAGGGTCCCCTGGCGCTGGCGTTTCTCATGGCCTCGGTCCAGATGGGCCACGGGACGCCGGCCCTCGCCGGCGGCGTCTTCGCCGCCCTGGTCTTCAACCACCTTGCCGGGGGGTTCTGGACGCGGCGGGTGCTGTTCCGTCTGTCGGAGCCGGCCGGGGAGGGGTCATCGTGAGGTGGTTCCTCCTGGCCGCCGTCGGCGCCCTGATCTGGCTGCTGCGGGCGGTTCCCGGCCCGGGATGGGTGGATCGCGACGCCTCGGCCCTGCTGGCACTGGGCATGATCATGATCGGCGGCGAGCTGGTGGGAGATCTGGCCCAGCGAGTCCGGCTGCCGCGGATCAGCGGTTACCTGATCCTGGGCATGGCGTTGGGGCCGTCCCTGACCGCCCTGGTCACACGGGGAGATCTCAACAGTCTGGTCCTCTTCGAGGAGCTGGCCCTCGGGCTGATCGCCCTGACGGCCGGCGGCGAGCTGCGGATGGAGGCTCTCCGGAAGGGATGGAGGTTGCTGGGCACCATCATCTTCAGCCACGCCGTGGGGATTGTCCTGGCCTCGTCGGTCCTTTTCTGGCTGATCCTCGGCCAGCTGCCCTTCCTCGGGGCGTTGACGCCGGCCCAGCGACTGGCGGCCGTGGCGCTCCTCGGGATCCTCGTCGTGGCAAACTCGCCGGCCACCACCATTGCCATCATCACCGAAACCCGCTCCCGGGGACCCCTGGTGGATACGGTGCTCGGCGTGACAGTGGTCAAGGATCTGATCATCCTCCTCCTCTTCACGTGGGTCAGCGGGATGGCCGCCGGGTGGGTCGGAGGCGGTGGCGTCGACCTAAAGGTCCTTGCCGCCCTGGGAACCGAGATGGTCCTCTCCCTCGTGGCCGGGACGGTTCTTGGCCTGGCCCTGGGCGCTTATCTGGACTACATGGGCTTTCACCCGGAGATCACCGTGCTGGCCCTCGTCCTGGTGTCCATGGAGTTGGCCCACACCTGGCATCTTGAGCACCTCCTGGTGACCATGGCCGCCGGGTTCATCGCCCGCAACGTCTTCCCCAGGGCTGCTACGGGCTTTCTCCACGCCCTGGAACGCTCGTCGCCCCCCATCTACGTGGTGTTCTTCGCGCTGGTCGGGGCCGGCCTCGATCTCGGCGTTTTCCGGATCGCCTGGGCCGGGGTCGCCGTCCTGGTTCTCGTCCGGCTGGTCCTGACCTGGGGTCTGACGGCGGCGCCGGCGATCCTCATGAAGGCGCCGCATTCCGTGCGGCAACGGGCGTGGGTGGGATTCGTCGCCCAGGCCGGGTTGACCCTGGGCCTGGCGGGACGTATCGCCCGGGAGTTCCCCGGCTTCGGCGCGAAGCTGGCCGCCGTCATTGTCGGCGCCGTGGTCGTCAACCAGCTCGTTGGCCCCGTGCTCTGGCGCCACGCCCTCGTTGCTGCGGGCGAGGCCGGCCGTGCGGAAACGGAAAACCCCGGGCCAGCGGCCCGGGGTTGAGCGGTGTCACAACTCTCTCTGACTACTGCACGCCGGCCATCAGGGTCAGGGCCGGGAAGGAGCCGTTGCACCCGGCGTCGTCACCGCTGAAGTTGGAACCGACGGCCGTCAGGGTGCCCACCAGGGAGCTGCCGGACTTGTTCAGGGTGAAGGTGAAGACCAGGTCACCGCCGGAGAAGCTGCCGTTGGCGGGGTAGTTGAGGTGGTAGCTGACGCCGGAGGCGTAGTCCGCCACGGGGTGGATGGCAAAGTCGTCCGAGAAGCCCGAACCGATGTCGAAGAGGACGGGGCAGTCGGACACCTGGTCCTGATCCTCGTCCTTCTCGTAATTGATCTCGATGCCGTTGATTCCCGTGATGTTGCCGCCGGCAACGACGATGTTGCCCCCGCCGCTGGCGCCGATGGTGTCATAGACGGCGAACTGGTAGGTGCCGTCACCGCCTGCGGCGCCGCCGGCCCACCAGGCTTCGAGGGTCGTGCCGTCGGAGGAACCGTTGTCGTTCTTGGAGGCGACGACGATGGCGGAGCCCGAGCTCACGGCCGCGTGGAGGGTTCCGTTGTCGAAACTGCCCGCGCCAAGGTCGGTGACCTTCTTGTAGAGCGCGGCGTAGGGCGGGAGGGTGTAGCTCTTGGAGGCGACCGTGGTGCCCGAGCTGTCCATGAGCGTCACGTCCAGGGTCGTCGGGGACGACGAGGTGTTGACGGCGAAGATGTTGGAACGGAAGGTCCCAGGCGTATCACCGTTTGAGGTCAGACCGACGATGTCGGTGGGATTGCCCGGTGTAACGGCGACCGAGGCCGGAACGCCCTCGAGCCCCTGGCCGAAGGTGTCGGTTCCAGCCTTGTTGTACACCCGGCAGTTGGCGATCACCTCACCTGTGGCGACGATGCGGAAGGCCCCGGCGGCGCTGGACTGGCCGAAGGTCCCCAGGATGACGTCCGGCAGGGTCAGGGTTTCGTTGGCCCCCAGGCTGAAGGTCGTGGGAACGGCCCCGGAGTTGTCCGTGTCCCGTGGCAGGAAGTAGATGTCGACGGATACCGTCGAGGTCCCCGGGTTAAAAACGAAGAGGTCCGTGTACCACTGGGAGCTGTTGGCTCCCGCCCCACGGGCCGCCGCCGGAACGTACAGCTCCGTGGATGGGTTGAGCGCCGCCGACGGCAGCGCGATGGCCAGGACCATGGCCAGAATCGTGAATGTCATTACTCGCCGCATGTTATCCCCCTTGTGTCGTTCGCTCCGGCTCTCCCGAAGCCGATCTCCATGTTGCACCTCAGTGTACGACGTTCCGCGGCCCGGAGGGTTGACCCCGGTCACTCCGCAGGCTCTCCGGCCCCCACGGAGATGGCACCTGCTACTGATGGCGGTCCATCACCGTGGAAACGGGGACCCGGGCCGGCGGCGTCAGATCGTTTCCCGCTTCACTCGACGGCGAGTATACCCTCGACTGCGTCTGGGTTCCCGTTCCCCTGCCCGTTGCATGGCCGGCGAACGGTGGAGCACGCGGAGGGACGCCTGGCCTGCCGGGTCCGGCTGAGCTACCATGCCCGGGTGACATACCAGGTTCTCGCCCGCTCCTGGAGGCCCCAGCGCTTCGCCGACATCCTCGGCCAGGAGGCCGTGGTCCGAACGCTCCAGAACGCCCTGAAAACGGGCACCCTGGGCCACGCCTACCTGTTCTCGGGGCTTCGCGGCGTCGGGAAGACGACGGCGGCCCGGCTTCTGGCCAAGGCGGTCAACTGCGAGAAGGGCCCGGCCCCGGAGCCCTGTGGGGAATGCGTCTCCTGCCGCGAGGTGACGGCGGGGGCCAGCCTGGACGTGGTCGAAATCGATGCCGCCACCCACACGGGCGTCGACAACGTGCGGGAGCTCCAGGAGCTCCTCCGCTACCGGCCGACCCGGGACCGCTACCGCGTGCTGATCGTCGACGAGGTCCACATGCTCTCCAAGTCGGCCTTCAACTCCCTGCTCAAGAGCCTGGAAGAGCCGCCGCCGTACATCCTGTGGATCTTCGCCACCACCGAGCGGCACAAGGTGCCCGCGACCATCCTTTCCCGTTGCCAGCAGCTGGAGTTCCGGCCCCTGGGGGTCGGCCAGATCGCTGCGCACCTGAACCACATCGCCGAGGCCGAGGGCTTCCAGCTGAGCGCAGGCGCCGCCGAGGCCGTGGCGCGGGCCGCCGACGGCAGTGTCCGAGACGGCCTCTCGCTCCTGGATCAGCTCCGGGCCTTCTCCGGGGACGCCATCGACGAGGAGGCCGTCGCCGCGGTCCTCGGCGTGCCCCGGGCCGAGCGGATCGTCCGGCTGGTGGGGCACCTGGCCCGCGGCGAGGCCGCCGAGGGTCTGGCAATCGTCCGGGAGGAGCTGGCCTCGGGCCACGATCCCGTCGTCCTCTACGAGGAGGTCGGGCGGACCCTGCGGCGGATGACCCACCTGGCGCTGGATCCCGAGCTCGAGCCGGGGCCCCAGGGGGAGCTGCGGCGCCTGCTGGAGGATGCCGCCCGGGGCGTTGACGTGGCGGGGCTGACCCGCATGCTCGGCCTGTGGCTCGAGCAACAGGGGTTGATCCGCGAGGGGATCAACCGGGAGCTCGGCCTCGAGGTGGCCTGCCTCCGCCTCTCCCGCTGGCCCTCTATCCGTGCGGTGGAGGCCCTGTTGGCCGGGGAGACGCCTCCCTCCGTTCCAGGGCCTCCGGCCTCTGGCCAGCGGCGGGCCGGGGGAAGCGGCGGTGGCCAAAGGGGCCCATCGGCAGCAACGGAGGGTCTTCTCCCTGCCCCGCCGGCCGGGAACCATCAACCGGCGCCGCCCCGCATCGACGCGGTCGATCCCAGCCCCCATGCGCCGGGCTCTCCCGGCCAGATCCTCAGCGAGGCGTTGTGGCCCGTCCGGCCCCGCATCGCGGCGGCCATCGATGCCGCCGAAGTGAACCTGACCGACGGGGAGCTCCGGCTGAAGTTTCCCGCCGACGCGGCGGGCCTTGCCGATTTCCTCCGGGAGGAGGAGATCCGGGGCCAGGTGGCCGAGGCCGCCCGGCGCCATCTTGAGGGCTTCCAGGGGCTAAGCATTGCCGTGGAGGGTGAGACGGCCGGCGGGAACGGCGGGAGCCGGGCCCTCAGGGAGCTGGCCGAGAGCGACGAGGGCGTCGCCATGGCCCGGCGGATCCTCGGCGGCACCATCCGGTCGGTCGTGCCGGACGACGGGGGCGACAAGTGAAGGAGCTCCGACCCGCGGCGGTCCGCGAGGTGCTCGCCCACCTGGAACGGCTCCCGGGGGTCGGCCCGCGCTCGGCCCAGCGGCTGGTGGAGCATCTCCTGACCTGCCCGCCCGACGAGCCCGTACGGCTTGGTGAGGCGCTGACGGCCCTGAGAGACCGTATCCGCCTTTGCTCCAGATGTTTCCTGCTGACGGAGGAGGACCCCTGTCCCGTCTGCTCGGATCCGGGGCGCGACCGCTCCATCATCCTGGTGGTGGAGTCGCCGACGACGGCCTGGTCCGTGGAGGCGACCGGTGAGTACAACGGCCTGTACCACGCCCTGCTGGGCCACCTCTCGCCCCTCCATGGCGTCGGTCCCGAAGATCTGAGAATCGAGGAGCTGCTCGACCGCGTGAAGGGCGGAGAGGTGCGGGAGGTCATCCTGGCCACGAACCCCACCGTGGAGGGTGAGACAACGGCCCTCTACATCGCCCGGCGGCTCGAGCCCCTGGGTGTGGACATCAGTCAGCCGGCGTCGGGCATACCCGTCGGGGGCGAGGTGGGGGCCGTCGACCAGGTGACCCTGGCCCAGGCGCTCCAACTCCGCAGGCGGGTGTGAGACATGCCACCTCCCGGAGGAACCCTTTCCCTTGCTCCCGGGATACAATTGTGTTAGAACGAGTTGGATGGAAGTGGGGAGGCTGCCGCTGTGGACTCCGGATTGGTGATGTATGAAGAAGAGTTCAACAAGATCAGTGCGGTCCTCAATCGCCTGAGGGTTGACGCCAGCGCCAAGATCGTGTTTCTCATCGACAAGAACGGTCAGCAGATCGCCGCTGCCGGTGAGATCGAGTATGTGGACACGACCTCCCTGGCCTCCCTGACCGCTGGCAACGTTGCCGCCACCGATGGGCTGGCCAAGCTGATCGGCGAGAAGGAGTTCTCCATCCTCTTCCACGAGGGGAAGAAGGACAACATTCACATCTCCATCGTCGGGCAGCGCCTGATCCTCGTGGTCATCTTCGACGAGCGTTCCTCCCTGGGGCTCGTCCGGCTCCGGGTCCGCAAGGCGGCGGCCGAGCTGGAGCGCATCCTGGGTGAGATGGAGCAAAAGGCCCTCGAGGTCGGCGCAGAGGAGGCCGCTTCGCCCTTTGCCGAGATCACAGACGAAGATATCGACGCCCTGTTTTCAGAATGAGCTTCATCAATTACGCCGCCCGTGAGATCAACGTCAAGATCGTCTACTACGGCCCTGGTCTCTGCGGGAAAACCACCAACCTCCAGTACATCTACGAGCGGTCCAACCCCCAGCAGAAAGGGAAGCTGATCTCCCTGGCCACGGAGACGGACCGCACCCTGTTCTTCGACTTCCTCCCCCTGGACCTGGGCTCGGTCCGCGGGTTCAAGACGCGCTTCCACCTGTACACGGTCCCGGGCCAGG
This sequence comes from uncultured Thermoanaerobaculia bacterium, assembly GCA_964641295.1. Taxonomy (GTDB): domain Bacteria; phylum Acidobacteriota; class Thermoanaerobaculia; order Thermoanaerobaculales; family Sulfomarinibacteraceae; genus JAADFK01. Next base: position 62,584 of record CAZXNA010000003.1, read on the forward strand.
TCTTCTACGACGCCAGCCGGAAGCTGATCCTCAAGGGCGTGGACGGCATCATCTTCGTGGCGGATTCCCAGGAGGTTCGCGAGGACGCCAACCTCGAGTCCCTCCATAACCTGGAAATCAACCTCAAGGAAAACGGCTTCGACCTCAAGACCATCCCCTACGCACTTCAGCTCAACAAGCGCGACCTCCCGACGGCCATGCCCGTTGATCACATGTACCGGCAGCTCAACTTCAAGGGGGAGCCGACCTTCGAGGCCATCGCCACCCAGGGGATGGGCGTCTTCGAGACCCTCAAGGCCGTCGCCAAACAGGTCCTCTACGAGCTTCGCCGCAAGTAGCCATGTCACCATCACCGCGCGTCGTCGCCCTAGGAGGGGGGACCGGCCTCTCCTCGCTCCTCATGGCCGTCAAGGGGCTGGCCATCGAGCACCTGACCGCCGTGGTGACGGTGACCGACGACGGGGGCTCCACGGGCCGGTTGCGCCGGGAGTTCGACATCCCCGCCGTCGGCGATCTGCGCCACTGCCTGGTGGCCCTGGCCGAGGATCACGAGCTCCTGGCCCGTCTCTTCGAGCACCGCTTCGCGGGAAACGGCGAGCTGGGGGGCCATTCCCTGGGCAACCTCTTCCTGACAGGGTTGTTGCAGATGACCGGCGACGTCAGCCGTGCCGTCCGACTCTCGGCCGAGGTCCTCAAGGTCCGCGGCACCATCCTCCCGGCGACAACGGCCAACGTCCACCTGGTGGGATGGGATCGGGAGGGCGGCCGCCTGGAGGGTGAATCCAGGGTCAGCGCCGCCGGCCCGCCGGCCCGCGTGGAGCTGGAGCCGGCGTCGCCCCCGGCCGTCCCAGAGGCCGTTGCCGCCATCCGCGCCGCCGACCTGATCCTCCTGGGGCCCGGCTCCCTGTTCACCTCTATCATCCCCAACCTCCTGGTGCCGGGCATTGCCGAGGCCGTCGCGGCCCGCCGGGGCCAGCTGGTCTGGGTCGCCAACCTGATGACGCAGCCCGGTGAGACCACGGGGATGAACCTGGCCGATCACCTGGGAGCCATCACCGCCCACGCCCCCGGCGTCACGCCCGACGTCATCCTGGCCAACGATCGCCCGGCCTCTCCCGAGGTCATGACGCGCTATGCCGATGAGGGCGCCGAGCCCCTGCTGGCCGGGGATCCGGCCGCGTGGGGCGGTCCCGGCCGGTTGGACCCGCGGCCCCTGCTGGTGGAGACCCCCGAGGGTCTCGTGCGGCATGACCGGGCCGAGCTGGCTGCGGCTGTGCTCGGCCTCCTGGAGAGGGAAGCTTGACCATGAGGTGGGAAGTGGTTGTGCTTGCGGCCGGCAAGGGGACGCGTATGAAAAGCCCCCTGCCCAAGGTGCTCCACCCGTTGGCCGGACGTCCCCTCCTGGACCA
>CAZXNA010000004.1:0-55780 GCA_964641295.1 uncultured Thermoanaerobaculia bacterium
CCCGGGAGATCGTGGCCATGAGGGCACTGGCCCACAAGCTGGCGAGAGCGAGCTATTACGTGATGAGGGACAAAGTGATCTTCGATCCGGGAAAGGTGTTCTGCTAGGAATGCGAGCCGGGAAGGGAGCCAGAATTGGTGCCTGTGAACAACACTCCCGACCTGAATGGACCCTCCCCGGCGTCGCACACCGGGAGGTGATACCGTGCGCCGGCCGCGAGCCAGACAGTGCTGGAGCCCCACGGGGCAGCCACATACCTGTACCTCTTCCACATGGACGCGGTCGGTCGAGCTCGAGGACTTTCTGGGGAGCCGGATGGCTCCAGGGGCCTGGGAAATCCCTCACCTTACGGCGAGAACCCCAACGCCTTGATCCCGATGGGTGGCTTGTGCGGTTTCGTGCCGACGCAAAACCTTTCGAAAGTCCGGCCGCATCGGTGACTTCTCCGGGTGGCATCAACAATCCATCGCGACCTTCTCCGAGCGGCTTTGGCTCGATTCTGCTATCGCTGTACCCACTTGACGAATGCCTTCTAATGGGTGGCACCCTTGACCGGATGCCGCGACGTGTTGATGCCTGCCACGGTCTGCTGCAGCATCTCATCATGTATGTCAGCGGCAATGACGTTGGCTCCTCTCGCCGCAAGTTCTTGGGTCAACGCCCTGCCGATGCCTGATGCAGCTCCGGTTACGATGGCGACCTTGTCTTCAAAGACATTCATGAGCGTTTCCCCTGGTTCGAAGTATCGAGAGGATGACCGGACCATCTTTTCATGCCTGATCAGAAACGCAGTAGAGAGAATGGAAAAATACCAGATCCACAAGCCCGGCGTCTGCAAGAACAGGATGGATCTGTTGTGGTTTCAGCAGTTCGCCGTACGTGTGGCATCGGTGCGAGACGGGCCCCCATGGGGTGGTTGTTGCAGATATGCGAACTTCGTCGCGTTCTTTCATGATAGACTCCGAAGAATGAGTAAGTTGCAGGAACGTAATCAAACTGCAGCATTGCAAACCGTGGAGCGGCTCCTCTTCGAATCGCTTCCCCTGGGGGTCTTCCTGCTGGATCACCGCGGTGTGGTGCTTGCGATCAACCACCAACAGGAGGTCAATTCCGGCATCGCGCGCGGCGAGGTGGTGGGACGGCCCATAACCGAGATGTTCGGCAGCGTGTTGCAGAAGTACGGTCTGGTGGAGCCGTTGGAACGTCTTCTGGCGGAGGGGACGCCGTTTCGGACGGAGATCGAACGGTACGAGCCTCAGTTCCTTCGCAAGATGGTGCGGTTTCGCCTCTGGGGGTATTCCCTTGTGCCGGGGGAGCTGTTCGTCGTCCTCACGGACGGGGTGGACACGGAGCATCCCAGGGCCCCCGAGATCGTGGGCGAAAGCGATGCCATGGAGCCCATCTACTGGCTCATCGAGAGGGCGGCGCGGGTGGATGCCACCGCGCTGATCCTGGGTGAAACCGGTACGGGGAAAGAGCTGGTGGCCCGGGCCATCCACAGCCGGAGCGCGCGGCGGCGGGGCCCGTTTCTGGCAGTGAACTGCGGAGCCCTTCCCGAGCCGCTGCTGGAAGGCGCCCTCTTCGGCCACGAGCGCGGGGCCTTCACGGGGGCGGAACGGCGGGTCAAGGGGTACTTCGAGGCGGCCCACGGGGGCACGCTCCTCCTGGACGAGATCGGTGAGACCAGCCCGGCGTTCCAGGTCAAGCTGCTCCGGGTGCTCGAGTCGGGGAGGGTGACCCGGCTGGGAGGTACGGCGCCCATCGAGACCGATGTCCGCGTGCTCTGCGCCACCAACAGGAACCTGGAGGACGAGGTCCAGGTCGGCCGTTTCCGCAAGGATCTCTACTACCGGATCAACGTCCTCCAGATCCGGCTCCCGGCCCTCCGGGAACGCATCGAGGACCTTCCCCTGCTGGTGACGCGTTTCCTCCATGAGGCCATCCAGAAGCACGGGCTCGGGGAGAAGACGGTCTCCCAGCCGGCCCTGGAGCGCCTCCGCTCCTACGCCTGGCCGGGCAATGTTCGCGAGCTTGCCAACGTCATCGAGTCGGCGTACATCGTGGCACCCGGCCGGGTCCTCCAGGAGCACCACCTTCCGCGAAGAATCCTGGAGGCCACCTCCGTGGACGTCGAGGCGCCGCTCGCACCCGGAGGTGTGGCGCCGTACGAGGAGGCCCGGCGCCGGTTCCAGCGCCAGTACCTGAAGCAGTTGCTGCGGCTGACCGGCGGCGACATGAAGGCCGCCGCCCGCATTGCGGGCGTCCACCCCTCCACCCTCTACAGGATCCAGGGGAGGAGTTGAGCGTCCACAGCACGGTTGGAGGGATCACGGGGTGTTGGGGCACCCCGGAACATAACCCGGATTTTTCAATTCGATGTCGTCTCGACGGCAGGGGTCCACACCGCATCCCGCCCCGCGGGACGACGTCCGATGATGAGATCCTGTCACGAAGAGGCTCTTGCCATGAACGCCTTCTCGGCGTATACTGCGCGTTCCGTGGCCCAGGGGGCCACCGAGAGGTGCATCATGAAGTCAGGAATTCATCCCGAGTACCACGAGGTCGAGGTCCGCTGCGCCTGCGGCAACACGTTCACGACGCGCTCCACCAAGAAGGAGCTGCGGCTGGAGATCTGCAGTGCGTGCCACCCCTTCTTCACCGGCAAGCAGAAGCTCGTCGACACCGCCGGAATGGTGGAGAAGTTCGAGCGGCGCTACGGCAAGCAGAAGACCGCCTCCAAGTAGCAACCCACCGGCCGCTTTGGCGGCCCAGATGACCCCGTGCAGGCTTTGCCCGCGCGGGGTTTTCCACAGGTGATCCCCATGCTGGAACGTCTCGACGAGATCGTCCGCCGCCACGAAGCCCTGCTCGAGGAGCAGGCCGATCCCGAAGTGGCCGTGGACCCCGTCCGTTCGCGGGAGATCGCCCAGAAGTTGGCGGAACTGGCGCCCGTCGTCACGGCCGCCCGGGAGCTCAAACAGATCGAGGCCGAGCTCGACGGTGCCCGGGAGATCCTGGAAGCGAGCGACGATCCCGAGATGCGTGAGATGGCCGAGGCCGAGGTGGCGGAGCTGGAGTCCCGTCTCGCAGAGCTGGAGCAACGGATCAAGGTGCTCCTGCTGCCCGAGGACCCCAACGATCGCCGTAACGTCATTCTGGAGATCCGGGCTGGCACGGGTGGCGACGAGGCGGCGCTTTTCGCCGGCGAGCTCCTGCGCATGTACCAGCGCTACGCCGAGTCCAGGGGCTGGAAGCTCTCCCTGACCGAGCTCAACGAGACGGGTCTCGGCGGGATCAAGGAGGCCGTGGGGATGATCGAGGGCGACCGGGTCTACTCGCGGCTCAAGTTCGAGTCGGGGGTGCACCGGGTCCAGCGCGTTCCCGCCACGGAGTCCTCGGGCCGTATCCACACCTCGGCGGCCACCGTGGCCGTGCTGCCGGAGGCCGAGGAGGTGGAGATCCAGGTTGACGAGAAGGACCTCCGGATCGACCGGTTCTGCTCGTCGGGCCCCGGCGGCCAGAGCGTCAACACCACCTACTCGGCCGTGCGGATCACCCACCTCCCGACGGGGCTGGTGGTCTCCTGCCAGGACGAGAAGTCCCAGATCCAGAACAAGGCCAAGGCCCTCCGGGTCCTCAAGGCCCGGCTCAAGGAGATCCAGGAGCAGGAGCTGGCCCGGGAGCGGGCCGAGGACCGGCGCAGCCAGATCGGCTCCGGCGACCGTTCCGAGAAGATCCGCACCTACAACTTCCCCCAGGGCCGGGTGACGGACCACCGCATCGGTTTGACGGTCCACCGCCTCCAGGAGATCCTCGACGGCAATCTGGACCTGATCCTCGATCCACTGATCACCGAGATCCAGGCCGAGCGCCTCAAGACCGAGCTCGGCTGAGCTCCCGCATCCTCGCCCTCCTCCCGGTAGAGCGCTTCCACCCATCCCCCCTCGGCTGCACGGACCACATGCCCGACACTTCCACGCGGAGTGCGTGGAGCCGCCCTTTTCCGTGTGAAACGCCTCCACCTCTCCTGCCGTCATCTCGACCGGGCGAGCTCTTCAGATCCCCAGGCTCCGACGCAGGCTGCGGTACCAGTGCTCGGAGTAGACGTAGTTGACCATCAACCCGCAGGACTCCTCCATCCCGCGCGCCGAGTGGTTGGCCGCGAAGTGGATGGTCTTGCGGGTGACGGTGGCACCGTTGCCCAGGTGGAAATCGGCCACGGGGCAGAGGGGCCGTCCGTGGGCGTCCCGCTCGGTTCGAAGATAACGGTACGCGATTTCCACGAGCGGTTTCCGGAGCCAATTCCGGAAGACCGGGCTCTCGATCCAGCCGGGATCGTCCAGGATTGCCAGCAGCAATCCCGCGGGATCGCGGGGGGGTGGAGTTCCCCGTGCCGCAAGCTCCCCCCGGAGAGCGGCGAGTGCCTTGTCGGAGAGCAGGGCGCCCATTTCGTCGCGGGTCAGCGAGCCGGGCGCAGGTTCCCCGGCCAGAGTGGGGCGCAGGTAACGCCGCCAGAACCGCGGCATGGGGCTCAGGGTGGCGAAGGTCTTGAGGCCGGGGTCGCTGGTGCGGAGCTCCTCGGCCACCTGGAAGATCAGCACCTTGCCCAGGCCGAGCCCCGAGAGTCCGTTCTGGGTGGCGTTGATGGAGTAGAAAATGGCCGTATCCGGAGAGGGGCCACCGTCGCTGGGGGGCTGGTCCAGGATGTCGTGGATGCTTCGGGCCAGGCCGCGGGTCAGGGCGACCTCGATGAAGACGACGGGTTCGTCGGGCAGAACGCGGTGGAAGAGGCCGAAACAGCGTCGGTCGTGGCCCAGACGGACGGCCATCTCGTCCAGGCTGACCATGGGATGGACCATCTCGTGCTGCTTGAGGTACCGGATCAGCCGGTAGGGCGAGGACTCGTCGATCTCCCGGACGAAGAGCAGGCCGCGCGAAAACCACCTGGTCAGGAGCTCGGCGATCTCCTGCTCGAGGGGCTCGGTGTCCGCGGCACCTTCGCGCTGGGCCTCGAGGATGTCCGCGCGGCCCATGATGAGAAGCTGGAGGCCGGTGGGGACGTTGAAGAAACCCTCGAGGAAGCGACGGATGGGGGACTTGAGGCGGGTACGCAGCTCGGCCGCAAGGCGGGGCGCCGCCTCGGGATGCTGGGTCAGGCGCTCCCGGGCGGAGTCCAGAACCTCCTCCAGCTCCCCCGGTCTGAAGGCCAACTCCTGGACCAGCGCGCGGAAGAGAGCCTTCCGTTGGTCGAGGTCCAGTTGCCTGTAGAGGAAGGCCAGGCGTTGCACCAGCTCCGGTTGAGGTGTCCGGCTCTCGGCCATGGTCCGCGCGATCTTGAGCAGCTGGCGGACGGGCTTTGGCGGGGTTTCCTTCAGGCGTGCCACGGCGCCCTCCCAAGGGTTCATGGTGCCACAGTTGTCACCATGCGGCAACGTGGCAGAACTCGGGATGGTACGCTGCCCACGTGGGCATGGGAAACGTCGGTGAGTTGCTGGCCCGTGGGGCCAAGATGCTGCCCTGCCGGGAGGGAATTCCCGATCCGCGGCGCGAGGCCGTTTGGTTGCTGGCGGCGGCCTGGGGCCGGGCCGAGGCCTGGGTCCGGCTCCATGGGGAGGCATCCGTCCCTGACGAGGTCGCCCGGCGGTACGAAGGGTGGCTCGAACGGCGTGCGGCCGGCGTGCCCGCCCATCACCTCAGCGGCGTCTGTCCCTTCTGGGGCCGGCCCTTTCTGGTCTCGCCGGAGGTGCTGATCCCCAGGCCCGAGACGGAACTGATCGTCGAGCGCACCCTGGGCCTGGACCTCCCCCGGGAGGCACGGGTGGTGGACGTCGGCACGGGTTCCGGTTGCCTGGCCCTGACCCTGGCCCTGGAACGGCCCGCCTGGTGGGTGATCGCCACCGATCGCTCGCCGGCGGCCCTTACCGTGGCCCGCCGAAACGCCGTGACGCTGAGCGCGCCGGTGCGTCTGGTGCTGACGGACCTGATCTCTTCACTGGCCGGACCGGTGGATCTGGTGGTGGCCAACCTCCCCTACGTACCGGCGGAGGCCATGGGAGCGTTGCCCCTGGAGGTGCAACGCGATCCCCCAATGGCCCTAGATGGCGGACCTGACGGTCTGACCCTGGTCCGCAGGCTTCTGGCCGACCTGCCCAGGGTCATGGCGCCGGAGGCCGTAACCCTACTGGAACTGGGGGATGGGCAGGCGGATGCCGTGGCTCGCGAGGCCACGGCCCACGGGCTTGAGGTGACGGCGCGGATCGAGGATCTGGGCCATTGCGAACGCATCCTCGAGCTCCGGCGGGTGCCGCGAGGTCAGGAAGGGTCCCCCGTCATGCGCTGATGCTGGCGGGCGCGCGGAGGAATCTCATCGCCCCACCCCCGTATGGAAGGGGACCACGCCGGAGCTGAAGTGAGGCCAGCCGCGAAAGAAAAGGCGCACGGGCCTTCCCGCGCGCTCCTGGTCCTGCGTTCTCCCGGAGGGGAGGTTACTCGTTGAGCTTGTCGTTCTTCCAGTACTTGGTGCCGGCGATGTCGGCGGCGGCCATCAGGCCCTTGTCGGTGAACTGATAGATGGCGATGCCGTTCTGGAAGTCCGTCTTGGCGTTGACACCCTTGTCACCGGCCACGGCCTTGGCACCGGCGTCGGCGCTCCACCCCTTGTTGACAAAGTTGTCGAAGGTGTTCTTGTCCTGGAAGAGAAAGACCACCTGGTACTTCTGGCCGCCGAGCCCGAATCCGATTCCCGCGGTCCCCATTTTCATGTAGACCTTCTGGCCGGTCTCCTTGTTGACGGCAACGCCGTTGCCGCCGCCACCGGAGAAACCGAAGGCCACCTTGAGGTTGTCGAAGACGGCGTAACCGTAGGCCTTGTCGTAGAGCTCCTTGGCCTGAGGTTTGGTTTCGAAGAGGCGTTGCAGGGTTTCCTTGGCCATCAGATCGATCCGCTCCTGCTTTTGCTCGAGCTTGAGCTCCTTCTCGCTGCTTCCCGCCCAGGTGGAGGGCGTCTGGACCAGCGCGAGGAGAAGGAGGGCCGCCACGGCCAGGCCCATGGTGTTCATTCTTCGTCGCATTGCATCGCTCCCTTTGTTCCTTGGTTGACGTTCGCTGACACGCTCAGCTTGTGGTTGAATCCGGTGGTGAGATCGTACCGCATCTTCAGTCGTCCAGGTGGATTCGGAACTCCACTCGGCGGTTGTTCTGTCGCCCCTCGGGGGTCTGATTGGTGTCGATGGGATCGCTCTCTCCGAGCCCGACGGCGGTGATCCTCGACGGGTCGACCCCCCGGGAGATCAGGTAGTTGGCCACGGACCGGGCGCGGCGCTGGGAGAGCTCGAGGTTGTGCTCCTCCTCCCCGCTGGAGTCCGTGTAGCCCGTGACGATGACCCGCGCCTTGGGGTAGCGGTTGAGCACCTCGGCCATTTCGTTGAGGGTGGGGAGCGCGGCGGGCCGGAGAACGGCCGAATCCAGGTCGAAGAGGATGCGGTTGTTGACGATGACCTTGAGCTCGTTCTCGGCCTGCTGCCGCTGGACCTCCAGGTCCTGGATGCGTTCCATCTCGGCGGCCATCTTGTCCCGCTTGTGGCCCACGGCGTAGCCGATCCCTCCACCGGCGGCGGCACCGATGACGGCGCCGGTCGCCGGGCTGCCCGCCTGGTTCCCGATGATGGCGCCGGCGACGGCCCCGACGGCCGCCCCGATGGCCGCGTCGTTCTTGGCCTGACGGTTGGGATCATCGGAAGAGGCACAACCGAGGGCCAGGACCAAAAGGACTGTCATGAAGAACCCCGCACTTTTCCGGTACATGGTCGATCTCCTTCTCACGGGCCGGCTCCCAGGCGCCGGCCAGATCCAATTCGTCTGCCCATTGGCACTAACGCACAGCCGGCCCGGAATCTTCCCGTCGGTTCGTGCCGTTGCCGTCTTTGGGACGGCGATTCCGAGGGGGAGCGGCTCCGCGGGGCCTGACACCTCGGCTCGAGAGAGCTTCCAGCAGGTTGAGGGATCGCCGGGCGCCGGCCTCGAGGAGCACTCCCTCCAGCACACCGTCCTGACCGATGACCGGGAAGGCGCTCGAACCGTGGTCCTCCATGGCGGCGGCGGCCTCGGCCAGGGGCGTTTCCGGATGGACGGCGGGGCCCAGAGGTTCACCGAACCGGGCCACCGGTTCGGTGTCCCCTGGGCCCACACGGCTCCACAGACGGGCCGCCGGGAGGTAAGCCGTGGGCCGCCCGTGCTCGATGAGGATGAAGTCGGTACCGGGGGATCGGCGCGAGATTTCCCGCAGGTCGGCCAGAGGCATGCTGGCGTCGACGGTGACGAGGGCTGTCCTCATGACGTCCCGAACCTTCTGATCCCTGGCGAGGAGCAAAGGGTGGATCCGCTGAAGCTCCGCCGTCGCCCCCACGAGGACGAAGAGACCGACGAGGACCAGCCACGGCCGTCCCGCCAGCCCCCACACCAGGACGACGATCCCGCCCACCTGGCCGATCATCCCGAGGACCCGCCCGGCCCGGAGCTCACCCAGACGCCGGGCGAGGAGGGTCCGCAGGATCTGGCCGCCGTCCAGGGGCAAGATGGGTACAAGGTTGAGGAGGCCCAGACTGAGACTGGACCACACCATCCACGTGAGGATGGGATCGCTGGCCGTTGGCGCCGCAAAGTGGATGGCGACAGATGAGCCGCCAACAAGCCACAGGAGACCGGCCGCCGCCAGATTGGCCGCCGGGCCGGCCAGGAAGACCAGAGCGGTCCGGGCTTCGCCGACGGGAAGATCCTCGAAGGTTGAGAGACCGCCGAAGGGGTAGAGGGTGACGCCCGTGGCGTGGAGTCCCGTGGCGCGGCCGGCGAAGGCGTGGGCCAGCTCGTGGAGGAGGACGCACACCACCATGAACAGGAACAGGAAGAGCAGCTTAAGGCTGGCCTGGCGCGGAAGACCGAGGGCCACCCATCCGATCCATCCCAACAGCAGGAGCCACGAAAGGTGGATCCGAAGGGGTATTCCCGAGGGACGCCCGACGGTCACGGTCAGCCGATACATGGTCCCATTATCCTCGTCCCCGCCCCGACCTCGTATACTGCGGCCCGTGGAGCTGAGAGACCTGCCGCCGGATACCCGCGTCGTCGTCAGGACGACCAACTGGCTGGGTGACATCATGATCGCCTTGCCCGCCCTGCGCGCCATCCGGGAGCGCTTCCCCCAGGGCTTTCTGGCGGTCCAGATCCGGGAGAATCTGGCCGAGATCCTGGCCGGCGTCTCCTGGATCGACGAAGTGTTGCCCCTGAGCAAGGGGAGAGGCATCAACGGGCTGGGAGACCGCCTGCGCGCGATCCGCCAGCTCCGCGAGCGTCGCTTCGACCTGGCCATTCTCTTCCCCAACAGTTTTGACTCGGCCCTGCTGCCCTTCCTGGCGCACGTGCCCCGGCGCCTGGGCTATGCGCGGGACGGCCGCGGCCCGCTGCTGACGGATCCTCAGCCCGCCACGGCCGAGATCCGTGCCATCCACCAGGTGCGTTACTACCTGGAGCTGCTGCGCCCACTGGGGGTCACGGAGGCCGACGAGGCCCCCGTCTTGGAGATTCCACCCCAAGCCGAGAAACGGGCCGAGGCGCTCCTGGCGGAGCTGCCGGGCGAGGGGCCCATCCTGGCCCTGGCGGCGGGTTCCGCCTACGGGCGCGCCCGCGAGTGGCCCGAGGAGAATTTCGCCCGGCTGGCACAGATCCTGGCAGCGCGCCACGGCACCCGTTTCGTCCTGGTCGGGGCGCCCCGCGAGGTTGACCAGTGTCGGAAGGTTGTCCAGCTGGCGGGGGATCTGCCAGGCGGGGGCATGCTGATTTCGGCCGGTCGCACGACTCCGGCCGACCTTGCGGCGCTCCTCGCCCGCTGCAACGGCTTCTTTGGCAACGACTCCGGCGCCATGCACGTGGCGGCGGCCGTGGGCGTTCCGACCCTGGCCATCTTCGGCTCGACCAACCCGGCCAACACCCGGCCCTTGGGTCCGCGTGCCGAGATCTTCGTCAGCGACCGGGAGTGCAGCCCGTGCATGGCCCGCACCTGCCGTTACGGCCACTACGGCTGCCTGACGGACTTCACCCCTGAGATGGTGGCGACGCGGCTGGAATCCATGGGGATCTTCGACCTCCGCACCGACGTGGAGGCGGTGCCGTGAGCCGACGCCGGCGGGGCGGCGTGTTCCTGGATCGGGACGGCACCATCCAAGTCGCCCCGCCACCGGGGGAGTTCGTCACCCGCTGGAGAGACTTCCGCTTCCTTCCCGGCGCCGTCGACGCCATGGCCCGGCTCAAGCGTGCTGGGCTCGCCCTCGTACTGGTGACCAACCAGTCCTGCGTCGCGCGCGGTCTGGCCGGTGCGGCGGACGTGGAAGCGGTGCATGAGGCCATGCAGGCGCTGCTGCGCCGCCGGAACGCCGCCTTTGACCGGATCTACTACTGTCCGTCGCTGAACCCGGACGATCCGGATCGCAAGCCCAACCCGGGGATGATCGAACGGGGGCTGGCCGAGCTGGGGCTCGACCGGGAGCTGAGCGTCATGGTCGGCGACAGCGCCCGGGATCTCGAGGCCGGCCGGAACGCCGGTCTGGCCACGGTGCTGCTGACGGGAGAGACCTACGCCGGGGAGCTGGAGCGCGCCCGGGCCGTTGGCGCCGATGCCACCTTTCTTCACCTGGCCGACGCGGTAGACTGGATCATCGAGAGGACCGTTGGGAGGATCGACCATGGTGCATGACCTCGCCGAGCTCGTATCGCGGCTCGCACCGGCACGGGTTGCCGTCATCGGCGACGTCATGCTGGACCGCTGGGTCAACGGGCGGGTCGCCCGGGTCAGCCCCGAGGCCCCGATCCCGGTGCTGGAGATTCACGAGGAGCGCTCCATGGCCGGGGGTGCGGCGAACGTGGCCGCCAAGGCGGCCGGCCTGGGCGCCGAGGTCGTCCTGGTTGGCGTGGTCGGCGACGATGTGGAGGGGCGGGAGCTGGCCCGCATGGCCCGGGACGCGGGGATCGATACACGGGGCCTGGTGATCGACAAAGGGCGGCCCACCACTGTCAAGACCCGGCTGATCGCCCGGCACCAGCAGATGTTGCGCACGGACCGGGAGGACCGGAGCCCCCTCCCCCGGGCCACGGCCTCGGCGGTCGGGCGCGCGGCCCGGGACGCCATCGCCGGGGTCGCCGCCGTCATCGTCGAGGACTACGGCAAGGGCGCCCTTACGCCAGGCATCCTCAAGGGGATCTTCGAGGCGGCGGCGGAATCCGGTGCCCCGGTGGTCGTCGATCCCTGTTGCGGCGATTTTGTGCGATACGCGGGTGCAACCATCATCACACCCAATCTGGCCGAGGCGTCCGCCGGAGCGCACATGCCCATCGAGAACGACGGGGGGCTTGAGCGCGCCATGCGCCGTCTGGTGGAGACGACCGGTGCCGCCGTGGCCGTCACCCGCGACGCCCGCGGCATCAGCCTGCTGCGCCCGGGTTCGGAAACCGTGGAATACCTTCCGACCTCGGCCGTGGAGGTCTTCGACGTCACCGGCGCCGGCGACGCCGTGGCGGCGGCCATGGCCCTGGGTCTGGCGGCCGGCATGGATCTGGCCGAGGCCTGTGCCTTGGCCAACGTGGCGGGCCGTGCCGTCGTGCAACAGTTCGGTGTCGGTGAGCTGAGCGTGGCGAGACTCCGGCGCGAAGCCCGGGCCGTCACGGGGTCCGATCGGAAGTTCGTCGATCGCGCCACCGCTGCGGCCCTTACGGCCCGCGTGCGGGCGGAGGGCGGTACGGTTGTCTTCACAAACGGGTGCTTCGACATCCTTCACTACGGTCACGCGCAACTCCTGCAGGAGGCGCGGGATCAGGGGGACTTCCTGGTGGTGGGCATCAACACCGACGACTCCGTCCGCCGCCTCAAGGGTCCGGGCCGCCCCCTGGTACCCGAGGAGCAGCGGGCTTCCATGCTGGCCCTCTACCCCTTCGTGGACCTCGTGGTGCTCTTCGACGAGGATACCCCCCTGGAGCTGGTCCTGGCGCTCCGGCCCGATGTCATCGTCAAGGGCGGGGACTACCGGCCCGAGGACGTTGTGGGTGGCCCGGAGATCCTCTCCTGGGGAGGGCGGGTGCACATCGTGCCGCTGGTGGGCGACCTCAGCACGAGCCGGATCGTCGGACGGCTCAAGGAGGATGGATCGTGAGTGGTGTGTCCCGAAGCCTGCGCGGCTCGGCCGATACGTTGGCCTCGGTGGTGGCCAACCCCGGTTTCGTTCGCTCCGTGGAACGGGTTGCGGAGGCCCTGGTGGAGGCACTGCGGCGCGGTGGCAAGGTCCTCGTCTTCGGCAACGGCGGCAGCGCCGCCGACGCCCAGCACCTGGCCGCCGAGTTGGTGGGCCGCTTCCGCAGGCCCCGCCGTGGTCTCCCGGCCATTGCCCTGACCACGGACAGCTCAGCCCTTACCTCCATCGGCAACGATTTCGGCTTCGAACAGGTGTTCGCTCGCCAGGTGGAGGCCCTGGGGGCCGGCGGCGACGTGGTTCTGGCCATCTCCACCAGCGGCGGCTCGGCCAATGTCCTGGCCGGCGTGGAGACGGCCCGGCGACTGGGGCTGACCGTCATCGGTCTGACGGGCGGTACCGGGGGCGCGCTGGCCAAGGCCGTAGACATGGCCATCATCGCCCCCTCCGACGTCACCGCGCGGATCCAGGAGTGCCACGTGGCCGTCGTCCATGCCCTCTGTGAGGCCGTGGACGCCGCCTTCGCCGAGGAGTGAAGACCGCTCTCAGCCCTCCGGTCGTTCTGTGGAAGCGCGCCGGAAGAGCCACCAGGCCACGAAGCCGTAGACCAGGGCCGGGGCCCGGAGCGGGGTCCGCAGGGGGGCGATCTGGTGGAAGTCCGCTCCCAGCTGGTTGAGGCGGAGGAAGGCGTGGATCGCCGGGGTCGTCGGGAAGGGGTTGGCCAGGACCAGGAGGGGGCGGGGCACCAGGTGGGGGGGCCAGACGAATCCCGCCGTGAAGACCAGGGGCAGGGAGGTGAAGAGCACGATCTGGGTCGCCAGATCGCGGCGGTGAAGGAGCTGGCCCAGGACGGTGCCCAGTCCGATGACGGCCAGGAGGAACGGCAACGTCAGCCGCACGAGATCGCCCGGCGCCGCGTGGCGGGGCACCACATAGTGCTCGAAGCAGAAACCGAAGTAATAGAGGGCCAGCACGGCGTAGATTGTCAGGAAGATCAGTGTGCGCACCGTGAGGAGCTGCCAGGCGGGGTAATCGAGCCAGTAGCCGCGCTCGCCGGCCAGCCGCCGGGCGTTCTGGGTGCCGCCGAGGACTCCAAGGCCGATGAGCAGGGTTTGCTGGAGGATCAGAATGAAGACCGCGGGGACCACGTAGTTGATGTAGCCCAGAGTGGTGTTGAACACCGGCCGCGCGTTGAGGCCGAAGGAGGTCCACTGGCGCGAGGCCAGCTTGATCTCCTGGCCTTCCGCCAGCAGCCGGCCCACCTTGATCTGGGCGCCGAGGGTGCCCGCGGCGGTGGCGACTCCCTCGACCACGGCACCGTAGACCAGGAAGAACGTGGCATCACCGGCCACTGCCAGGTGCACGGGACGGGCCAGGAGCAGGTCGCGCCGGAAGTTCTCCCGGATGACGACGAAACCCGCGAGCTCGTGTCGGGTGATGGCAGCCTCGGCCTCTCCGATGGAGCCGGGCCGGGCGGCGACCCTGAGCTCGGAGGTGGCGTCGATCCACCGGATGAGCTGGCGGGAGAGTGCCGAGTCATCCAGGTCCACCACGCCGATGGGTTGCTCGCGGGGCACCTGGCCCGAGTAGGGCAGGGGGTAGAGGAACGAGTAGAAGACCACTCCACCGATCACCGTCAGCATGATCACCGGGTCGGTGAGGATGGCCCGGGCCTCGTGCCGCAGCAGGGTGAGGAAGCGGCGCATCAGCCGGCGCTCTCCTCGACGGGGCTCAGCCGGACGAGCACCAGCGGCAGGACTGCCAGGAAGAGCAGGAGAGCCCCCAGGTGCGGGCCCGCCGCTGCGAGACCGGCTGCGCGGCTCATCTCCAGGACCTGGACGTCCATGCAATGGGATACGGGAATGAGACTGCGCCAGAACTGCGCCAGTGCCGGCATGTTGTTGGTGGGGAAGGTGATGCCGAGGAAGGCGAAGGAAGGAGCCGTGTAGGCGGCCGCCAGGCTGAGGGACCTGGGGAGATCCTCGACCAGCACGTAGAGAAGTCCCGCCATGGCCGCGGTGGCCACGGCCGTCAATCCCTGGGCTCCGAGGAGGATCCCCCACGAGCCCCGTACGGACCAGCCGAGGAAGCGGTAGAACACCAGGGAGGCGGCCCCCATGGCCCAGTAGACGGCCACGTAGGGCAGCATCTTGCCGGCGAACGCCCTGAAGGCTCCGGCTTCGAGCCACCGGTTCCAGGTGCCTTCCCGGAGCTCCCGGCCCATGGCGTTGAGCATGCCGACGATCATGATGACCTGCCACAGGGAGGGGATGATGGCTGGAACCAGGAAGATTGCGTAGTTCGTGGAGGGGTTGTACAGCGGCGTGATCTGCGGCACCAGCGGCGCGGCGTAGCCCGCGGCGCCGGAAAGGGGGATGCCCCGGACCAGCACTCTGCCCCCGTCCACCTTGCCGGCCATGGTTCCCTGTGCTAGGACCAGGGCGGACTTGACGGCCTTGCCGACAAGGATGAACTGACCGTTGTAGAAGGCCGTCACCTCGGGTTTGAGCCCTTTGGTCACCCGTGTCTGGAAGTCGTAGGGGATGACGACAAGGGCGCCGATTTCGGCGTTGCTCAGGGCCCGGCGCCCCTCACGGACCGACGTGGGACGGGAGGCCACCTCGAGGGCCGGTGTGGCATCCAGGGCCCGGACGAAGGCCCGTGAAAGCCGGCTGCCGTCCAGGTCCACAACGCCCACCCCGATGCCGGTGACGATGCCGGCCGAGAAAATCCACCACAGGCTCGCGAAGAGGAGCAGGGGGAGCCAGCTGATCAGGGCCAGCTGCCACGGGTCGCGCTTCCAGGCCTCAACCTCGCGCCGGATCGTGCCTCCCAGGCCGGGCCGAGCCATCAGAGGTCCACGAGCACGCTCATGCCCACCCGCAGCCCTTCGATGGGCTTCACCGGGCGCGCCTCGATCTCGAAGGTCCGCACGTCGAAGCCGGTCGAGGTGTTCGTTGGACGCCAGGTGGCGAAGTCGCCCATGACGG
Source organism: uncultured Thermoanaerobaculia bacterium (assembly GCA_964641295.1). Taxonomy (GTDB): domain Bacteria; phylum Acidobacteriota; class Thermoanaerobaculia; order Thermoanaerobaculales; family Sulfomarinibacteraceae; genus JAADFK01. Next base: position 15,221 of record CAZXNA010000004.1, read on the forward strand.
CCAGGTAGGTCACCTTGAAACGGTAGGTCGCGTCGCCCAGGGCTGGGATCCGGGCCTCGAACTCGGTGCCCTTGGCGAAGTGCTCCAGGAGGTCCTCCCGGACCTGAAGAACCGCCCAGGCGTCGTTCATGTCCATGATGGTCACCACGGGAAAGCCCTGGGGCGCCAGCTCGCCGGCCCGCAGGAGCACCTGGGAGACCTCGCCGTCGTGGTAGGTCTTCACCGTGGTCTCATCGGCGAACGCCTCCACCTCCTTGACCATGGCGGCGGCCATGTTCTCCCTGGCCTTCGCCGCCTCCTTGATCTCCTCCCGGGCGCCCTCCTCCGTCATCTCGTACACCTCCCGCGCCGCCCTCTCCGTGTGGAGAGCGGCCTGCCACTTGGTGTAGACCTCGTCCCGCTTCTGTTCGGGCAGGACGCCGTCCTCGTAGAGGCTCTGGATGCGGACGTAGGTCTTCTCCATCAGATCGGCGGCGGCCTTGGCCTTGAGCCACTGTTCCCTTGCCGCCCGGACCTGCTGGGGGCGGGCACCGTTCCGGGCCTGCCGCGCCAGTGCCCCAGCGGCGGCCTTGCCGGCCTCGGCCTGCTGGAGCTTGGCATCGATCTCCGGGCTGGTCAGGGTGAAGATGGTCTGGCCGGCGGTCACCGGGTCACCGCGGCGGACCAGAACGTGGCCGATCCGGCCCGGAACCTTGGATGAGATGCTGTACTCACGGGCCTCGATTTGACCCTGGAGCCGGATGGGACCCTGCTTGTAAGCCTGGTGGAAACGAATGGCCAGCCAGATGACGATGACGGCGACGATGGCCACGGCGAGAAGGGTCTTGAGGATCTTCATGGGCTTACCTCGGTACCGTGTTCCTGGTAGTAGGCCATGGCATCGCTCTGCCCCGAGAGCGAAAGGAGGCGAGCCAGGGCGTTGACGAAGTTGTACGCAGCCGCCATCCGCTGGGTCCTGACGGCCGTCACGAAGAGCTGGGCGTCCACCACTTCGAGGGAGGTGGACAGTCCCTGGGCAAAGGCCTTTTCGCGAAGCTCGACGTTCTCCTCGGCCAGCCTGAGGCTGGAGTCCAGGCCGTTGAACTCGTCCCGGGCCTGAACGGCCTCCTGCCAGGTCTTCTCGACGAGCACCCGGAGGTCGCGCCGGGCCTGGGCGCTCAGGTGCTGGATCTGGAGGACCGCGGCACGGGCCGCTTCGGTCTTTCCGGCGTGACCCGAACGGTCCAGGATGTCCAGGCTCACACCGACGCCGACGGCCCAGTCCGGTGCCATGCGGGAAACCAGGCTGTCATCCTCGTAGACGGTCAGGTTGCCGAAAGCGAAGAGCTCGGGCAATCGGGCGCCGCGCTCCACCTGGATCAGGCCGTCGGCCTGATCCTGTCTGGCCTCCAACATCTTGAGCGCCGGATAGCTCTCCAGGGTCCTCTCGACGAACTCCTCCGCGGGTGGGAGCTCGGCGTCGATGAAGAGGGGGCTCGTGGGCCGGGCCATGTCCTCGACTCCAAGCAGGCTGGCCAGGGCCAGCCGGGCGATCTTCAGATCCTCCTCCGCCTTCCGGGTCGCCACGGTGGCCCGGTCCCGGTTGGCCTGGGCCGAGAGCCGCTCGACCCTGGCGATCTGCCCCTGTTCCTCCAGTTTGACGGCGTTGCGCAGATGCCGGTCGAGGCTGGCCTCGGCCATCTTCCGGGTGGCGATGACCTGCTCCGCCAGCACGACGCCGAAGTAGTACTTGGTGGTGTCGTTGAAGACCGAGCGCAGCTTGAGATCGACCAGCTGCTCTGCCTCCCGGATCTGCGCCTCCCGGATTCCCTGGGCGGCGTTGATCCGTCCACCCGCGTAGAAAGGCCAGAGGGCCGTGATGTTGCTGTAGAGCACGTCCTGCTCGGTGAAATCGGTGGTGAAGGCGCGGTTGACGTCTGCCGGGCTGATACCGAGCTCCTCCAGCAGCTTGGCGAGGATCTGACCCAGCTCGGAGTCGCCGATGGAATCCATGGGTGAAAGGTCCAGGAGGTTGAGACGCACGGGATCGCTGAGATGGGTGTAGGAGGCGTTGATCTTGAGGCTCGGCCGTTTGAGGGCCCGGGCGGCCTCCCGCATCTGCCTGGCGCGGTTCAGGGCCTGGTGCTGGGCCTGGATTCCCTCGTGACGCTCCCGGACGTGGGACCAGGCTTCCTCGAAGCTCAGGGCCTGGGCACGCGCTCCCCGGGGGGTGGAAAGGGCGAGCGTGAAGGCCAGTGCCGCCATCACCACGACGGCAGGGCCCGGGCCCCTGAAACGTGGGACCATCGGCTGTCTTGAGTTGAGCTTTGGAAGAATCATTCGCGAATGATAACAGAGGCCACCCGGTCGGCGCCCCACTCGTCACGGGCCGGGCGGGTCGGTTCAGGCTCCTCGGACTTGACAGTTGGAATATGAGTTCTATATTTAGAATCGTGATTCTGATCGACGATGCCATGCGCGGGAAGGGCCGCCGGGAGGAGGAGCGAAAGCTCCGGCGGGCTTTGATCCTCGAGGCGGCCGAGCGGGTCTTCGGACGACGCCCCTTCCACGAGGCGACCATGCAGATGGTGGCCGCCGAGGCGGAGCTGGGGATGCAGGGTCTCTACGAGCATTTCCCCTCCAAGCAGGCGCTCTACGATGAGGTCATTCTCCACCGGGCGAAGGCCTTCCAGGAACTCCTGGCCCGGGCCCTCGAGGGTCTCGACGATCCCATCGAGCAGCTCCGGGCGGTGGCCCGGGTGCGGGTGGAGGTGTTCTTCGACGCACCGGCCTTCCTTCCGGTCTTCCTCTCGGAGCTGATCCGTTTCGACCTGGGGGTCAAGTCCCGTACGGACCCGGCCGTCCATGCCATGTTCCGTGAGGTGAGGGACCGGGTGGACGACATCATCACAAGAGCCATTGCGTGCGGACAGCTGCGCCCCGCCGAGCCGTACTTTCTCCAGCACGTCTTCATGGGCATCATCAACGCGGTGCTGCGGACCGCCGCGTCCGATCTCTCCAAGGAGGACATTCCCCGATGTGTGGAACTGACCATGCAGACCTTTCTCCAAGGCTGCGGTACAGGCGGCTCCTCGGAGCGTTGATCGCGGGTCTGCTGGCAGCGGCGCCGGCGACCGCCGCTGACACCAACACGCCCCTCTCCCTGGGAGCCATGCTCCGGGCCATTGCGGAAGGCTCCAACGCCGCCGTCGTCGGCGACCTGGACACGGCGCGGGCCAGGGCTGCCACGGAAGAGATCCGGGCGAGCTACTGGCCCACCGTGGAGCTCGAGGGCGGTTACACCCTCCGGGACAGTCCGGTGGTGGCCATCTTCGGGAACTTCGCCGCCCCCCTGGGCTCGGGAACCTTCTGGCAGGCCCAGTTGAGGGCCCGGGAGCTCCTGTGGGACGGGGGCCGGCGCGCCCGGGCGGTGGAGGCCGGAGAACACACCGTGGCGGCGGCCTTGGCCGGCCGGGAGGCCCGGGTTGTCCAGGCCCAGATCGAAGGGTTGGGCGCCTACCTCCAGGCCGTCCTGGCCCACGCCAGGCGCGGAGTCGTCGAGCAGCGGGTCACGGCCCTCGAGGGCCATCTGGAAGATGCCGAGAACCTCTACGCCCAGGGGATGGTCGCCCGCAACGACCTCCTGGAGACACGGGTGCGTCTGCGCTCGGTGGAGGACCAGCTTCCCGAGCTGGACAACCGGATCTCCATCTCCGTTCAGACCCTCAACCGGCTGATGGGCCGGGATCTCTCGACGCCCCTCTCCATTCCGGAGACACTGCCCCCTCCGCCACCGTTGCCCGTGCCGGAGGAGGCCCTTCTCGAGGAGGCCGCGGGACACAACCCCGAACTGATCGCCTTGGAGGCACAGCTCGGTGCGGCCCGTTCCCGCCAGGAGGCCAGCGGCCGGGAGAACTATCCCAGGCTGGTTCTCTCCGCCGCCCACACCTACGAGGAAAACCCCTATCTGCTCTACAACCATGCCAACGTGGCCATGCTGGGTCTGTCCTGGAAGCTCTACGACGGCGGAGCGCGAAAGCGGCGGACGACCTCCGTCCACTACGAGGCGGAGACGATCGAGCACAACTTGCAGGAGACCCGCCGCCGGCTCGAGACCCGCTTCGATCGGGCGGTCCGGGAGTACCACCAGGCACTCCGTGTCGCCCGGACGGCCCGGGAGAACGTCGACGCCGCCCGGGAGAACCTGCGTATCGTCACGGACCAGTACCGGGCCGGGCTGGCCCGCGGCTCGGACGTTCTGGACGCCGAGGCCCTCCTGAGCGCCTCGCGCTTCACCCTGGCGGAGCGTCACCTGGCCGCCTACCTCCAGCAGGCCACCGTCCTGGCCATTGCCGGGAGGGATCTGGCGGCCTTCTACGAAACCATCGGGAGCGTTCCCGGGAAGGATCGTCATGAATAAGAAGAAGTGGTTTGGCCTCGTGCTGATCTTCCTGTTCGCCGGTCTGCTGGTGGTGGCGGGCGTCCTTCGCTGGCGTCACGCCCAGGTCTTCCCCAGCACGGAGGACGCCTACGTAGCCGGTGACATCGTCCCCGTGGCGTCGAGGATTCCGGGTACGATCCTGACCCTGACGGTGGAGGAAAACCAGCTGGTCCACGAGGGGGACGTGGTGGCGACCCTGGATCCCAGGGACATGGACGCCGCCGTCGCCAGGGCCAGGGCGGCGCTGGCAGCCGCCCGGTCCGTCGTCGCGGCCGACCGTGCCAACATCGCCCAGGCCCAGGCCGCCCTGGATGCCGCCAAGAGCGATCTCCAGCTCAAGCAGCTGGACCTCAAGCGTTTCACCGAGCTGGCGGAACGGGATTCCATCCCCAAGCGGATCCGCGACCAGGCGGTGACGGCGGAGCAGGTGGCCCGGGCCCAGGTCGCCGCCGCCGCCAAGCGCGTGGCCGCCGCAAGGGCGGCCCTTGGCGTGACCCTCAAGCGGATCGAAACGGCCAAGGTCCAGCTGGAGCGGGCGCAGCTCGACCGGAGCTACTGCACCATCACGGCTCCCGCCACGGGCCGCGTCAGCCGGAAGACGGCCCAGGTTGGGCAGGTGGTGGCCGCCGGCCAGCCACTCTTCGCCGTCGTGCCACTCGAGCCGGACCGCGTGTGGGTCCGGGCCAACTTCAAGGAAACCCAGCTCCGGCGGATCCGGCCCGGGCAGCCGGTCCGCCTCCACACGGACGTCGATCCCGACCGGATCTACCGGGGCCGTGTGGAGAGCCTGAGCGCCGGAACGGGTGCGGCCTTCTCGCTGCTACCGCCGGAGAACGCCACGGGGAACTGGGTCAAGATCGTGCAGCGCCTGCCGGTGCGGATCGCCGTCGACCCCGAGACCAACCGGGACCACTCCCTGCGCCTGGGCCTCTCGGTCCACGTGACGGTCGATACGACGGATCAGGGAGAGCGGGCGGAGACCCGGCCACGGACCGCGGGGGCCTCGTGAGCGACGCCTTCCGAACGACCGTGAAGGGGGACCGAAGGCGGTGACGTCGGAACCCGAGCCCCTGGGCCAGTCCCTCACCTCGGGCCGCGGCATCCTGGCCTTCACGGTGATGCTGGGGACCATGATGGAGGTGGTCGACACCTCCGTGGCCAACGTCTCCCTGCCCCACATGCAGGGGACCTTCTCGGCGGGCGTCGACGAGATCACCTGGGTCATCACCTCCTACCTGGTGGCCAACGCCGTCATCCTCCCCATCACCGGGTGGCTGGCGGCACGATTCGGCCGGAAGCGGTTCTACCTGGCGGCTCTGACCCTGTTCACGGCGGCCTCCCTGGGCTCCGGAGCAGCGCCGAGCCTGCCCGTCCTGATCGTCATGCGGGTGATCCAGGGCCTGGCCGGCGGCGCCATGGTTCCCATGTCCCAGGCGATCCTCCTGGAGGCCTTCCCCAAGGAGGAACACGGCAAGGCAATGGCCATGTTCGGGGTCGGCGTTGTGTTCGGCCCCATCATCGGGCCGACCCTGGGCGGGTACATCACGGACACCTTGAGCTGGCGCTGGGTGTTCTACATCAACCTTCCCCTGGGGCTGCTGGGGATCGTGCTGGGCCTGCTCTTCATCACCGATCCGCCCTACCTCAAGCGGCCGGAGGGTCCGGTCGACTACGCCAGCTTCTTCTTCATCGCCCTGGGCCTGGGTTCCCTCGAGGTCATGCTCAACCGTGGCGAGCGATACGACTGGTTCGCCAGCAACTTCATCCGGGCCTTCGCCTGGCTGGCCGTGGTTGGCCTGGCCCTCTTCGTCTGGAGGTCGCTGACGGCCGAGAACCCTCTGGTGGACCTGCGCCTCTTCCGCAACAGGGAGTTCGCCTCGGGTACGCTGCTGATGTTCCTCATGGGCTTCGGGCTCTACGGCTCCTTCACCATGCTGCCGCTCTTCGTCCAGCAGCTCATGGGCTACACGGCCACCTGGGCCGGACTTGTTCTCTCTCCGGGCGGCGTGGCCTCGCTCCTGGCCATGGCCATGGTGGGCAACCTGATCGGACGGGTGGACACGCGCCTCCTGGTCCTGGTGGGGGCCCTCTTCAACATCGCCTCCCTCTGGCTCCTCCAGAACATCAACCTGGAGGTGGACTTCACCTATCTGATGCTCTCCCGCATCCTCCAGGGCTTCGGGCTGGGCTTCCTCTTCGTTCCCGTGACGGCGGCGGCCTTCGTCCGGCTGACGCCCCAGGAGACGGGCCAGGGGACGGGGTTGTTCAACCTGCTGCGAAACGAGGGCGGTTCCGTGGGCATCGCCATCTCGGCCACCGTGCTGTCCCGGCACGCGCAGATCCACCACGCCCATCTCGTGGAGCACCTCAACCCGTACAGCCTCGTCTTCCGGGAACGGCTGACAGCCATCACCCACTGGCTCCAGGCTGCCTCGGGCCACGATCTCGTCACCAACCAGGCCCTCTCCCTGGGTGTCCTCCACGGCGAGGTGCTCCGACAGGCGGGCGTGCTGGCCTACGCGGACGTCTTCTGGATGCTGACCATCAGCTTTGTCGTCTTCATCCCGTTCATCGTCCTTCTGGCCGGCAAGCCCGGCCGCTCGGGACCCCTGGCCCACTGAGCATCTCTGTCCTGGAGCGATCCATGGCGGCGAAGGCGCAATAAACGGTCGGCTTCTGGCAGTTCGGCATGGACTCAGAAACCAAACTGGTACCAGCTGTCCCTTACGGGTTTTCTTCTCTCTCTCGCCTCTCGTCCATCATCTCACCCCATGGTGCCTGAAGAGCATGACGGTACGCAGGATCACTCGGACCTGGCGAGACGGAAGCCGAGGTCGGACTGGCGATAGTCGAGGGAGGTGTGGTTGCGAAGTGCCGAACGGCAGATCTTGGCGTAGGTGTACCAGCTCCCGCCTCGAACCACGGGGCTCGAGCCTGACGACGAACCGGTGGGATCCGTCAGGGGCGACGCGGGGTTGGGGGCGTACATGTCCGCCACCCACTCCCACACGTTCCCATGCACGTCGAAGAGGCCGTAGCCGTTTGGCTGCTTCGAGCCCACCAGGTGGGTCCTGTCGTCGCCGTTGCTGCAATACCACATGTGGGCGTTCGCCTCCGGGAAGCTGGCGCACCCCTGATCCCAGGCGGGATCCCCACTGGTATCGAAGGAGAACTCCGTTTGTGTGCCCGCCCTGGCGGCCCGCTCCCATTCGGCCTCCGTCGGCACCCGGATCATCGTGGTCCCCAGGGAAGCGGTCGGCTTGCCGATGAAGCTGGACGCGGTACAGTCCGAGCCGGTGCTTCCGCCGCAAACGTCGTTCCAGGAAACCTTTTCCACGTGGCAGTCTCCGCCGCAATTGGCGAAGGCAGAAGGGTTCGACCCCATGACGGCCTGCCACTGGGCCTGAGTCACCTCGTACTTGCCGATGTAGTACCCGTGGGTCAGCGTCACCTGGTGCAGGGTTTCGTCGGACTTCCGGCCCCTTTCAGTCCCCGGCGAGCCCATCATGAAGGTCCCGGCCGGGATGCGAACCAGCTTCATGGTCACGCCTCCGGGGAGGGTGACGGTGCCGCCCCCTCCCCCGTCAAGATCCACGACGATCACCGCCACGGCCATCTGGGTGCTGTGGAACTCCGCCGGCAGCACCGTTACGGCCATACCCGCCCCGATCAGCGCCCCCATCCGGCGTGCCCAGCGACGCAGCCGTGGCGCCATCGTGACGTTCGACGAAGCTTCCTCGATCCGGCGAGCTCTGCCCCTTCCGCGCCTCCCCCGGCCTTCGGCCGCCGCATGGCGGGAAGCCGCGCCGCTCAGATCCCGGTTTCGCAATCCGCGTCCTGCACACGCGGCGCGCCTCCTCGACGAAGGACGCAAGGACCATGAAATGAATGCGTGTAAATCCACGAAGAGATTCCCTGTTGGATCCACGGTACAGCGGGCGTCTCAGGCGTATCGAATCTCCAGCGTTGTGCAGGGGACTGCAGGGAGATCTCAGAAGCCAACCCGTGTGCTGGGAACTTCAGGGACCGGCTGCCCTTGCGTTCCCCCGGGTGGGGGCCATAATGCGCAGGAGGAGGCGCGATGCTGCGGGTGACATCCGAAGTCGGTCGGTTGCGGACGGTCCTGGTGCACGAGCCCGGGCCCGAGGTAGACCAGATGGTCCCGGCCATGATGGAGGAGCTCCTCTTCGACGACATTCTCTTCGGCGAACGGGTCCGGGAGGAGCACCGGCGCTTCCGGCGGTTGATGCAGCTGTTGGGGATCGAGGTCCTCGACGCGCAGGATCTTCTGGTGGAGACCCTTGGTCTGGAAGAGGCACGGGAGTGGCTCTTCGAGGTCGTGCTTCCCGAGCTTCCGCCCCCGGTTCGCGGTCGCCTGCGAGCCGCCGGACCGCAAGAGCTGGTGGACATCCTGGTAACGGGAGCCCGCAGCGAGGCCGGATCCGGCATCGCCGTGGAGGACCTTTACGCCCTGCCGCCGGTGCCCAACTGGTGTTTCCAGCGGGACCCACAGGTCATCATTGGAGAGGGCGCTGTCATGGCGGCCATGGCGACGCCGGCGCGCTGGCGTGAGGCCATCCTTTCAAGGGTGATCTTCCGCTTCCACCCGCGCCTGGCGGACGCTCCCATCCTCGATCCTCTGATGCCCGAACGCGAGCGCCCCCTGTTCCTGGGGCTTCACCGTCCGCGCCTGGAGGGAGGCGATGTGCTGGTGCTCTCGCCGGAAGTGGTGGCCGTTGGCCTCTCCGAGCGGACCAACACCGTGGCCCTCGAGTGCCTGGCCCGGAGCCTGGGCCGCCTGGACCCCGGGCCACGCTGGCTGGTGGTCGTCCAGCTGCCCCGGCGACGGGCCTACATGCACCTGGACACGGTGTTCACCATGATCGACCGGGGGATGGCCCTGGCGGCGCCCCAGGTGATCCTGCCGGGCAGTGGTGAGACCGCCGTCGTCGCAGTGCACGATCTCAGAGATGCCGAGACGGATCCCGCGGTCTTCGAAGACTTCGCGACCGCCCTGGGCCACGTGGGGCTGGAGATCGAGATGGTGCCCTGTGGAGGCGCCGACCCCCTGGCCCAACAGCGGGAGCAGTGGACCGACGGCGCCAACGCCCTGGCCCTGGCGCCCGGCGTCATCACCCTCTACGACCGGAACGTCCGCACGACGGAGGAGCTCTCCCGCCGCGGCTTCCGCATCGTCCACGCCGAGGACGTGCTTCTGGGCCGGGACGAGGTTCGGCCCGATGCCGGCGAGCGGATCTGCATCCTGCTGGAGAGCCACGAGATCTCACGCGCCCGCGGAGGCCCCCACTGTCTCAGCCACCCGCTGGTCCGGGACGACCTTTGACCCGCCGATGACGCCGGTCTTCTGCTCCGGCCGCCGATGCGCCCGCCATTGCGGCGTTTCTCCCGGCGGTGCCTTGGCCGAAACGCCACACTGGCAGACGTTCCACGGTCTCCCAATGAAGGCCGGTGCAATCGGCGGGTCTGAGGGGAATGCGGAGGGACGGTCTCTCAGGAGCCCTGGGCCAGCCGGATGTCCCGCCAGCGGTCGTGGAACCAGAGCCACTGTTCGGGGCGCTCGCGGATGACGTTCTCGATGATCCGGTTGAACCGCGCCGTCAGTGGAACGTCGCTCCGCTCCTCCTCGGGCAGTTCCCCCGGAAAGACCGGCTCGTCAAAGCGAACCGTGTAGCGGCCCGGGCCGTCCCACAGCCCCCAGATGGGAACGACGGGGGCGCCCGTCCGTGCCGAGAGGCGGGCCAGGGCCGGGTGGGTCCACGCTGGATGACCGAAGAAGGGCACCTGGACGCCTTCCTCCTTGAGGGTTCGCTGGTCGATGAGAATGCCGACCGCGCCGCCGCGTTTGAGCTGGCGGAGCATGTCCCGCGTGACGCTCTCCTTGCCCAGGGCCCGATTGCCGAAGAGGGCCCGAAAGCGCTCCAGCTCGGCCTCCAGGTGGGGGTTGTCCAGGGGCCGGTTGACGACGGCCAGGCCCTCCGGGATCAGGAGGCCGCCGGTCAGGGCCGCCACTTCCCACGAGCCGATGTGGGCCGAGAGGAGGAAAATGCCGCGGCCGGCCGCCAGGCCCCGTTCCAGGTGCTCGCGGCCCATGACCGTGACGTCCCGGAGGAGTTCCTCCGGCGTCGCCCGCTGGAGGCGAAGGCCGTCGAGGAGGACGCGGCCGAAGTGCCGGGCCACCTCGCGCCCCAGGGCGGCCCGCCCGGCCTCGTCCAGCTCGGGAAAGGCCAGACGGAGGTTGAACTGGAGGATCTCACGGCGGCGACGCCCCAACCGCAGGTAGAGGCCGCCGATCATGGCGCCGGTCCGGGAGAGGAGGCGCGGGCCCGTGTGGTGGGCCAGGGAGCGCGCCGCCAGGTAGGCACCGTACTCGGTGCGGTTCCTCAGGGCCGACCGCCGCCGGCTCATGGTGCCACCTCCGGCGTGATCTCCCAGAGGGCGTCCCAGGAACCGTCCAGGGGAACCATCTCGACCTCGACCACCCAGGCGGGATGGTCCGCCGGGAGCTTGACGGCGTCCTTGGCCGTCGTGATGGGGATGGCTCCGTGCCGCTGGGCGAGGTCTCGCAACCGGCTCATGTCCTGTCCAGTGTAGCTGTGGTGGTCGGCGAACCACTGGGTGGCCGCGATTTCGGCGCCCAGGCCCCGCAGGAGCTCCTCGAACGCCCCGGGTCGGCCGACGCCGGCGAAGGCCAGAACGTGCCGGCCGCGAAGGGACTCCGGGGGCAGTGGGCCTTCGGGCGTCAGGAGGCGGCTGGGCTCCAGGCGCGCGCCCAGAACGGGGAGGTGCGGAGCGTGGCGGTGGACCGTTTCGGCGATGGAGTGAAAGAGCTCCAGATCGTCGCCCAGCTTGGTCACCAGCACCGCCGAGGCACGGACCATGGCCGAGAGGGGTTCCCGGAGACGGCCCCGCGGGGGGAGGTGACCACCGGCCCAGGGGTCTCCGGCGTCGACCAGCAGGAGGTCCAGGTCGCGTTCCACGCGCAGGTGTTGGAACCCGTCATCGAGGAGCAGCACGTCGGCGCCGGCATCGACGGCCAGCTGGCCGCCGCGGACGCGGTCGGCGTCGACGACGATGGGAACGCCCGGGAGGCGGGAGGCCATCTCCAGGGGCTCGTCGCCGGCTCGCTCGGCTGGCGCGAGGGCATCGGGTCCGACGAGGAGCACGGGATCCGAACCCTTTCGCCCGTAGCCCCGCGTCAGCACGGCGGGCCGCCGGCCCCGGCGCGCCAGGTCCCGGACCAGCGCGACCACCGTCGGCGTTTTGCCGGTCCCGCCGAAGCTCAGGTTACCGACGGAGACGACGGGGCGCCGCAGGCGAACCCGGGGCAGCAGGCCCCGCCGGTAGGCGGCGGCCCGGGCCCGTACGACCCCGGAATAGAGGGGCGTCAGCGGCAGGAGAAGCTGCTCCAGTCCCACGGTCCCGAGGGTATCACTTCGGCTGGGCGCCGCTGGCTCGGCGAGGAGCGGCCGTGCCTGGAGTGGACGCCGCGTGCCAGTCAACCCGGATCATAGATGAGGTGGTCATGCCGCGTACGGTTCGGCAGCTCAGGATCACCCGTCGAACTTGTGAGCCCAGTCGATGATGAGCGTGCACCGCGGCACGACGCGCTCGCCGGCGACGACGGCGGCGAGAAAGCGGCGGCCGTCGTGGGAAGGCTCGCCGCCCACGATGCTCCCGATCTTGGGCAAGGTGCGCGAGGCTCCGATCTGCAACCTCCTCCCGGAAACGCTCACCTCAACGACGGCCATGGTCCCATCGGGTACGGCCAGAAGAACCTCCGACGGGGTTTGCCACCAGCCCCAGAACGCCCCATTGGTCGAGACCTGGCGGGAAGCCCCGGGGCCGGGGAACGGCTTGATGTAAGCCTCGGCGGAGCCGGACTCATCGGAGATGTACAGCACCCACCGCCCGTCGGGCGAAAACTTGCCCCCCGGCTCGCTGTGCTCCGTCTTCACGAACGGCAACGGTTTCTGGGCACCCTCCATCGGCAGGACCCAGAGGTCGCCCCCCCGCTGCGCCCCAATGGAAGGCATCTCCACGTAGAGCAGGAAGCGGCCGTCGGAGGACCAGCCGGTGGGATAGAGAGTGGCGTCGGATGTGAGGAGTCTTTTTTCGGTTCCCGACCCATCCACATCCCTGACGAAGAGGTCGTACTCCCTCCGGTCCGGCCTCGTCCGGCTGAACGCCACCCGATCCCCCGCCGGCGACCAGACCGGAAAGCCCTCGGAGAGGGGGCCACGGGAGAACCTGGTCCACGTTCCCCTGTTCAGCTCGGCGATCCACAGCTCGAAGGCCCCCGTACGCTCGTTCTCCAGCATGCACATGAACCGCGAGTCGTCGGGGGAGAGTGCGGCCGGCGTGTTGTCCACGAGCCGCCTCGGCACCGGCCCGAGCCGGGCGAGCAGCGGTTGGCCGCCCTTCTGCAGGCCACGCCCGTTCCGGTCGTACCAGGCGAGTCTGGTTCCCGGGAGCTGGGTTCCGTCCCGATAGGCCACGGTGCCGCCGCCGACGGCGAACCGACCCTGGAAGAACGCGGGATCGTAGGCCACGTCCTCCGCGACCGAGACGGGATCCCCTGTGAAGGCCAGACTCCCGGCGTCGAAGCGCCGCGCGACGAGCACCCCGTCGCGGACGTAGAGCAGGTGTCCGGAATCGAAGGCGGCGGCGGAGCGCAACGGCATCAACCTGCGCCGCAGGCCCGATTGGAGATCTCCCACGTAGAGCGCGTTCGCCTTTGCATCGCGGCTCAGGTCGTGCCCGCCGGCAAGGTACAGGAAACGGCGTCCATCGGGCAGGAAGGAGGCCCAGCGATGGGTGGTCTCTCCGCGGCTCTCGTCGAGCCTCGTCATGGCCTGAGGCTTGCCTCCCGATGCAGGGACGCGGTACACCCCGCTGATGACCGTTGGGGAGAAGATGATCTCGTCCCGGTCGTTCCACGACCCGGGTCGGCCGGTCGGCGCCTCGCAGATCACCTGGGGTGGCGACCCGGTAAGGCTCACCTTCTTCAATTTCTCGTTGGCGAAGAAGGCGATCCACCGGCCGTCGGGGGACCAGAAGGGGTAGAAACCGTTCTCCGTCCCCGGCAGGACGGCCGCATCTTTCGAATCCAGGGGGCGCACCCACAGCCGTGGCGTGTCGTCCTTCAATGCTGCCGAGAAGACCAGCAGCTGGCCGTCGGGCGAAACGGCCAGCGAGCCCTCGTACTCGGGGCCGAGGCCGCTGGCCGCGCCGGTGGGAAGCAGGATCGAAGCCACGACCCTCCGTGCTCCGGCGGGGGAACGCCGGAGCACGGTGGGTGAAAGGACGGCGATCGCGGCCGACACCGCGACCAGCAGCCAGGGCAGCCACCATCGCGGGCCCCGACCACCTGCCGGAAGCTGTCCCACCACCTTGTCCTCCCGACGCTCCCGATCGGCGGCCTCGAGCTCGAGGCGGGCGTCGCCGGCGTCGCGCAGCCGGGAACGTGGATCGCGAGTCAGGCACCGCTCCAACAACCTTCGAAGCGCGGACGGAGTGTCCGCGGGGAGCTCCTCCCAGTCGGGATCGGCGCGGAGGACCGCCGCCAGGATGTCGGAGACGGTCTCACCTGCGAACAGTCTCTGCCCGGTGAGCATCTCCCACATCACGACACCGAACGCCCAGATGTCGGCACGCCGATCGACCTTCTTCCCACGCGCCTGCTCGGGGCTCATGTAGGGGGCGGTGCCGAGGATCATGCCGTCCGCCGTGGCGTGCCCGGTCACGGTCGGCGACATGGAGAGGCTGGAGTCACCGCCGTCGGAGTCCGGAGTCCTGGCGAGCCCGAAATCCAGCACTTTCACCGTGTCATCCCCGGTGAGCTTGATGTTCCCCGGCTTGAGATCGCGGTGAACGATACTTCGCCCGTGGGCGACCTCGAGCGCCTCGGCAATCTGGAGGGCGATGGGAATCGCCTCGGCCATGGGGATCGGGCCACGGGCGATCCGGTCGGCCAGGTCCTCGCCCTCGATCAACTCCATGACGAGAAAGACAATCTGCCGGCCATCCTCTCTGTACTCGCCATTGACAGGATGATCATGGAGAGGCGGAGACGACGGTGGCGCCACTGCGGTCTCCAGCCCGTAGAGCTGGGCGATGTTCGGGTGGTTCAGGGAAGCGAGGACCTTTGCCTCGCGCTCCAGCCGTTCCATTCTTTCGGGATTCCGGGCGAACTCTTCCGGCAGCATCTTCAACGCCACCTCCCGGCCCAGCCGGGTGTCGGTCGCCCGCCACACCTCCCCCATCCCGCCGGCTCCGAGCCTGGCCGTGATCTCGAAGTGGGAGAGGGTGTTCCCAATCATCACGCGACCCCTTCAATCATCACGATCCCAACAGTTGTGACCCCACCCTATCACCTTTCCCCGGTGGCCGTATGGCCATTCTGCCCCCTCTGCCGCATCCCCCGACGGCGGCCACGCACTCGCTTTCCTGCGAGGTCCCCCCCACGTCTTCCGTGATGCGGGTCGGCCTCTTTGAACGGCTTTTGGGAAAGACGAAGGACGATGCACCCCGTCCGGCGCAACCAACGCCGTAACGACGTACGGATTGTTGTGGAGGTGTCGGGTCTCACAACTCGATGTGGGACGGGCGCGCGTGGTGCTCCGAGCGTCTTGGGAGCTCGTTCGCCGTCTGGAGATCGCCCGAGGTTCAGCGATCCGCGGCCGGTGCGGAGGGGAAAAGCCGGAGGATGGCCTCGACGGTCTTCTGCGTGGCGCCGCGGTTGGACTCGACGACGGCACGGCCGGCCTCGCCGGCCGTGCGGGCGGCGGTGGGGTCCTCGAGCCAGCGGTGGAGGGCCCCGGCGAGGGCGGTGGAGTCCTCGACGATCACGGCCCCCCCGCCGGCGGTCATCTCCCGGTAG
The DNA here is from genome assembly GCA_964641295.1 of uncultured Thermoanaerobaculia bacterium. Taxonomy (GTDB): domain Bacteria; phylum Acidobacteriota; class Thermoanaerobaculia; order Thermoanaerobaculales; family Sulfomarinibacteraceae; genus JAADFK01. The sequence continues at coordinate 30,541 of CAZXNA010000004.1, forward strand.
ACCTCCCTGAAGTTGTGGACGTAGGGGCCCGAGAGCACGGGGGTTCCCCAGACGGCGGACTCCAGGGGGTTGTGCCCGCCCGTGGGGACCAGGGAGCCGCCGATGAACGCGGCCGCAGCTCCCCGGTAAGCCCGGGAGAGCTCGCCGATGGTGTCCAGAAGGAAGACGTCCGGACGTGACGGGGCGCCGTCCAGGGCGCTCCGGCGAGCGACGGCGAGACCCCGATCGGCAAGGAGACGGGCCACCTCGTCGAAACGCTCGGGATGGCGGGGGGCCATCAGGGGGAAAGGCCGAAGCTCGTCGGGAACCCGGGAGAGGGCGTCCAGAACGGCCTCCTCTTCGCCCTCCATGGTGGAGCCGGCGACGAAGACCGGACGGCCCGCGGCCCACCGTTCCAGCAGGGAGGCCCACGGAAGCGGCTCGGGGTCGGGCATCAGGTCGTACTTGATGTTGCCCGTGACGGCGATCCGTTCCTCCGGGACGTCCAGGGCGGCGAAGCGGCGGGCATCGGCCTCGCTGCGGGCGAGAACGGCCCTCAGGGGTTCGAGCAGGGGACGAAGGAGGCTCCTGGCCCGCCGGTAGCGCCGGAAGGAATCCTCGGAGAGGCGGGCGTTGGCGATGGCCGCCGGGATACCACGGGTGGCGGCCTGGTGCAGCATCTCTGGCCAGATCTCGGTCTCGACGAGGACCAGGACCGCCGGCCGGACGGCGTCCAGCACGCGGCGGATGGGCCTCCCCAGGTCCAGGGGGCAGGGATGAACGGCGACGCGGCCGCCCTCGGCCCGCCGGGCTAGGGCCAGGCCGGTGGCCGTCGTCGCCGTCAGGAAGACCGGCAGCTCCGGTGCGGCGGCGTCGAGCTCCCGGATCAGGCGGCGTGCGATCTCCACCTCGCCCACGGACACGGCCTGGATCCACAGGCCACCGGGCTCGACGGACGGCAGCTCGCGGCCGAAACGGTGGCCCAGCGGTGGCCGCGCCTTGCCCGTGGCCCGGTCGCGGGCCCACAGCACGGGCGCCGCGACGGCGAGCCCCCCACGGAGGGCGGCGCGGTACAGCCACAGGGAGGTTCGACTCATGGGCCCAAGGGTAGCGCAGCCGGCGAGGAGCGGCCCGGGAGAGGGCGGCCCTCAACTATCCCGCGAGGCCGTTTCCACCTCACCGTCGGGGACGATGAAGGTCCCGGCCTCCCGCCGGAGGGCCCTCTTGAGGTGTTCGTCATCCGTGATCAGCACTTCCTTGCCCGTGGCTTCGACGAACTCGACGGCCGCCTGGATCTTGGGACCCATGGAGCCCGGCGGAAACTGGTTGGCCTCCAGCATCTCGCGCGCCCTGGCGACGGGGAGCTTTCGCAGCCAGCGCTGGTTGTGCCGTCCGAAGTTCTCGGCCACCATGGGCACCTGGGTCAGCACGATGAACAGGTCGGCGTCGAGATCCTGCGCAAGGATGGAAGCGACATAATCCTTGTCGATGACGGCTTCGACCCCGCGGTAGTAGCCCCCGACGTCGCGGTAGACGGGGATGCCGCCTCCTCCACCGGCGATCAGCACGGCACCCTGGTGCACCAGCTGGCGGTACAGGCTCGAGCCCAGGATTTCGCGGGGTTTGGGGGAGGGAACGACCTTGCGCCAGCCCCGGCCGGCATCCTCGACCATCTGCCACCCGGCCTCTTGCATCAGGAGGTTGGCCCGGTAGGAGGTGAAGTAGGGGCCGACGGGCTTGGAAGGGTTTTCGAAGGCGGGATCGTGCTGGTCGACGACGACCTCCGTCAGGACGGCGGCGATTTCCTTGTCGAGCTCCTCCTCGTTCAAGCGGTTCCGGAGCTGGTTGGCCAGCATGTAGCCCATGGAGCCCTGGGTCTGGGCGACGCAGACGTCCAGGGATTGGGGCGGGATCTTGGTGACCGCCTCCTCCACCTGGATCATGATATTGCCCACCTGGGGCCCATTTCCGTGAACGATCACCAGCTCGTAGCCGCGGTGGATGATCTCCACGAGCCACCGGGTTGCCTTCCAGGCCAGGGTGAACTGCTCCTCCTGGGTACCGTGGTCCTGGGGGCGCAGAAGGGCGTTGCCCCCGAAAGCGATGACGGCCACCGGACGTTTGGTCTCGTCGCTCATGCTTCCTCCTTCCACCCGGCTGGCGGAACTGGCATTGTGTTGGCTTTGATGCCGGCTGTCAACGGCGCGTCGAGGCCGGCTCCGGCTCCTCACGGAAGACAGAACCCAGAACCAGGGCGAGGAGGGCGGGGAGGGGAATGACGAGGATTCGCTGGAGGGAGGTTTCCAGGTGCCAGTGGAGGTCATGGGGGGAGCTCAGATAGGCCAGCCCCACGGCGGCCAGCCAGAGGGTCAGCATCAGCTTGAGGGGGCGCGAGCCGCCAAACCGTGGCGCTGTCAGGACGAGGGCCACTCCAAGGATTTCTAGGAGCAGGACCGGGGTTGTGATGGAGAGGATGGTCCCGGGCATGGCCGCCGCGCGGGAGATCATGCGCGCGGGATCGAGGTCTGCCCCGAGGCGTGGGATACCGGCCGCCGTCACGGTCAGCTGCCAGAGTGCCAGGGGCGCCACCGCCGCCGCCACCACCCAGGGTCGTTGCCTTTTCCCCACCCGGTGAAGAACGCACACCACCAGTAGCAGGGCCAGGACGCTTCCCTCGTTCTTCGTGACCGCCAGGGCGGCAAGGGCGGCCGCCAGGAGCGGCCAGGAGCCCGTGTTCCGCCCGGACCAGGCTGTTGCCGTCAGAGCGGCTGCGAACAGGAAGGCGGCCAGGGGCTCGGCGGAGCCGGAGTAGGAGATGTGCGGTGCCAACAACGTCGGGAACCAGGCACCGGTCAGGGCGGCCAGGGCGGCGAGCGGCCGTCCGGCGGGACGGGCGAGCCGCCAGCAGGCAGCCCCGAGCCCGAGCGCCAGAACGGCGCCCCACCCGGCCGCCACCTTCCCGGCGGGTGCGCCGGCGGTGATGCCGGCGGCCATGAGATCGGGCCAGAGTGGAGGATAGTCCGGGTGGGCGAAGGAGTGGGAGGACTGCGCCAGCCAGCCGAGATCGTGGGCGCCGGCCATGGCGAAGACCCGGGCCTTGAGCCCCCAGATGTAGCGGAAATCCCAGCCGAACGCGGGGACGGCCCCGACGGCCACGGCCCGTGCTCCGACCCCCACGGCAGCCATGGCGGCCCAGGGCGAGAGCCCCCCGGGGGATTCCTGGGCGTGGGGTGCCCGCCACGGCTGCCCGAACGCCTGCAGACCGGGCAGGAGGGCCAGGAGCAGGCCGGGGAGCCATCCGACGGCCACGGCGGACAGGGTCCAGGGGATACCGACAAGATCGAGGAGGCTCAGCCATCCCCCGGTGACGACGACGGCCAGAACCGTGGCGCCGGAGATCCGGCTCGCAGCGTCCTTCCCGGTGTGCAGGAGACGGATCCAGCCCCACCCCGAGATCAGCGCCAGGAGGGGGACCACAACGCCCGTCACGGTTTCTCCCGCCGCACGATGCTGATCCAGCCCCGGCGCCAGGTCCGGTGCCAGCCCGGCGGTGGGGGTTGCCCCCCGGGCTGCGGGATGACGAGCACCGCTTTCCCGAGGCCGCGTTCCGCAGGCAGATCCCGCGAGCGGCGCCAATCGACGTCGGGACGTTGCCACACGATTTCCATGAAGAGCTCTTCGGCGTCCTCCGGCGTCAGCTTCTCCGGGAGGATCAGGGGTACCGGTTCGCCCCGTGCAAGTGGGGCCTGCTGAAGGGGGGAGAGGTGGGCCGCCCAGGCCGGTCGACGGGGTTGCGTCGGGGGCCAGGGGGGATCGACCACGAGACCAAGTGCCAGCGCTCCGCCGACGGTCGTGACAGCCAACCAGCGCCACAGATCCCGAGGTCGGAGATTCATGCCTGGGAGCATAGCACCCGGAGGGTGGCGGGCGGCCTCTCCCGGCGCAGCGGGCCGGGGAGGGCTGCGCGGCTCCGGCGTCCGGTTCTTCGCCTCGGTGCGCGGCTCCGGCTGACGATTTTCGGCCCGGGGATAATGTAAGATGGAGACTGAGGCTCATCGAGAAAGTGATTCGCCATGGGATTGGCCCACGGCATTGGGACTGGAAGGAGGCCGTAATGGAACATCAAGTCAAGGCACTGCTCAAGCACAAGGGGTCGGAGGTCCACACCATTTCCCCGGGGGCCTCGGTGGTCGAAGCCGTGCGGAAAATGAATGAACGCAAGATTGGCGCTCTGCTGGTTGTCGAGGAGGACAAGCCGGTCGGCATGTTCACCGAGAGGGACATTCTCGCGCGGGTCATCGACTCGGGGAAGGATCCGTCCGTCACGAAGATCGAAGAGGTGATGTCCCGCGAGGTCGTCGCCATCCATCCCGAGGCCACGGTGGAGGTGGCCATGGCGGTGATGACGGGGAGGCGGTGCCGGCACCTGCCGGTCCTGGAAGGGGAAGAGATCGTCGGGCTGGTCTCCATCGGCGATCTGATCCGCTGGGTCTCCCGGCGCCAGGCCAACGACATCGAGGATCTCGTGGCCTACATCACGGGCGCCTACCCGCGCTGACCTGGATTGTTCAACAGACGTCGTCGCCAATGGCGGGAGGTGCCGCGCCTGACGGCGATCTCGCGTGCGACACGGGTCCAACCCGGAGGGCTGCCGAGCCGCGACCCCGGGGCCGTGGAGCGGGCGGCGTGGGATATTCTCGAACGCAGGCGTGCCGGCGGTACGTTGAGGGAGCGAATGGAGAAACGGGCACCAGATGCGGCGCAGTCCGCCCTGCAGCCGACCGATGGTGCTTGATCCGGCCTGGGGCGGGGCGTGCCATGACCGCGTCCCGACGGGTGGCGACTGGTGCTTGCCCCGGGTTCATGTTGGCGGTAGACTCAACCACCGAAGAATATGAACGAGAGAGGAGTCCGCCGTATGAGTTTTCCAAGGATTCGGATTGTCATCTTCGTCGCCATCCTTCTCACCCTTGTGGCTCTGGTGCCGGCTAGTGCCGAGGAAGCCTCTGGCGGCCTGAGGTACAGCATTACGGTCAGCAAATTTGAGAATCGGGCCGGCTGGCATGGAATGTGGGATATCGGAGACGCCTGGGGCACCATTCTGACGGACATGCTCAACCAGTCGGGGAGATTCATCGTCCTCGGGGAGCCCGACATGCGGGCCGAGGCCCTCAACGAGCAGGACTTCGCCGCCTCGGGCCGGACGGCCGGGGGCAAGAAGGCGCCCGTCACGGGGCAGATGACACCGGCGCAGCTCCTGGTCAAGGGGGCCATCACCCACGTCCAGGGTGACACGGGCGGCGGGAGCGGCGGCGTCCGCATCCACGGGTTCCGCATCGGGGGCGGAGGTAAGAAGGGCGAGGTCAACGCCACCATCTACATCGTCGATTCGACCACGGGCCAGGTCCTGGCCTCTACGAGCGTCGTGGGAACCTCCAAGGACCGGGGCCTCCACGTCGGCTACGACACCGGCAGCTGGGGAGCCGCCTTCGGCGGCCACAAGAAGGACAACGTCGGCAAGGCCGTGGAGGCTGCCTGCGCCCAGGCCGTCCAGTTCCTGATCTCCCAGCTTCCCCACATTCCGTGGACGGGCTCGGTCGTCCTGACCAAGGGCGGCAAGGTCTACATCAACCGCGGCTCCCGTGAGGGCGTGCAGCCGGGGCAGGAGTTCGTCATCGGGGAGTCAGAGATCATCCGCGATCCCGACACGGGAGAGGTTCTCGATGAGGAGGTCACCGAGGTGGCCCGGATTCGCGCCGACCGTGTCAAGGAAAAGCTAACCATCTGCTCGGTCATCAGGGGCAACGCGTCCAAAATCCACAAGGGGATGGGAGTCCGCCTGCCCTGAGGGAGTCTCCGCGGGAAGGATGATCCGGGAGGGGGCTTCTCGGAAGGGAAGCCCCCTGGGTAGGTTCTCAGCCGCAGCGCAGGAGTGCCGAGGAAGGCCAGTCATGGCGTAAGCGTTTCCAGGCCTTCTTCGCCTTTTTCTCGTCGCTGAAGGGGCCGACGCGGACCCGGTGGGTTCCGCCGGGGCCCTCGACGATGACGGCGTGTTCCCCCTCGGAAACGAGGCGGTCGCGGACCCGTTGGGCATTGGCGGGATCGGCAAAGGCGCCAACCTGGACCCAGAAGCAGCCCCGGGACTCCCCATGGCGCTTTCCGGCCTTCCCGGAAGACTCTCCCCGGCCGACGACCTTGAGCCGCACGGGGGCGACCCCGTCGCGCACGAGCCCGATCTTCTTTGCCGCCGCGTAGGAGAGGTCGATGATCCGCCCCTTGACGAAGGGGCCCCGGTCGTTGATCCGGACGACCACGCTGTCGCCCGTATCCCGGCGCGTCACACGGACCCACGTGCCGAAGGGCAGGGTCCGGTGGGCGGCGGTCATCTCGTGCATGTTGTAGATCTCGCCCGAGGCCGCCCTGCGCCCGTGGTAGGGCTTGCCGTACCAGGAGGCCAGACCCTTCTGGGTCCAGCCCTTTTCAACCGGCTCCACCGAGGATTCCAGCCCCCGGTGGGCACACCCTGCTGCCAGGACCAGCAGGAGGCAGGAGGAAAGGGCGACCCTCCGGATCATGGGCCTATTTTAGCTCAGAAGCCGCTGTTGGCCGCCGTCCTGGATCGATCCGGAGGTATCAGACGTCCAGGTCGCGGGCCTCGGGAAGCTCTCCGGCCTCCTGAAGGATGGGCGCGACCTGCCGATCGAGAAACTCGCGGACCTGGGCGGGCGCGCGGCCGATGAAGCGTGTTGGATCCAGGAGGGCTTGCAGCTCTTCTGCACCCAGCGGGATGGCGGGGTCCGCGGCGACAAACTCCAGGTAGGGGTTCTCGCGGCCCTGGGTCAGGATGGCTTCGGACGCTGCCCGGGCGTGGACACGGAGCCGCTCGTGGACGGCCTGACGGTCGCCGCCCCGTTGCACGGCCTCCATGAGGATCGCCTCGGAGGCCATGAAGGGCAGCTCGGCCTCCAGGTTCCGGCGGATCATGGCCGGGAAGACGACCAGTCCGCCCGCCAGGTTGTGGAGGATCCGCAAGATGGCGTCCGCCGTCAGGAAGGCCTCGGGCAGGGCCATCCGCCGGTTCGCCGAGTCGTCGAGGCTCCGCTCGAGCCACTGGGCGGCCGCCGTATGGGCCGGGTTGGCTGCCATGGCCATCAGCCAGCGCGCCAGGGAGGTGACGCGCTCGGAGCGCATGGGGTTGGCCTTGTAGGGCATGGCCGAGGATCCCACCTGGCCCCGGGCCATGGGCTCGCGGAGCTCCTTGAGCCGGGCGAGGAGGCGGATGTCCGTCGCCATCTTTGCCGCCGACTGGCCGAGCCCCGAAAGGGCGTCCAGGACGAAGGCGTCGACTTTCCGAGGGTAGGTCTGGCCCGTGACGGCGTAGGTCCCGGAGAAGCCGAGCCTGGCGGCCACCATGCGGTCCAGCTCGACGACCTTTCCCTGGTCGCCGCCGAAGAGCTCGAGGAAGGTCGCCTGGGTTCCCGTCGTCCCCTTGGCGCCCCGCAGCCTGAGGCGGCCCCGCTCGAAGCGCAGGCGCTCCAGGTCCAGAAGAAGATCCTGGAGCCAGAGGGTGGCCCGCTTGCCGACGGTCGTCGGTTGGGCCGGCTGGAAGTGGGTGTGGCCCAGGCAGGGCTCGTCGGCCCACCGCCGGGCGAACTCCGTCAGGGAGGAGATGACGCCCAGGAGACGGTGTTCCACCAGGTCCATGGCCTCGGCCGTCAGGATCAGATCGGCGTTGTCACCGACGAAGGCCGAGGTGGCCCCTAGGTGGAGCCAGGGACGGGCCGCCGGGGCCCGGTCGGCGAAGGCGTGCAGGTGGGCCATGACGTCGTGGCGGGTCTCCTTCTCGTAAGCGGCCACACGTTCCAGGTCCTCCCCGGTCACCTCCAGGTTGGCGCGCATCTGCTCGATGGCCTCGGCTGGGATCTCAAGACCCAGCTCGCGCTCGCTCTCGGCCAGGGCCAGCCAGAGCCGTCGCCAGGTCGTGTAGCGCCGCTGGGGGGAGAAGAGGCTCAGCATCTCGGGGGAGGCGTAGCGGCCGGCCAGTGGATGGTCGAAGCCGTCGATGGAGCTCATGGCGTCACCTCGCTTCCGCAGGGGAGGACTGGGTCCCCGCAGGCCCACTATGGAAGGACCAAGGTGAAGAGTCAACGGAGGAAACGGTCGGCGAGCCTTACCTTCTCCCCGGCACAACAGTCTTCGAGGCCGGATGAAAGGGGGAGAATCGTTATGACCCTTGGTGGTTGAACACGCGCCGCTGCTGTCCGGGCGCAGGAAAGGTGTCCCGGTCTCACCATTGACGGCGGTTTCCCCAAGTATGGTAGGGTGTTATCGGTTTCTCTTCACAGGGACAATCAATCGGTGAGCTGGTGCTCGTGTGATCCGCATGCGAATGCCGGGGACTGAGTTGTCGGAGAGGAGGCGAGCATGGCTACGACAATGGAACGAGTTGCCAATCGAATGGGAGGAGCCGGGATCTTCGTTGTATGCACGGTGCTGCTGTTTGCGTCGCCGGCGTTGGGTGGGACACCGTACGTCACGGGAGACGTGTTCGCCGGCGTCGGCGGGGGACAGATCAAGCATTTCAAACCAGACGGCACCCTGGTGCAGGTCCTGGACAACACGACCGGCTCCAGCGAGCAGACCGGAATGTGTTTCGACAACTTGGGGAACCTCTACGCGACGAACTTCTCGGCCAACAGCATGAGCAAGTTCGATGCCGATGGCGATCTCCTGGTCCCATCCTGGGGCTCGGGCTTCAATCAGAATCCCGAGTCGTGCGTCTTCGACTTTGCCGGTCATGTGTTCGTCGGCCAGGCCGACGGGAGTGCCGACATCCTTGAGTTCGATACTGCCGGGGCCTTTCTGGGTTCGTGGAGCCCGGCGGTGGACTCCCGGGGAACCGACTGGATCGAGCTTGGCCCCGACGGATGCACCATGTACTACACAAGCGAGGGCACACTGGTCAAGCGGTACGACGTCTGCACCTCGACCCAGCTGCCCGACTTCGCCAGTGGTTTGCCGGGCTCGTGCTTCGCCCTCCGTCTTCGGCCCAACGGCGAGATGCTGGTTGCGTGCCAGAGCCAGGTGGTCCGTCTGAACCAGTCCGGCAGTTCGATCCAGACCTACCCGGCCTCTGGCTTCACGCCGGCTTCCTCGTTCCTATTCGCACTGAACCTGGACCCCGACGACGCCACGTTCTGGACGGGTGACATCTTCACGGGAGACATCTATCGAGTCGACATCGCTTCGGGGAACCAGGTCATCCATTTCAACGCGGGGATCGTCGGCAGCTCCATGGCCGGTCTGGCGGTGTTCGGCGAGATTACCGGGATCGGTCCCACGCCGACCCCCCCCGCACGTGTAGAGCCGATTCCGGCCACGTCGGGGAGGGGACTGGTCGTCTTCATCTGCTTGCTCATGGTAGCGGGCGGTTTCCTGCTGTGGCGGCGAACGCCGTAGACGGCACGCAGGATGAGATCTTGAGCTGCGGCCAGGCGGCCCATACCGCCTGGCCGCTCTTGGTTGCATGGCGTGGCGCCGCGCGCCACAACCCGATGGTATGATCCCGACCAACGTGGACAGCAGGCAACGATACCGACGCTCCATGGTCCTGCTTGGACTGGCCGCCGTTCAACTTGTGGTGCTCTCCTCGGTGTGGCCGGGGTTTCTCTCGCCCAACGAGGCGTCACGGGTGTTCGCGGCCCATGCCTTCGTCACGCGGGGGAACTTCGAGATCGACCGGGAGCTGGCGGCCAGGGGAAGCCTCGACGATGTCTCGGTGTTCGAGGGGCGGCACTACTCCAACAAGGCGCCGGGCCTGATCTGGGCGGCGGTGCCCGTGATTGCCGCGGTGCACCTGGTGAATCCCGACGCCTCGATCGAGCTGGAGCAGTACGTTTCGCGCGTCGTGCTGGTCTCAGGCATGTCCCTGCTGGCGGCGGCACTGGTGGCTGGCTGGGCTGGCGGGTTGAGGGACGGCCGGGTCGGTGGGAGCGAGCTCGTTTTCATCCTGCTCTTTGCGAGCGTCTTCGGCGTGTACGCCGGAACCTTCTTCTCCCACGCCTGGACGGGCAGTCTCCTGCTGGTTGCCGCGTGGCTCCTCCTGGGGCCCGGGCAGCGTTTTGGAGCCCGGGGCGAGGTGGCGGCCGGCTTCCTGATCGCCCTGGCCGCGGTCTCGGAATACCCGGCGGCCCTGATCGGAGCGGTGCTCGGCCTGGCCGCCGGCTGGGGGGACTGGCGCCGGCTGGCCCGCCTGGCGGTGGGCGGTCTCCTGCCCCTGGCGGCCCTGGCGGCCTACAACCACGCCTGCTTCGGCTCGGCCCTGACCCTCTCCAGCCGGATGGAGGCGCTTCCCCGCTACCAGCGGCTGGCTGCCCAGACCTTCTTCGGCTTCTCCCTCCCCCGGCCCATGGGGCTGGTGGGCCTACTGGTCTCGCCCCTCCTGGGGCTCTTCTTCCTGTTTCCCGTGCTGCTGCCGGTGATGGCGGCCCCCGTGGCCGCGTGGCGGAGGGGACAACGACGGATGGCCCTGGTGCTCGCCAGTGCCGCCTGGCTCCTTCCCGTGGTCATGTCCGCCTACCGGGAGTGGGCCGGCGGCGCCTCCTTCGGGCCCCGGTATCTGGTCCTGGGTCTGCCCCTGGCCGTGCTGGGGATGGGTTACCTTGAGGGGCGGGCCGTTCGCTGGTGGGTGGCGGGCGCACTGTTGCCCTCGGCCATGGTGGCGCTGGCGGGCCGGCTGGTTCCGCCCTTCGCCATCGACGGAGTCTGGACGGCCTCGACCCTTCGGGGATGGGTGATCCCGGCCCTTGGGCACGGCCTGTGGAACGGCCCGCCGGGTGCACACGGCCCCGTGGGCGCGGCAGTGACCATGGCCATCGCTGTGGCGGTCTGGCTGTTGGCCCTGGGCATCGTCTTCGCTCGCTGGGAAGATCGTCCAAGGGGCCGGGAGGCCGTTGGGACGATTCTTTTGACGGCGGTCCTCCTGGCCGTGCAGCTGGGCGCGGGCACCGTCACCGAACGGCAGCGCGCCTGGCTCCGCTACGTCACCCCGGCCTTCACCGTTGCCAAACACCCGATCTCCCAACCATGGCGGTGACGACGGCTGGGATCTCCCCGTGAAGAAGGGCGCACCGGATCCCTGCGGGAATGTGGGCGGATTGCCGGCATCCGGGATTCCTCCGCGGTGACGGGTCGTAGAGGCTACAATGTGGACACGGTGATTCCCGGGTTCGTCTCTCGTGGGCTGGAGCTGGCGCGGGAGCTGCACGTGAGCCTCCGCCGCACGGAGCAGATGTACATGGTCCTGGTCTCCATCGGGATCGGTCTGCTCGGGGGGGTCGGGGCGGTCGCCTTCCGGGAGCTGATCCGCATCGGCCAGGTGCTCTTCTGGGACATGGGCGAGTACAGCCTGGCCTACATCCGGGGCCTGCCCGTCTGGTGGAAGATCCTGGCGCCGGCCGCCGGGGGGTTGATCGTCGGCGTGATCATCCACTACTTCGCCCGGGAGGCCAAGGGCCACGGCGTTCCAGAGGTCATGGAATCCGTCGCGCTGCACGGGGGCCGCATCCGTCCGCGCGTCGTCGTGGCCAAGATGCTGGCGTCGGGCGTCTGCATCGCTTCCGGAGGATCGGTGGGCCGCGAGGGACCCATCGTCCAGATCGGCTCGGCCATCGGCTCGACCATCGGCCAGTGGCTGGGCGTTGGGGAACGGCGCCTGAGGACCCTGGTCGGTTGCGGCGCCGCCGCCGGCATCGCGGCCACCTTCAACGCCCCCGTCGCCGGCGCCCTGTTCTCCGTCGAGGTCATCCTGGGCGACTTCGGCGTCACCCAATTCTCGCCCATCGTCATCTCCTCGGTGGCGGCCACGGTGGTCAGCCGCCATTTCCTCGGCGATTTCCCGGCCTTCGAAGTGCCGGCCTACACCATGACCAGCCCCCTGGAGCTGCTGGCCTACGCCGTTCTGGGAATCCTGGCCGGTCTGGCCGCCCTGCTGTTCACCACCACCCTCTACGGGGCCGAGGATCTCTTCGACCGTCTCCGTCTTCCGGAGCCTTTCAAGCCGGTCCTCGGTGGTCTGATGATCGGTGGCATGGCCCTGTGGTATCCCGAGGTCCTCGGCGTCGGGTACGAGGCCATCAACGAGGCGCTCCAGGGTAACGTGGTCCTCCACGTGTTGCTGGCCCTGGCTCTGGTCAAGATCGTCGCGGTCTCCCTGACCATCGGCTCGGGAGGCTCGGGCGGGATCTTCGCGCCCTCCCTGTTCATCGGAGCCATGCTGGGGGGTGCGGTGGGAACGGTGGTCCACGCCACGTGGCCCGGGATGACCGGTGGCCCCGGCGCCTACGCCCTGGTGGGTATGGGGGCGGTGGTCGGCGCTGGAACCCACGCCCCCATCACGGCGATCCTGATCATCTTCGAGCTGACCAACGACTACAAGATCATCCTGCCGCTGATGGTCACCTGCATCATCGCCACCCTCCTGGCCACCCAGCTCCGGCGGGCCTCGATCTACACCCTCAAGCTCCTCCGGCGGGGCATCGACATCCGGGGCGGCCAGACGGTCAACGTCCTGCGCAACGTCCGGGTGGCCGATGTCATGCGGGAGGCGTTCGAGACCATCGGGCCGGCGGAACCCGTCATGCGGGTCATCTCCCGCTTCATGGAACAGCCCGGGGACAGCGTCTTCGTCACCGGCGAGGATGATCGCCTGCTGGGGGTCATCACCATCGACGAGATCCGTCCCATCATGGGGGATCTTGCCGAGCTGGGCAGCCTGGTGATCGCCGGCGATATGATGCGGGAAGCAGGGTTCCCCAGCTTCTGGCCACACGATCCCCTCGACGAGGCCATGCGGCGCTTCGGCGGTTACCATCACAGCTGTCCGGTGCTGAACGAGGACGGCGTCCCCATTGGCAGCCTGTGGCCGGAGGACGTCATCTCCCGCTACAACGCCGAGCTCCTCAAGCGCGAGATGGCCACGACCATGGCCCTCACCGTCGCCAACGGCGAGCATCTCCAGGCGCTTCCTGGGCTGGAAGGCATCGCCCTGGCGGAGCTGCCGGCGCCACCTTCGTTCACCGGCAGGAGCCTCGGCGATCTGGACATCCGGCGCCGCTTCGGGCTGACGGTCCTGCTGGTCAAGCACCACGCCGGCAGCTCCGACGAGATCGTCGACCGGGTTCCCGACGCCGCCTACGTCATCCAGGAGGGCGACCACCTCCTGGTCCTCGGCGCCGAGGCCAGCATCCACAGCCTGGAGGCCGAAGGGTGAAACCTCCCCTGTCCGGCGCCCCCGGCATCACGGGCCGGAAGAGCCCGTGACGTGGTGCCTCGCGGCGGGCGAGGGGGCCGGAGGAGGCCGGGCTGGCGGCAGGCTTCCTCGCTCCCTGCACGGGCCTCCGACCCCCCTGGCCGCCGGCTTGCGGTGCGCCGACTCCGTTCGCGGCAGGATGCGCCGCGGACGAATCCCCGGGACCAGCTACCGGGCGGGAACCACCCAGGCCGAAAAGAGCAGGGTGACCGGATGCGTCCGGCTCACCCCGTGGCCCAGGTCCAGCGTGTTGACGAGCTCCCTCACCCGTTTCGTGGACGTGTTCACGGTCTTCAGCCGCCCGATGAAGTCCGTGCCGTAGACGTCGTACGCGATCAGACGGCCGGTGGGCGACCAGCCGATGGTCGTGATCTTGCTCTTCGGTTCGGAGACCAGGGTGGTCAGCGGACGGCCGTCACGATCGAAGGTCTTGATGGTGGAATCCAGGTACTCGGGGTAGCAACCGCCGTGCCCAACCAGGGCAAGGGCGAAGCTGGAACTGTCGCCCCTCCACTCGGCGTCGCTCACGTAGCCCCGGCGCTTGCGGTAGACCCGTGTGGCACCCCCGCTGAGAGCGAACACCCACAGCGTGTGGTAGGCGTCGCAACTGCAGGAGCTGATGCTGCCTTTCCCGTACGCGTCCTTCGTGGCGATCAGCCGCGTCTCGTCGGGTGAGATGGTGAACGAGGCCCAGGCGAAGTCATTCGCCCGCGGGAAGAGCTTGTCCCAGTGCACCGAGCCCCGGTCGAAGCGGGGAAAGGCGGTGGCGAAGTCCTCCACCTTCCCGTCTCCGAGGGAGATCCTGACGAAACGAAAACCGCTTCCTGCCCTGGCGATGGTGTAGAAGGCATTCCCGTTGGGGGAGAAGTCCGCGAAGCTGGCGAAGAGCTGGCGGTTGTACGCGCTGGCCAGGACGGTGGTCTTCCTGCCGCTCGCCAGATCGACGATCACCAGGCTGGAGTCCGTGGAGAACGGATCGAACTTCCCGAACACAACCGGCTCATTCGGCCTCGGGCGCCGCTTTGTCCTCGCGGCCATGGGGTACACCAGGTACCGGTTCCCAGGGGAGACGGCCAGTCCGCCGGGGAAGCGGCCCCCCGAATCCCGGGCGACCGCCACGGGCTCGCCGCCGGCGAAGGCCGCCGACCACAGGGTCTGGCCGGGCGCCTCCCAGTCGGGCATCTCGAACCCGTGGAGCTTCTTCACCGAAGGGTTCGGCGTGCTGATGTAGAAGTACCGGTCGCTTTTCCTGGACCTTGCCTTGCTCGTGGGGTTGTCCTTGAGTTCGAGGACGATGTTCCCGCTGCCATCGGGGCGGATGATCCCGGCATCGAGACAGCGCAGGAAAGTGAACGAGTAGCACCTCGAGCCGAGTCCCCCCCTCCTGACGATGTGCTCCGAGAGCTGGTACAGGATGGTGGGCCCGTCGGCCGCACGGCCTCCGGAGCCCCCTGCAGACGCCGGCAGAGTGGCCGCCGACGCCGAACCGCCGGTTCCCACGCCGTTCTCCGAATCCTTTGCGCCGCTCGGAGAGCACGCCGGACCGAGCATCAGCAAGAAGGCCAGGACGATACAGGAGCGTTTCATCGAGGTTCTCCTCCTTGAGATTCGCTACGAGCACTATACCGCTCATCCTCCAGCAGACACAAGCCTTCCCGGGGAGAATCCGATCCCTCCCCGTGGCCATGACTCGATCCGGGAGAAGTGTGGAAAGGTGTCGGGTTCGGCGTTCCGCCAAGGGAGTGGAATCCGGCGAGGCCACCCGGTCCGTCAGGCGCGGCCTTCTTCCGGCGGGTGGGGATGTGGCGTGGCGGCGCCCCCATGCAACGCGCGCTTGACGGTGGCGGAGGTCGTCTCGCGGGCGTCGTCGAAGAGGGTGTAGAAGATGGGGACCACGAGGAGGGTCAGGAGGGTGGCGGTGGTCAGGCCACCGATCAGGGTCAGGCCGAAGCTGGTGTAGCTGAGGCCGATGGAGGAGGTGCCGGCGAAGGTGACGGGGATCAGGCCGAAGATGGTGGTCAGGGCCGTCATCATGATGGGCCGGAAGCGTCGGCGGGCGGCCGTCAGGATGGCCCGGGTCCGATCCATACCATCCTCCCGGAGTTGGTTGACGGCGTCGATCAGGACGATGCCGTTGTTGACGACGACGCCGATCAGGAGCACGCCACCGACGACGCCGAGGAAGTCGATGTCCAGGCCGTAGACGTAGTGGATCCAGCCGACGCCGATGAAGGCCAGGGGGATGGTCAGGATGACGGAGAGGGGCAGGATGAAGCTCTCGAAGAGAAAGCCCATCAGCAGGTAGATGAACACGATGGAGAGAGCTCCGGCGAACTGGAGAGCCTTGATGTCCTCGTTGCCGGCGTCGGCGGCGGGCGCACTGGCGCTGATCCCCTCGGGGAGCTGGAGGCGCGAGACGACCCGGAGGAGGTTCTTCCGGGCCTCGCGTTCCTGGCCCTCCACCAGCTCCAGGGTGATGGTGCGGGCGATCCGCTTGTCCTGCCGGCGGATGTACTGGGCCCCCTGGCCGAAGCGGATGGAGGTCAGGGTGTCCAGTCCGACGAAGCTCCCATCGCCCGTCGGGACCTGGAAGCTCCGGAGTTGGGCCAGGGTCTCCCGGTCGGCCTCCCGGAACCGGACGCGCACGGGGATATCCCGCTCCTTGGTCCGGAAGTAGCGCAGCTGTTGCCCGCGCAGGGAGAAGCCGACCAGGCCCGCGATGACCGAGGGGTTGACGCCGAGCTCCTGGGCACGCCGCCGGTCGACGACGAGCTCCAGCTCGTTGGGCGCCGGATCGCCGGAGCTCAGGAGCCCGAGGACGCCGGGCACCTTGGCCAGGAGCTCCTCGACACCCTTGGCCGCGTCCTCCAGGCGGTCCGGGTCCTGGCCGTAGAGGGTCACGGTGTACTGGCTCCGCTTGGCCTGGGTCTGACGTTCGCTCTGCTGGCCCGTCAGGTAACGCACGCCGGGCTTTTTCGGAAGGAGCTCGAGGAGTCGCTCGGTGGCCATGCGAGGTGTCAGCTTGGGCTTGGTCCGCGGGTTGTTGAACCACCCCTGGATCCTCCCGTGGGTGGCCACGTGGAAGACAAAGTAACCGGAAAGGTCCAGCTCGGCCTTGTGGGCTTCGACGATCTTCTCGCACCTCCGGAAGAACACCTTGGCGTCGTCCAGGGTCGTCGCCTGGGGCAACCGCACGCTGACGTCGAAACCCGACCGCTCCTCCTCCTGGGTCTCGACGATCTTGACCTTGTGGAAGGCGATCCCGGCGGTGGCCGCGAGGACGACGGCGAGCAGGACCACGAGATCCAGGCGGTGGCGGAGGAAGACAGCGAGGAGGCGGTTGTACAGCTCGTTGAGCCGTCCGAAGCTCTGCTCGTAGAGCCAGCGGATGGCGTCGGTGAACCGTACCCACGGCGGCCACGGCCTCCGGGCGCCGCGCCCGCCGCCTCGCAGGGTCAGGAAGACGCCAAGGGGTACGACGATGCCGGCCACGGCCAGGGAGCCCAGCAGGGAGACGGAGATGGGGATGGACAGGCGCAGCAGGAAGAACTGGGCCTGGCCCTTCACCAGGGAGACGGGCAGGAAGACAATGATGGTCGTCAGGGTGGCCATGGTGACGGCCAGGGCGATCTCGGCGGCGCCCCGGACGGCGGCCCGCCGGCGGGGCAACCCCTCCGTGTGGAGCCGGTGGATGTTTTCGGCGACGACGACGGCGTTGTCCACCAGGAGCCCGACCGAGATCATCAGGCCCAGCAGGGAGAGGATGTTCAGGGTCTCGCCGGCGAAGTACATGACCGTGATGGCGATCAGGATCGAGAGGGGGATGGAGAGGGTGATGATCAGCGTCAGCCGCACGCGCCGGAGGAAGAAGAAGAGCACGGCGATGGCGAAGAGGGCGCCGATCTTGCCGCTCTGGAGCAGGGTGTCCAGCGATTCCCGGATGACCTTCCCCTGGTCGAAGATGGGGGCCATCTCGATCAGCTGGAGCCGTGGATTGGCCTGCATCTTGGCCACCTCGGCGTTGATCCGGTCGCAGACGGCCAGGGCGTTGGCCTGGCCCTCCTTGAGGACGTTGAGGGCGACGGCGGGCTTGGAGTTGACGCGCACGACCCAGCGCTGGTCGGGCTCCTTGTAGCTGATGGTGGCGATGTCCCCGAGGCGCACGTTGCGGGCGATGATCCGGCTTCGCAACTCGTCCAGGTTCTTGTAGCGCGCCACGGAGCGCAGGAGCAGCTTGGTGTTGCCCCAGTAAACCTCGCCCGAGGACATGGTGAAGTTGTCGCGGCGCAGTTGCTGGGCCACCGTGTAGATGTTGAGCCCCGAGGCGTCGGTTCGGGCACGGTCGAGCTCGATCAGGATCTCCTTCTCCTGGAGGCCGCGGGCCTCGACGAAGGCGACGCCGTCGAGGCGCTCGAGCCGAAGCATGACCTCGTTCTGCACGAGGTTCCAGGGGTCCGTCACGCCGGGGTCGATGGCCAGTCCCAGCACGTAGACGGGGATGCTGGCCTCATCCTGCTTGCGGATGTAGATGCGGTCGGCGTCCGAGGGGAGGCTGGCCCGGGCGCGCTGGATGCGGTCGCGGACCTCCCGGTAGGCAACGTCCATGTCCGTGCCCGGCTTGAAGTTGAGGAAGACGCGCGCGAATCCCGAGGTGGCCATGGAGCTCATGCGGTCCAGGTTGCGCACCGTCGAGAGCTCGTCTTCCAGGGGGATGACGACCTTGTCCAGCACCTCGCGGGGGGGAGCATCGCGCCAGGGGATCCGGACCATGAGGAAGGGGTTGGAAAAGCCCGAGGGCACCAGCTCCAGGGGTATGCTCATGGTGGCGACCAGCCCCACGACGACGATGGACGCCAGGAGCACCAGAACGGCGACGGGCCGTCCCAGGGAGAAGCGCGGGAGGAGCTCCTCCACGGGGCGGCGCCGCATCAGTGGCGGACCTCCCGGGAGAGCTCGGCCTCGGGAACAGCGGTGGCGGGACGGCGGAACCGATCGGCGCCCCGCTCGAGGACCTGGTAGAAAGAGGGGACGACCACCAGGGTCAGCAGGGTCGAGGTCAGGAGGCCGGCGATGACGGTGACGGCCATGGGAGAACGTAGCTCGGCGCCGTCACCGAAGCCCATGGCCATGGGCAGGAGGCCCAGGACCGTGGTGGCCGTGGTCATCAGGATGGGCCGCAGGCGCACCGAGCCCGCCGTGACGATGGCCTCGTCCCGGGGGATGCCGCGGCCCCGCAGGACGTTGATGTAGTCCACGAGGACAATGGCGTTGTTGACGACGATACCGGCCAACATGATCATCCCCAGGAAGACCACCACGGACAGGCTGATGTGCAACAGATGCAGGGCCAGGGCCGATCCGAAGAAGGCCAGGGGGATGGCAAGCATGATGATCAGTGGCTGGAGCAGCGACTCAAACTGGGCGGCCATGATGGCGTAGACCAGGAAGATGGCCAGGGCCAGGGCAAGAAGGAGGCTCTTGCGGCTCCGGGCCCACTCCTCGGACTGGCCGGCGATGAAGAAGGTCATCTCGGGGGACCACTCCATCTTGCTGGAGAGGACCTGGCGGATGCGTGCGACGGCGTTTCCCAGGGAGCCGGAGGCGATGTTGGCCGTCACCATGGCCACCCGCCGGCCGTCGACGCGCCGGACCTCGCTGGGGCCCTCGGCGACCACCACCTTGGCCACGGCCGACAGGGGGATGGGCCGGGTACCGCCGGGGTTGACGATGATCCGGCGGATGTCCTCGACGGTGCGCCGGAAGGGAAGGGCGTAGCGAACGACGATGGGCACCCGCCGGTCGGTCAGATTGAAGCGGGTGGCCTCGTTCCCCTTGACGGCGGCCTGCACCTCCTGGGCCACCTGCTCGATGTCCAGACCGGCCCGGATCAGCCGGTCGCGGTCGTAGACGATCTGGACCTCGGGGGCGCCCTTGCGCTGGGTCGTCTCCACGTCTCTCAGCTCGGGCAGACGGGACATCAGCTGGCGTACGCGCTCGGCCGTCCGCTGAAGCCGGATCAGGTCGTGGCCGTAGACGTCGACCTCGATGGGCGTGCGGAAGGAGAAGAGGACGGGCCGGACGACGCGGGCCTCGGCGTCCGGCACGTCGGCCACCAGGGCGCGGATGCGGTCAGCGACGGCGGTTTCAAGAGTGGGATCGGCGTCGTCCAGGATGACCTTGAAGCGGGCGGTGTTCTCACCCTCGTCGGAGCGCTGGATATTGGTCGGGTCGTAGCCGACGGTCAGCAGGAGCCGCTTGATGTGCTCCCGTCTGGCCAGGATGGCCTGTTCGACGGGGCGGAGCATGGCGTTGGTTTCCTCAAGGGGCGTGCCCACGGGCAAGGTTACCTCGACGGTGAACTCGCCCTGGTGGACCGTCGGCAGGAGCTCGCTGTCCAACCCTCGCAGGGAGAGGACGGTCCCGACGAGGGCGGCCAGGGCAACGGCCAGGATGGCGAGGGGGTGTTCCAGGGCCCAGCGGATTCCCCTGGGGTAAGCCCGCTGGATCGCCTCGAGGGATCCCGTGCTGGCGGCCAGGAGGGGGCGGGTGATCAACCGTAGGGCGCCGATCACCACGGGCCCGATGACCCGGCGCCAGGCGAGGAAGACGCCGGCCAGGAAGAGCAACGCCGCCTTGCCCAGGAGCTCGAGCGCCGCGCCGAGGAGGAAGCGGGGCGCCAGGTAGAGGAGGCCGGGCCAACGGAGCCACACCGGCCAGGAAACAAAATCCCGCCGGAAGGCCTCCCAGGCGGCGAAACGGCGGAGGGCGGGGGCCGTCGTGATGGCTTCCAGGTCCAGCCCCCGGCGGCTGGCCAGCATGGGGATGAGCAGGATGGCGACCACGAGGGAGGCCAGCAGGGAGATGACGACGGCCATGCCCAGATCGCCGAAGGCCTGCCCCGCCACACCCTCGACGAAGACCATGGGGAAGAAGACCGCGATGGAGGTCAGGGTGGAGGCGGCGACGGCGTTCCGGACCTCGGCGGTTCCCCGCACGGCCGAGGCGACGATGCTGTCGCCCTCCTCGCGGCAGCGGGCGATGGACTCCAGCACGACGATGGACGAGTCCACGAGCATGCCGACGCCCAGTGCCAGGCCGCCCAGGGACATGATGTTGAGGCTGACGCCCATCATGTTGAGTGGGGCGAAGGTCACGAGCAGGGAGATGGGGATGGACAGGGCGATGATGGCCGTCGAGCGGACGTCCTTGAGGAAGAGGAAGAGCACGAGGATGGCCAGCAGGCCGCCGTAGATGGCCGTGTTGCGGACCTCGTTGACGGCGTTGGCGATGAAGACCGAGCGGTCTGCCGAAATGCCGATCAGCACGCCATCGTCGGTGAAGAGCCGCACGGCCAGACCGGTGGGCTTGGCCCGCGAGCCGCCCCGTCTTCCGCCGGGGGCCATCCCGGGGCGGCCGTGGCCGCCGCGGCGCCGTCCCCTGGCGCCGGCGGCCGGACCGCCGGCGGCCAGCCGCCTGGCCTCCGCCCGAATCCTCGCGGGATCCAGCTCGCCCAGCTTGGCCCGGACACGGCGCGCCATGGCCACCATGTTGGCGTCAGCCTCCTTGTAGACGTCGAGCATGACGGCCTCGACGCCGTCGACGCGCGTGATCATCTTCCGGTCGGCATGGCCCCACCGCACCGTGCCGAGGTCGGCCAGGCGGACCTCCCGGTCCCCGATGCGCCGGATCACCGTTCTGGCGATCTGGTCCAGGCTCGTGTACTCGTTGAGGGTGCGGACCATGTACTCGGTGCGGCCCTCCTTGAGGGTGCCGCCGGCGACGTTGACGTTCTCCTGGCGAAGGCGGGTCATGACCTCCTGGATGGAGATGCCGGCCCGTTCCAGGGCGTTTGCGTTCAGAGAAACCTCGATCTGCTCCTCGAGGCCGCCCCGGACCCGCACGGCGGCGACGCCCTTGATGGGCTCCAGGGCGCGTTTGACCTCCAGCTCGGCGACCCGCCGCAGGCGGCGCAAACCCTCCTCTCCCTGAAAGCGTGCGTCCTCACCGGCCAGGGAGAGCTCCATGACGGGGTCCAGGGAGGGGTCGAAGCGCAGCACCAACGGCCGCTCGGTGTCCTCGGGGAGAAAGACCAGGTCCAGTTTCTCCAGGGTGTCCTGGATGGCCGTCTCCATCTTGGTGTCCCACGAGAACTCGAGAACGACGTCGGAGAGACCGGCCCGGCTGACCGAGGAGACCCGGCGGAGCCCGCCGATGATGCCGAGGGCCTCTTCGATGGGGCGGGTGACATCGTTCTCCACCTCCTCGGGGGCCGCACCGGGGTACTCCGTGCGGACGGTCAGGGTCGGGTAGTTGAGCTGTGGCATCAGCGTGACCGGGAGGCGGCCGTAGGAGAAGAAGCCGAATACCAGGGCTGCGATGACGACCATCAGCACGGCCACGGGCCGTGAAGTGACGAAGCTGGCCCGGCCTTCGCTCGGGGTCACGGGCGCCGCCCCCTCTTGGCACCACGGCGGGGACCTTCCTGGTCCTTCTCCGCGCCGCCCCCATTGGACGCCTCCGGCGTCGGCTCGGGCTCGCCGGGCAGACGGACCAGGGTGCCGTCCTTGAGGCCGGCCTGGCCGGCCACCACCAGGACGTCACCGGCGTCGAAGCCGCCGGCCGGCTCCACCGTGTCGGAGGTTTGCAGCAGAATCTTGACCTCGGTCCGGTGGGCGCGGTGGTCCTTGCCCACGCGGAAGGCGAAGACCTGGTCGTTGTCATAGACCAGGGCACGTTTGGGGATCAGGATCGCGTCGGGGTGCACGTCGGTGACCAGCTCCACGTCGACGAAGAGGCCGGGCCGCAGCCCCGGCTGGTTGGGGACGGCGACGGTGACCTTGATGGTGCCGGTCTTGGGGTCGACGACGGGGGAGATGCGGAGCACCTTGCCGGCCAGGGGCGCCTCGCCGAGGGCCGCGGCGAAGATCCGGGCCGGCTGGCCGACGGCCAGTCGGCGGAGGTCCTTCTCCGGCGCGTAGACCCGGGCGACGATGGAGTCGAAGTCGACGATCTTGAACAGGGCCTGGTTGATGGTAACCGAGTCTCCAAGGTTGACGAGTCGCTCCGTGACGATCCCGGAGATGGGCGCCCGAACCTCCGTGTAGGAGAGGGCCTGGCGGGCCTCCTCGTAGGCCACCTTGGCCTGGTCCAGGGCGTGGCGGGCATCGATGTAGACCTGCTCGGCCACCAGCTCCTGGTCGTAGAGCTTCTGTTGGCGCTCGAACTCCTCCTTGGCCTGGCGGTACTGGCTCTCGGCCTTCTGGAGGGCCAGGCGCTGCTCGTCGTCCTGGAGACGAATCAGGAGCTGACCTTTCCGGACGGCGTCCCCCTCCTCCACCAGGAGCCGGCGCACCAGGCGGGGTGCCTGGGCGTAGACGGTGACGGCGCGTTCGGCCTCCAGGTTGCTGGAGAGACGCAATACGGCCTCGATGGGGCCGCGGGAGAGGGTGACGACCTCCACGGGGACGGCCTCTTCCTTCCTGTCCTCCCCCTGGCCGAAGCCCTTGACCTTGGGCTTGTCGGTCGCGCCGCCGAAACGGCCGCAGCCGCCGGCGAGGACCAGGATCGCCGTGAGCCATGCCGCTGCTTTCCAGTTGTTTCGCATCATCTCCTCTTCCAATCCTTCGAGATCACTCCGCCCAGCCGCACCATCCCCGCGGGACCCACTATTGGGCCAGACGGTAGATTGTACGGAGGCTGGGGAAAATGGTTCCCGCACGGACCTTAAGTAACGTAAAGGCGGAACGGTCATTCCATGAGCCCGCACTGTTCATCCAGGATTCGCCGGCGCAGGCGTGCCTGCGGCACGTCGAGCGAGCGAATCGAGAAGATGCCACCAGGTGCGGTGCATCCAGCCCTGCAGCAGATGGATGGGATAACGCGGGTTGGAAGAGGGACCGGGCCGTGGAGGTGGATGTCCTGCGTGCGACGGCGCCCGGGCCGAACGGGGCGTGCCGGCGTTACTGGACTTCGCGGGACGGGAATGCTGGAATGGACGGGCGAAGTCCGGAATGGCCGGCAGCTTGCCGGAACGGGAAGGTCCTTTCCCGCACGGCGATGGAGCGAAACGGGATGATCAGCAACACACCCTTCGAGTTCGATGCCGACAGCCTGACCCTGCGGCTTGACAGGACGATCCCGGGGTGTCTCTCGGCCATCCAGCCCCTGGTGGACGAGATCATGGAGGCCATCACGGGCAGGGGGTGCGCCGAGGGCGGCGAAGTGCAGGTCGAGGTGGCCCTGCTCGAGGCGCTGAGCAACGCCGTACGGCACGGTTGCGGGGAGGACTCGGAGCGCCTGGTGGAGGTCTGCGTGGCGTGCGAGGAGGATCGCGGCGTGTTGATCGTCGTCCGCGACCCGGGCGAGGGCTTCGATCCCGAGGCGATTCCCAGTCCGGTCCGGGGCGAGCGGCTCCTGGCCTCGGGGGGGCGTGGGGTCTTCCTGATCAACCAGCTGATGGACGAGGTCGCCTTCGAGCGCGGCGGCGCCGAGATCTGGATGCGCAAGCGGCCGACACCTACCGAAAAGAGCTGACACTGCCTTCCATACCGTGAGGAATCCCTCTCCTGACGGGCACCCTGTTCGCCCCGTTGTGGCACAGAAGAGTGTGATTGTTATCACTGTTCTCAAAGAGCTATGCTGTTTTAATACACCGTGAAACTCTGTGCTGCAGCGCGGGGCGAATTCGAGAGCCATGGGGTGTTCCCCGCCCGAACGGGAAAGACACCCCGAGGGGAGGCTTCGCCATGCGTCAGAATCGCCAGGAAAACCGTGTTGCCAGTGGAGTCGGATCGAGAATCGCATCGTTGGGCCCGCCGGCCGGACCCGATCCGTGGGAGGGAGTCGCCCAGGTTGTGCTCTTGCCCACAGAGGCGTGCAACCTCCGCTGCGTCTATTGTTACCAGGGACATGAACCGAAACGGATGTCCCGCGAGGTCCGCCGCGGGGTCATCGGCCTGCTCGAGAGGCTGGCAGGCAAGGACGAGGTTCGGCACCTCCACATCGACTGGTACGGGGGCGAGCCGCTGGCGGCCTGGCCCATCATGGAGGAGATCGGCGATGCGGCCCGGGACGTGGCCGCTCGCCACGGCGCAGGGTTGAGCATGTCCATGACCACCAACGGGACATTGTTGACATCCAAGCGAATCCAACGGCTGACGGCCTGGGGGTGCACGGACTACCAGATCACCGTGGACGGTCCCCAGGAGGAGCACGACCTGCGCCGGGTTTCCCAGGGGGGCGCGGGGAGCTTCGCCAAGGTCTGGTCGGCTTTGCTGGCCCTGCGGGAGAGCGAGGGCGCCTATCGGGTCGTCGTTCGCCTGGGCTTCGATCGCGCCAACTTCCAGCCCCTGCTGGACTGGCTCCCCGAGCTGGCCCTCGCCCTGGGGGGCGATCCGCGTTTCGAGTTCTCGTGCAGACCCATCTCGTACCCGGGAGGCCGTGAGCCCCAGTGCTCCCCGGCGGAGATCGAGACCATGCAGCGGCGCCTGGTGGACGCCCTCCGGAAGGTCGGCCTGAGACCCGTCGACTGGTCCCGGGAGGCCAGGCCGGGTGGGCTGGCCTGCCACGCCGGGCGGGCCAACTCGGTCATGATCGGACCCGAGGGCGAGCTTCACAAATGCGCCGTGGGCCTGGAGCTTCCCGAGAACCACGTGGGCCGGTTGGAGGCCGACGGAACCCTGAAGCTCCACGAGGAACGGTGGCAACTCTGGGTCGGTGCACGGGTGCCGTGCCACGTGGCCGAGAAGGCCCGCAGCCGGACCATCCCCAAGGGGTTCAGGATTCCCTCGCTGGCCCTGCCGTTGTCGCCCCAGGCGTCGTGTCCGCTGGGTCCGGAGTCGGCCTGTCCGCTGTCGCCCCAGGCGTCGTGTCCGTTGGGACCGGAGTCGGCGTGTCCACTGTCGCCCCAGGCGTCGTGTCCGTTGGGACCGGAGTCGGCGTGTCCACTGTCGC
>CAZXNA010000005.1:0-55204 GCA_964641295.1 uncultured Thermoanaerobaculia bacterium
CTTGCCGGGATGGGAAGGGTCGAATTCGTAACGGGTGACACCGTTCAGCATCAGCCAGGGAACAACCCGACCGGCCTCTTCCAACTCCCCGGAGTCGGCCCGTTGAACCATCCGTCCCCGATTGGCGACGATCAACTGGCTGCCCCGTTCCGCCCCGGCTTTCTGGAAGATCAGGACACCCCGCCAGATCCCCGTGCTCTCGTCCATGTCCCTGACATAGAGGAGCATCCCGGGAAAATCCTCGTAAAAGACCTTGGGTTCGATCCGTCCCATTATGTTGGCGGACTTGAAGAGGCGGACCTTGAGTTGCCGAAGCTCCCGGTTGGCGTTGGGCATGACCGAGGTCGTCAGCCAGCCGTTGAACCCCACGAGAAGGAATGACATGACCAGAATCGGCCGAAGAACCTTCCGCAGGGAGATCCCCCCGGCCTGAAGCGCAATGATCTCGTTATCACCGTGAAGGCGGCCGATGCCGATGAGAACCCCGAAAAGAAAGCTCATGGGGAGCGTCAGGACGACGACGTGCGGAACGGTCACCTGAAGGAGACGCACGGCGTCGACCACCGGAAGGCCACGCACCAGGACTTCTTCCACGAGACCGAAGATCGCGCGCATCATCAGCAGGAAGGTGTAGACGAGGAAACCCACGGCCGTTGGGCTGACAATCTCGTGCAACACAAGCCGGTCCACCATGGAAAGCGGTCTGAGGCTGGCGCCGACGCGACGAAGGATCTTCGAGCTCACGGCAGGAAGTGTACACGCTTTTCCACAGGCCCGGGGGAGGGGTCGGGGCTTCGACAGCTTTTCCACAGGCCGTCGTTCTTTCCACAAGAGTGCCCATGGATATAACGTCCGATAAGATATATTATGTCGACCTAGGGTCGACATAATATCGTGGGCGTTGGGCAGAAAGGTTCAAGGAAGGGGCGCTTGGCCGCCTTTCCTTCTTTTCTCGGGGGCTCTCAGGGGACGTTTTCGAAGGGCTCGGGTGGCGGGATGACCCTAGTCGTCGGGAGTTGCCTGGGTCTCGTTTCGGAGATCTTGGAGGAGCTCTTCGAGAATCTCGATGAGACGGCTGGGTTCGGGTTGCTCTTCAACTCCCTTGAACGAGATGGAGATGGTGACGGGCTGTTCAGGGTGACGATACCGGAAGACGAAGGGTCGCCGGGTTGTATCGGTGTCGCCTTCCGATTTGGTTTTTCCTGCGCTGGGATTCTCGTCGTCACCGCGCGCCTGGTCTTCTTCCCTCAGATCCTTTCGCATGAGGCGGAGCGCGGCGCGATCGAGATCTCCCTGTTCCAGTGCCGTCACGGCCTGCTCCAGGAGGTCGGGATCGTCAATCCTGGCCAGCTCCAGGAGGATTCCTTTGGCTCGGATGTCGGCATGCCGACATCGCGCGCGGATCTCGGGCGGCAGATTGAGAACGCGCAGGGATTCGGTCACGGTGACCCTTGAGCGGCCGACGGCCTCGGCGACCTGGGCGTGGGTGTAATCGTACTTGTCGATGAGTGTCTGGAATCCCTCGGCCTCCTCGAAGGGGTCCAGGTCCTTTCGCTGGAGGTTCTCGATGAGAGCGATCTCAAGGGCGTGCTGATCGCTGACGTCGAGCTCGATGCACGGCACTTCGTGCAGGCCGGCCTCCAGGGCGGCATGGAACCTTCGTTCGCCCGATACGAGCTCGTACTCGGATCTCCCCTCCTGCTTGCGGACCAGCAGGGGCTCGAGGACTCCATGGCGCCTGATGCTGTCGATGAGATCCGACAAATCGCCGAGACTTGAGCGGGGCTGATCGTGGTTGCTTCGGATGGACGTGATGGGAACCATCAGGCCGAACCCCTCCCCCATCCGGCCGGTCAACTCGTCGACGAAATGCCGGTCGTGGCGCATGCGCCGCTTGGGGGGGAGGCCGCGTTTAGGTGCCGACACGTTGAAGAACCTCCTCGCAGAGCTGGTAATACTCGTAGGCGCCAGAGGAGTTCGGGGCGTAGCTGAAGATGCTCTGGCGGTGGGCTGGGGACTCTTCCAGGCGCACGGACTTGGTGACAATGCTGTCGAAGACGAGGTCGCCGAAAACGCCGCGGATCTCCTCGAGTACCTGGCGGGAGAGGATCGTTCGCTTGTCGAAAAGGGTGACGAGAACACCGAGGATTCGGAGTTCCCGGTTGGGGCGGGCCTTGATCTTGTCGATGGTCTCCAGGAGATCGTCGGTCCCCTCCAGGGCGAAATAGGATGCCTGGATGGGGATGAGAACGTGACTGGATGCGACGAGAGCGTTGACGGTGATCAGACCGAGGGTCGGGGGGGTGTCGACGATGATGGCGTCATAGTCGTCGGAGACGAGGTCGATGGCGTCCTTCAGCCTGTAGGGAGCGTCCAACTCCCCCACCAGTGACGCTTCGAAACGGGCCATGGCGATTCCCGACGGGGCCACGTGGAGTTTCTGGCTCTCGGAGCATGGCCTGACGATGGCATCCATGGAGACGTCGTGTGCCAGGACGTCGAACATGTTCGGTTCGTCTGGCTCCACATCGGTAAAGGACATGGTGGAGTTGCCCTGGGGGTCCAGGTCAACGACGAGCGTTTCGAGGCCCTTTTCGGCAAGCCCCGCGGCGAGGTTGACGGCCGTCGTGGTCTTACCGACGCCGCCCTTCTGATTTGTGATAGAGACGATCATGGACTCCTGACCCCTCCCCTTGGTGCCCGTTCACTATAGGGGGCGCTTCGAGGGGGTGTCAACTGCCGGGATCACATCTCGTACTTGCCGAGATCCTCGGGACGTAAGTGCTCGAGAAACAGTCGCATAGCGTGCTCTTCATCTGTGGGATTCGTCATCTGAGCCCTCTCGAGGACCTCGCCTGTGGCGAAGATCTCGGCATGGGTGCGAAGGGCAAGGGCAATGGCGTCGGAGGGACGGGCATCCATGTGCCAATTCGCGCCGTCGGGGCCGCGGAGCTGAAGATCCGCCCGGAATACGTTGTCCTCCAGAGCATTGATGGTGACACGTTCGAGGGAGTGATCGGCGGCCTCCAGGAAGGAGACCAGAAGGTCGTGGGTCATGGGCCGGGGGGTGGAGATGCCTTCGAGTTTCAGGGCGATGGCGTTGGCCTCGCAGAGGCCGATCCAGATGGGGAGGAAAGCCTCCCCGTCCTTCCTGGCCAAGATGACGATCGGTGTGTTGGCCACGGGGTCGTTGATCAGGCCCCGGACCTCCAACGGAACCAGCGTCGTCGCATCGGTCATCGATTTCGTTTCCACGCAAACAATGTGTTGACTGGTGGGCACTTTGTCAAGGAAAGAATAGGTAACTAATTGAGGCGTATGTATGTTAGCTTCGGTCATCCATGGGGGATCGTCGCGAAAGGGGCGAGACGCGGTGGATGGTGACGTTCTCGCGTGGGACACGCGCGCAGCCCCACGGGCTGTCGAGACGGAGGTTTGGGGCCGCGGAGCGGGCGTCGTCGGCCCTGAGGGAGCGAAGGCATGCTTTCGGCACGTGGAGCGAACGAATCGAGAAGACGTCGCCAGGTGTGGTACATCGCCATGTGCAGCAGAAGACTCGAAATGGGTGTGGAGCTCTCTGCTGTTTCCTTCGCCTCACACCACTGCCGTTCCCAACTTCCTCACCCTCTTCCCTCGCCTGCCAGCGGGAGGGCGACGACGGGCGGATCAACGCATTCGCCGTAGAGGGAGTGGGCGGTGGCCCGGGTGATGCGGACCCTGACGATCTCCCCCACCCCGGATCCCGGTGTCTTGGGGAAGTTGACCACGCGGTTGTCTTCGGACCGTCCCTGCCAATCGTCCGGCGAACGGCGGCTCTCACCGTCGATGAGAACGGGCAGCAGGCTGCCCACCAGTTGCCGGTTGAGCTCGGCCGAGATGGCGTCGGTTCGCTCGAAGAGAGCTGCGAGGCGAGCCTTCTTGACCTCGGGCGGAACCTGATCAGCGTAGCGCGCCGCAGGTGTCCGGGGTCGGGGCGAGTAGGCGAAAGCGAAGACCTGGCCGAAGCGTACCTCCTCCAGCAGGTCAAGTGTCTCGGCGAAGTCCTCCTCCGTCTCGCCCGGGAAGCCGACGATGACGTCGGTGGAGAGGTTGATCTCGGGCACGGCTGCGCGGATCCTATGGACGAGGTCCAGGTATTCCTGGCGGGTGTAACGCCGGCGCATCCGCCGGAGGATCCGGTCCGAGCCCGCCTGGAAGGGAAGGTGAAGGTAGCGGGAAAGGTGCGGGTACCGGGCGAGGACCTCGATGAGCCGGTCGTCGAAGAGCCTCGGGTGGGAGGTGATGAAACGAACGCGCTGGGGGCCTTCGATCCGGGCTACGGCTTCCAGGAGCTCGGGGAATCCGGCTCCGGTGACCGGGCAGCGGTAGGCGTTGATGGTTTGACCCAGGAGCTCGATCTCCCGGAGCCCGGAAGCGGCAAGTCCCCGAACCTCGCGGAGAACGTCGTCCATGGGACGACTGATCTCGGGGCCGCGAGTGTAGGGAACGACGCAGAATGTGCAGTACTCGTTGCACCCCTCGATGACGGTCACCATGCCCCGTGTCGAGCTCTTGCGGAAGATGGTGGTGAAGTTGTACTCCGCCTCGGGATCGAAGCCGGTGAGGACGATCCGTTGGTTGCGGGAAAGGGCGTCGAGGGCCTCCGGAAGGCGGTGGACCTGCCCGGGTCCCAGGATGAAGGCGACGGCGGGAGAACGTGTGAGGAGTTCCTCTCCCTCCTGCTGGGCGACGCAGCCGCAGACACCGATTCGAGGTTGCGGGGACTGGTTGCTCAGCTCGCCGATGCGACTGAGGAGTTTCTGAACCGGCTTTTCGCGGACGGAACAGGTGTTGAGTATGACGATGCCGGCCTTTCGGGGATCGTCCGAGGCCTGAAAACCCGCCTGCTCGAAGAACCCTGCCAACCGTTCGGTGTCGTGGTGGTTCATCTGGCAACCCCACGTTTCGATGCTATACGTCCTATTCATATTGAGACTCCGTAGCCTCCAATCTCGGCTTACTATAGCATGCCTTGCGGGGGGAAGACTTCCCGCATTCATCCTCCGGTGCCGAGCATTCCCCCGCCCTTCCCACATCTCGTTTCTGCTATCATGGGTGTTGGCACTCGGCGACCAAGGGAGGCTGCCAATGGGCATGGAAACGCAATCGGCAGAAACCAACGGGGACAGCTACGATACTCTCCTCCAGCAGCACCAGGAGTATGAACGCAGGCTGGAAGAGTTGAACAAGAAGTCGTGGCTGACGCCAAACGAGGAGCTTGAGGCAAAGCAGATCAAGAAGATGAAGCTCAGAATCAAGGATCGTCTCGCCCAGCTCTCGCGCACCGGTTCCTGACGAGCACCCCGGAGGCCACGCAATGATTGCGCCGGAGGGATGGCCCTTCATTCTAATACCCATGTGCGCCGGGATCGCGGCCGTCGTCGTGGGATGGCCCGTGACCGGTTGGATCCTCATCGGTTTTGGCGTTTTCGGCCTTTTCTTTTTCCGCAACCCTCAACGGGTCTGTGAAGCGCCGGCCAACGTGGCGTGCTCGCCGGCCGACGGCCGGATCATCGCCGTGGACGACGCGCCTCAGGAGCTCGCGGAGCGCGGGCTCCCCAAGCGCGTCAGCGTGTTCATGTCGGTGTTCAACGTCCACGTCAACCGCGCTCCACTGGACGGCACGCTGATCGAGTACCGTTACAACCCCGGCAAGAAAGTCTCCGCCTTCAAGGAGAAGGCATCCCTCGCCAACGAGCAGAACCTCTCCGTATGGGAGACCCCTGTCGGAAAGATCGCGTTCAAGCAGATCGCCGGCAGCATCGCCCGCCGGATCGTGTTCGACCACGCCATAGGTGACTCCGTCCGTCGCGGAGACCGCGTGGGGCTGATTCGCTACGGCTCGAGGGTGGACATCTTTCTACCCGCGGAGGCGGAAATCCTCGTCCAGATGGGGGACCGTGTTCGCGCGGGCGCGTCCCATGTGGCGCGGTATCCAACGACGGGAACGGCAGGCTCGTGAACGCCAGGAGAAGCCGCAGAGGGAAACGCGGCAGCCGTACGAGGTTGAGGAAAGGGATTTACATTCTTCCCTCGCTCTTCACGGTTGGCAACATGTTTTGCGGTTTCTTCTCGATGGTGGAGACCCTCCGCGGCCATCTGGGGAACGCCGCAGTTCTCATCATCGTCGCGACCTTCGCCGATCTCCTGGACGGCCGGATTGCCCGGATGACCAACACCGTCACGGACTTCGGCAGGGAGTACGACTCCCTGGCCGATATCGTGTCCTTCGGGATGGCGCCGGCCCTCCTGGCGTTCCAATGGGGCCTCTGGCAGAAGCCTCGCCTCGGCCTCGCCGTCGCCTTCCTCTTTCTGGTGGCGGGCTCGATCCGCCTGGCCAGGTTCAACATCCAGGTTTCCGACGAGGCCGAGTTCAAGGGTCTCCCCATCCCCGGAGGAGCCAACGCCATCGCCCTGTTGGTCCTCGTTTCCCCGGAGCCCGTCGTCCATTCGGCCTTTCTCCCGGTGGTGGTTCTCTTCGTTCTCGGAGTCGCCACACTGATGGTGTCGACACTCCCCTACCCCTCCTTCAAGAAGGTGGACCTGAGGAAACGGCAGCCAACGACGGCCCTCTTCTTCATCGCCCTCTTCTTCTCACTGTTGGCCTTCGCGCCGAAGTACGTCCTCGCCAGCCTGCTCAGCGTGTATATCCTCTCGGCGCCCTTCAAGGTGGTTAGGGAGAAGCTCCAACGGCCGGCCGCTACCGACACCAATGTTCCCAGCGTTCCTCCGGACTCGGAGGAGGCAACGGAGGTTCCGGCCCATGAGAATCGCGCTGATTGACCCGCTGAGCTTCGTCGGCAAGGAGATCTCCAAGCTACTGCCCACGTGGCCCGGACTGTCCCCGGCATCGGTCGACTGCTTTCATACGGAGGCCGACGACGAGCACCAGATCGCCGAGCTCGGCGGCGAACCGGCCCTGGTGCCGCCTCTGGACGATCCCGGAGACCTTGCCCACTACGACGGAGTACTGATTGCGGCCGATCACGAGATGACTCCCCGGCTGGAAGGACTGGCCGAGGCGATCCGAGACGTGCCGGCCGATCTCCCCGTCATCGATGCCGCCCGGACTCCCGGCCTCCACGACGTAACACGGGTCGTGATGGCTCCGCAGGACGGCCCGCTTCGCTACCGGGTGCCGGCGCCCCCGCTGGTCGCCGCCATCCACGTCCTCGAGGCCATCGCTGAATTGTTGCCCCAGGCGATTGCCATCCATGTGGAGGAGCCTGCGTCGGCCTTCGGAAAGGGTGGCATCGAAGAGCTCGCCGGCCAGGTGACGGCACGTCTCAAGGGGGAGCCACCCAGCTCCGGGGTGCTTCAGGGGATTCTGGCCTTCAACCTGCGCAGCCTGCCGGACGGAGGTCTCAACGAAGAGGCCGAAACCCTCCTGGCGCCCCTGGAGACCTCGGTCACCCGGTCTGCCGTGGGCCGATTCCACGGGCATACCACCCACCTGGCCATCGTCCTCGGGTCGCCGACGACCGCCGGGGCCTTTGAGCGGTGCTGCCGCTCCTCCGAGAGGTTACAGCTCATTCCCGACGGTCTCGACCTGTCACGGGTTCCGGATTCCGCCTCGGTCCTTGTCGGGCGTCCGGCTGTCTCGAGCCGAGGCCGCCTGGTGACCGTGACGACGGCGGTGGACGGGTTGCTTCTTGGGGGCGCCCGCACGGCGCTGGAGTTGTTGGCCATGTTGGTCTAACATGCCTGGGCGGCGGAGCAAGGGCCCCGCAGCACATGAGCCATAAGGAGGTTCCCCCATGAGCAGTCCTCTCGAGAATCTGGAGCCACGTTACGTGTGGCGCCATTTCGATACCATTCGTCAGACTCCCCGCCCCTCGAAGCACGAGGAGAAGATCGTAGACGTCATCAGGAGTTGGGCCAAGGAGCGTGGTTTCGAGGTCCTCCAGGACACCGCCGGCGGTATCGGCAATGTCATCGTCCGCGTGCCGGCGACACCCGGGCATGAGAACGCTCCAACCGTCGTTCTCCAGGGCCACGTGGATATGGTCTGTGAGAAGAACTCCGACGTGGAGTTCGATTTCATGAACGATCCCATTCAGGTGGTCGTCGACGGCGACTGGGTCCGATCCGTCGGAACGACCCTGGGTGCTGACAACGGCATCGGTGTGGCGACGGGCATGGCCATCGCCGACGACCCGGACGCCGTACACGGTCCTCTCGAGCTCCTCCTGACCATCGACGAGGAGACGGGGTTGACCGGCGCCATGGACCTGGACGGCTCCCTGATCACCGGCCGCATCATGATCAACCTGGACACCGAGGAAGATGGTGCCGTGTATATCGGCTGTGCGGGCGGCGCCGATTCGACCGCCGAGTTCTCCATCTCGAGGCGGACGGCCCTGATCGGTTCCGTTCCCCTGAAGATGACGGTTCGCGGTCTCAAGGGCGGCCATTCCGGCGTCGACATCCACGAGAATCGTGGAAACGCCATCAAGATCGCCGTCCGCACCCTGCTTTCGGCTCTCGAGCAGGAGCTCGAGCTCGATCTGATCTCCCTGGAAGGCGGCTCCAAGCACAATGCCATCCCGCGCGAGGCCTTTGCCGTCTTCCGCCTTCCGGAGGCCTCCGTTGCCGCCATGCGGGAGATCATCGAGACCCGGCTGGCCGGCTTCAAGGAAGAGCTGGGCGCCATGGACCCCGATCTGGAGATCGTCCTCGAGGAGCTCGAAGACGGTGAGGACATCGAGAAGCCCATGAACATCCATGCCAGGGACCGGCTGCTCCACGCCCTCAACGGAATCCCCCACGGGGTGCTCGCCATGTCCAGGGAGGTGCCCGGCCTCGTAGAGACCTCCAACAACCTGGCCGTCATCAACACCGAGGAGACCCGGGCCGTGTTGACCACCTCCCACCGCTCTTCGGTCATGCCGTCCCTCTTTGCGGTTCAGAGCCAGGTTCGCTCCATCTGTGTTCTGGCCGGCGCCACGGTCGAGGTACACGACGCGTACCCCGGTTGGAAACCGAACCCCGACTCGCCCATCGTCAAGACGATGGTCGAGGTGTACGAAGAGCTGTTCGGGAAGAAACCGGAGCTCAAGGCCATCCACGCGGGTCTGGAATGTGGTCTCCTGCTGGAGAAGGTGCCGGACATGGACATCGTCTCCATCGGGCCGGAGATCAGGAACCCGCACTCGCCCGACGAGCGAGTTCAGATCTCCTCTGTCCAGCGTTTCTACGAAGCCGTCAAGGGGGTTCTGGCCAAGCTGGCCTGAGCCCGGCGCAAGCGATACCGAAAACGGCCCGGGTCAACCGCCCGGGCCGTTTCTCTTCGAGGGTGCGCCCCGTCGGGCGAGTTTTCCCGGGTCAGCTGCTCCGCCTGTGGATGTTGTAGACGCCCGTTCCGATCGCGATGGGCTCCTCCTGGGATCCCGGCTGAAAGGCGCGAAGCTCCGTGACGCCCACGCGATTCCCGACCCGGATGACACGGGCCATTCCGAGGAGGTCCTCGGGACGCCCGGGCCGGAGGTAATCGACCCTGAGATCGACGGTCGAGACTCGGTCGTGCTTCCCGATCCGGGTCCACACGGCGGCACCCCCGCAGGTGTCGAGAAGTGCGGAGATGACCCCTCCATGGAGGGCCGGGAGCTCGGGATTGCCGATCAGCTCCGGCCGGTACGGAATCCGCAACAGTGCGTGACCCTCCTCGAGGGTCTCGAATCGCATTCCCAGAAAACGCATGAACGGAACCGATTCGAAGAGACGGGACAGGGATTCGTACGAGGACTGTGGCATTCTGGTACCTCACCTGAAGAAGGTTGGTGGCGGTCGTGTTGATGCGGCACCCCTTCGGGGCCGCACCGCCTTGGATGCATTCTAACCCGTATTGTTCCTCATTCACCTGCTGTGGGGCGGGATGTACCGCACCTGGCAGCATCTTCTCGATTCGCTGGGGTATGGGCCCCTCGTGGAACAGGATGCGTAATTCCGTGAAATGGAGAAACTTGCGGTGAAAGTATGACTTGGATCACATTGCTTCCCGGACCTGTGTGCCATAGTTGGAGTGTTCGGGCAAGGAGGCCCGGGAGACGGGAAGCTGGATGTTGTTCCACTGGACGTCAGCGGGAACGAGACCGGGGAAGGTCGAAGGCAAGGGCATGTACCGTGTCATGACGGTGGCCCTCGATGCCGCGACCCTGTCCAACGTGCAGGCCGCCCTTGCCAAATTGGAATGCACTTTCTCTTCCGCCGGCGACGCCACACGGGCCCTTCAGGAGCTGTGTACGCAGGACCACGCTCTCGTCATCGCCAGCTATCCCCTCCCCCACCTGCTGCTGCGGCACTTCCTGCAACAGTTGCGGCATCCGACCTGTGCCAGCCGGCAAACGCCGCTGCTGGTGCTGGCCATTCCGGAATTGCTCAGCGGGGCATCGCGCTTCATCGGGTACGGCGCTAACGCCGTCCTGCCCCGCTGGGTGGCACGGACCAAGCTGGCGTCGACCGTGGAGAGGCTCCTCGAATCCCCGAGGCGGTATACCCCCAGCCCGGACCTGGAGGTCCGGCTCCAGAATCCGGACGGGTCACCGATCCCCGCGGCGGGTGTCGTCAACATCTCGGGGAACGGCCTGCTCCTTCAATCGCCGGTTCGTCCCATGCTTGGAGCGACCGTCCGGGCCGTGCTCATCCACCCCCAGCTGGCCCAACCCCTCGAGCTCCCAGCGCGCGTCGTCCGGTATACCCTGCCGGGCCGTGAGCAGTTCGAAGGCTTCGCCGTCACCTTTGCCGGCCAGCCCTTGGAGGCGGCGCTCCCCGTCCTGACCTAGCCCGGATGATCATGAGGGTTCGTCGCGAAAGGGCGAGCCGCAGTGCATGGTGTCGTTCCCGTAGAATGAGGGAGCGTAGGCGTGTTTGCGGCACGTCGGACGAGCGAATCGAGAAAACGTCGCCAGGTGCGGTGCGTTGCCACTTGCGGTAGAAGACCGGGGAGCCGGTATACGAGAACGGTTAGAGAAGGGATGGGAATGACGGCGTGAAGAGTCTCCCCGCTCCTTTCCTCCATCTTCTTTTCCCCACCCCTGATTCCTCGCTCCTCACATTCTTCCCTCAGGTCTGCAACACACCCTGACGGAAGGCGGGGAGATGGGGGTTGTTGGCCGTGGCGGCAAGGCTTCGCGCAACGATCTCCCGCGTCCGGCGTGGGTCGATGATCTCGTCCACCCAGAGACGGGCCGCGGCGTACCGCGGGTTGGCCGCAGCCTCGTACCGGGCCTGGATCTTGGCCAGGAGATCTGCCTTCTCCTCCTCGGAGATGTCGTCCCCGCGGTTCTTCAGCTGGATGGACAACAGGGTGTTGGAGGCCTGGGCTCCCCCCATGACGGCTATGGATGCCGAGGGCCAGGCGTAGTAGAAGCGCGCTCCGTAGGCGCGGCCGCACATGGCGTAGTTGCCGGCGCCAAAGGAGTTCCCCACGAAGACCGTGATCTTGGGGACGACGGAGTTCGCCACGACGTTGACCAGCTTGGCCCCATCCTTGATGATCCCCTCCCGTTCGGCCCTGGAACCGACCATGAAGCCCGTCACGTCCTGGAGGAAGAGCAGCGGCACACCCTTCTGGTTCATCAGCTCGACGAAGCGGGCGGCCTTGTCCGCGGCATCGGGGTAGATGACGCCGCCGATCTGCATTTCCTGCTCGCCCGGCTCGAGGCCCCGGCGGCGGTGGACGATCAGGCGCTGGTTGGCCACGATGCCGACCGCCCAGCCACCGATGCGCCCCGTGCCGCAGATGAGCGTCCTGCCGTAGGTGGCCTTGTACTCGGTGAACTCCGAGCCGTCCAGGAGGCAGGCCAGGAGCTGGTAGGTGTCGTAGGGCCGGCTCCGGTCAACCGGGAGAACCCCCAGCAGGTCCTCGGCGTCGGCCAGGGGTTCTGCAGGGTCGATCCTGTCGAACGGCGCCACCGTGGGATGTGACAGCTCCCCGATGCGCGCCCGGATGTGCTCGATGGCCGCCATGTCGTCCGGGAAGCGATCGTCCACCACTCCGGAGATGTCCACCTGCACCTCGGCCCCGCCCAGGGCCTGGTTGTCGATCTGCTCCCCGATGGCGGCCCGCACCAGGTGGGCTCCGGCGAGGAAGATGGTCCCCGTTCCCTCGACGATGAGGGCCTCGTCCGACATGATGGGAAGGTAGGCCCCACCGGCGACGCACGAGCCCATGATGGCGGCGATCTGGTAGATCCCCTCCGCCGAGAGCCGGGCGTTGTTGTAGAAAGCCCGTCCGAAGTCCTCCTTGTCCGGGAAGATCTGGTCCTGAAGAGGCAGGAAGACTCCGGCGGAATCGACCAGGTAGATGATGGGGAGCCGGTTCTCCAGGGCGATCTCCTGGGCGCGGAGCACCTTCTTGCAGGTCATGGGGAACCAGGCACCGGCCTTGACCGTGGCATCGTTGGAAACGATGACGCACTCGCGCCCGCGGATGGTACCGAGGCCGATGACGACCCCGGCCGAGGGCGCCCCGCCCCACTCCTCGTACATCTCCCAGGCGGCGAAGCTGCCCAGCTCGTGGAACTCAGTCCCCGGGTCGATCAGCGCGTCGACCCGCTCGCGTGCCAGCATCTTCCCCTTCGCCCGTTGCCGCTCGGCGGCGCGCTCGCCGCCTCCCTGGCGGACGGTTTCTCGCTGGGCCTCGAGGATCCTCAGCTCGTTGAGCCAGTGGTCCCGGTTGGTCTGGTACGTGACATCCTGCCTGATCGTGTGCGGTAGGGTCTTCGGCATTCCGGCCTCCGCCGTGCAGTGTAGCCCGGCCCCCCCCTTGCTTCCAGCCCATCCCGGCCTGACGTGCCATTGGCCTGGTAGGACTGTCGTTCCTGAACCCCGCAGAAAGCCGCGTTCGGCGGCAATGGGAGGGAACACCGCTGGGAGAAGATTCTCTCCATCAGGGAGGCGACCCGCCGCGGGCTGTAAAGGAAGCCCGGTTGGATTCCATCCGTTTCGGCCCCTTGCACGGCGCGAGACCGCAGATTGCGGGAATTCCCCTCCCGGGATGTACCCGCCGCAGGAGGGGGTAGAACCTGTCACCCCTCACCCTTCACGCCCCACCTCCTGCTATCATGCTCGGGGCGGGCGCTCGAATCCAGGCCCGCCCGGGAGGCGACGATGGTTGGACGGCATGGTGGTCATGGTGGTGGTGGTGGGGTCGGCGGCATGGGTGCTGGCGGCTACTGTGTGTGTGTCGCCTGTGGAACGAAGATCGCGCACCGGCCCAGGATTCCCTGCATGGAGGAGCGCTGTCCCAAGTGCGGGAAGGTCATGTTCCGCGAGGGAAGCGCCCATCACCAGGCCGCCCTGGAGAAGATGCGGGCCAAGAAGTCCGGCTGAGAGACCGCCGGGGTGAATCGACGAGCGTTGGGCAGCAAACTGGAGGTAGGGTGGGACGGTTTATCTTCAACTGGGTGGCCATGGCCCTCGCGCTCTGGGCCACGGCCTGGATACTGCCGGGCGTTCACGTGACGTCGACGGGGGCTCTTCTGGTGGGTGCGTTGGTCCTGGGCTTCGTCAATGCCGTCATTCGTCCCGTCATGGTCCTGTTGACGCTGCCCATCACCATCGTGACGGTGGGCCTCTTTTACCTGGTGGTCAACGGTCTCGCCTTCTCCCTGGCGGCCGCCCTCGTTCCCGGGTTCCACATCGATGGCTTCGGATGGTCCATCCTGGGAGCCTTCTGTGCCAGCGTCATTCTCTGGTTCGTCGGAAGCTGGGGTGTTGACTGATGGGCAGGGTCAAGGTCAGGCGCACACACCGTGAGGAGCTTCCGGGAATCGCCCTGCTACGGGAATCCATGGGGATTGCCGGGCCCCGGGAGTCGGCCCAACACCATGTCCTCGACCTGGACATGGAGATCGATCCCAACCTGGCCCACCTGATGACCCATGACAACAACGGTTTCTTTTCCGTAATCGACCACGAAGACACCCTCGGCTACGGCGTGGCCCACGTTCGCGCCCGCCAGTGGGTGCTCTCGGAGATGGCGGTTCTGCCCGATCATCGGGGCCGTGGCGCCGGCGGCCTTTTGCTCGACCGCCTCCTGGCCTACGGGGAGCGTGCAGGAGTGCGATCCTACCTGGCCATCGCCCCGCCCGATCCTTCAGCCGCCGCCCTGCTCCTGTCCCACGATTTCAGACCGTTCATGCCGTTGTACCGCTTCGAGATTCCTGCCGCGATGGCGGAGGAGCTGGGCGCCGCGCTGGCGCGGCTCCTGCCCGGTCACGACCAGAGCCAGGGACTGTTGGAGCGCCGGGGGCAGGCCGATCTGGATCGAATCGACAGGGTCGTCCGGGGTATCGCCCGGGAGATCGATCACGTGTTCTGGCTCAAACGCCTGGGCCTGGATGTCTCCTTCATCCAGCAGGGGGCGCGGATCGCGGCCTACGGTTACGGCGGACGGGCTCAGGTGGGACCCGTGGCGGGGACGACCCAGGAGGCCACGCTGGCCGCCCTTGGTCAGGCCATCCGCTTGGCCCTGGCGGCCGAGTCCAACCGGTCACTGAGCGTCCACGTTCCTGCCGCTTTCGAACCGGCCATCGCAAACCTTCTTGAGGGGGGCGCCCTTCTGGTGGATTGTGCGTCCCAGATCTACGTCAAGGGGGAAGCGCCTCCCCTGGACCGGTACATCACCGGCCTCCCCTGCCTGCCGTGACCGACGACCTAGTTCCCGGAGCACGCCAGCCCGCAGCACGGCGCCGGAGGGTTGATTACGAACGGGAGCTCAACGAAGGTCAGCTCGAGGTCGTCTTCCATCCCGGCGGGCCCATGCTCGTTCTGGCCGGTGCCGGCACGGGCAAGACCAGGACCCTGGTCTACCGTGTCTGCCGCCTGATCGAGGACGGAATCCCCCCCGGTGAGATCCTCCTCCTGACCTTCACCAACAAGGCCGCGCGAGAGATGCTGGACCGGGTCGGCCAGCTGGTCGAGGGCGGGGCGGGACGGGTCATGGGGGGAACCTTCCACTCGGTCGGGCATCGCCTCCTCCGGCGCTACGCCCAACTGATCGGTTACACCTCCCGCTTTTCCATCCTCGATCGTGAGGATGCCACCGACCTCATGGGAGCGGCGCTTGCCGACGTCCAGCCGGATCTCCCCAAGCGTCGCCTTCCGCGCCCTCGGCTCCTGGTGGACATCTACAGCTTCGTCATCAACACGGGACGGTCCCTGGACGAGGTGTTGGCCCAGCGGGCCCCCCAGTATCTCGATCAGGACGAGCTGGTGGCCGCCGTCTTCAAACGTTACCTGGAGCGGAAGCGTGCCGGCGACCTGATGGACTTCGACGACCTGCTCCTCAACTGGTTGCTGCTTCTCCGGCGCCATCCCGAGGTTCGCCGGGAGATCGCGCGGCGTTTCCGCCATGTCCTCGTGGACGAGTACCAGGACACCAACCGTCTGCAGGCCGACATCGTGGACTCAATACTGGGCCCCGAGAAGAACCTCATGGTCGTTGGCGACGACGCCCAGTCCATCTACGGCTTCCGTGGAGCCGACTTCGAGAACATCCTGGGTTTCCCCAAGCGCCACCCGGAGTGCACGGTCTTCCGCCTCGAACTCAACTACCGCTCCGTGCCGGGCATCCTCCATCTGGCGAACGTCTCCATCCTCCACAACCAGAGGCAGTTCCACAAGCAGCTGCGGCCCGTCCGCGGGAGCGCCGACCTGCCCGTCCAGGTCTCCGTGCCGACCCCCGAGCTTCAGGCCTCCTGGACGGCCGAGCGGATCCTCGAGTTGCGCGATGAGGGCTTCGACCTGGAGGAAATGGCCGTCCTCTACCGGAATCACGCCCATTCCCTGGAACTTCAGGTGGAGCTGACGCGCCGCAACATCCCCTTCCAGGTCCGCTCCGGCCTGAGATTCTTCGAGCAGCGCCACGTCAAGGACGTCCTGGCCCACCTTCGCTTCGTCGAGAACCCGCGGGACGAGGTGGCCTTCGCCCGCCTGCTCAAGCTGCGACGGGGCTTCGGAGCCCGCTTGACGGCCCGCGTCTGGCAACGGATCGCCGGGGGGGACGCCCTCCGTACGCTGCTCGACCTCGACCCCGCCACCATCGAGCTGACGGCCGGGGCGCGCCGGTCCCTGGGCGAGGTCCAGAAGCTCTTCGACGAGCTCTCAACCCCGAGGTTGCGGGGACAGCCCGGTGAGTCCATTCGGCTGGTGGTCGAGGCTTTCTACGAGCGCTGGGCCCGGGACAACCTGGACAACCCTGGCTCCCGCCTGGAAGATTTGGAGCAGCTGGCCCTCTTCGCCAGCGGCTATCCGGATACCGACGCGTTCCTGGCCGATGTCACCCTCCTCAACGAGCTTTCGGGGGAGGACATGACCGGCGGTCCTCCCGACGAGGTCCTCACCCTCTCCACGGTCCACCAGGCCAAGGGGCTCGAGTGGAAGGTCGTCTTCATCCTCTGGCTGGCCGAGGGCCGCTTCCCAACGGCCCGGGCCGAGGACGACGAGGAGGAACGCCGGCTCTTCTACGTGGCAACGACGCGAGCCAAGGACCTTCTCTACCTGATCCACCCGGAGATCGCCCGGGACCGTTACCGGGTCGACGTTCTCCTAGACCCCTCGCGCTTCCTGCTGGAGCTTCCCGCCGACACCACCGAACGGCTCGTCGTCCACCAGCCCGCCAATGAGGCCGAACTCCCGGCCCTGGACGAGGGCTCCCGCTACGACCTCCCCGCCTTCCTGGCCGAAGACGACCCCGGTGACGACGATTCCGGCAACCCGGTCAACTGACGCCCTGCTCACAACGCGCCGCTCCTTCCAGGAAATCGCCAGTCCGTCGCTTCGCCGTCCGCCCGACGACAGAGATGAAGACGGCTCGCCGGAATGCCGCGGGGCGCCTCCTCCCCGCCGCTGAGGCGTGTCAGAGCCGCCGCTTCTCCTGGTGCCCGCCGAGCTCCAGGGTCCGGCGGTAGGCGGCCCAGACGGCGTCGCTCAGGACGGTTCGCAGGCGCCCCTTCTCCAGCTCGTAGAGGGCCTCCGCCGTGGTTCCTCCGGGCGAGGTGACCTGGTTTCGGAGACGGGCGACGTGCTCCGGGGCTTCGACGGCGAACTCCACGGCACCCAGCGTGGTCTGATGCACCAGCCGCGCCGCCAGACGGCGGGAGAAGCCCAGGTGGACCCCGGCGTCGATCAGAGCCTCCATGAAGAGGAAGACGTAGGCGGGTCCCGTGCCGGACAGGGCCGTGGCCATGTCGATCTCCTCCTCGTGCCCGACGTACTCCTGCTCCCCCAGGGCCTCGAGCATGGTGCGCGCCTTGGTGCGGGAGCGCTCGTCCACGGCCCTCGTGGCCGTCCAGACCGACATGCCGTGTCCGATCTGGGCCGGCGTATTGGGCATGATCCGTACGACGCGCTCCGTTCCCAGATCCCGGCGCAGGCGGTCCATGGTCGCGCCGGCGACGATGCTGAGCACCAGGGCGTCGCGTGGGATGCTCCCGGCCAGGTCATCGATGACGCCGTCGAGCGCCTGGGGCTTGACGGTCAGAGCGACGATGGTGGCACCGGCGACGGCTTCGCCGTTGCCGGCCACGGTCCGGATTCCGTATCGTTTGGCCAGCTCCTTCCGCCGGTCCTCCCTGGGGTGACTGGCGACGATGGCCCCCGGAGGAACCAGGCGTTCCTTGAGCAACCCCTTGACCATGGCCTCACCCATCATGCCGCATCCAACGAAGGCCAGCTTTTCACCACGTAGCGCCATCAGATCCTCCACTGCCGGGAAACCCTAGCAGATCCCCCTGGGAACCGTCGCCTCCCGCCGGATCGGGTTTCACAGTTTTCCCCAATTGGGGCCTGTCGATCCCATGCCCTTCGGTCGCGAGATCGTGGAGATGTCCATCGGTGTGGTGTTCCGACCAAGGCACCGCCGCCGGGAGAAACGCCCCAATGGCAGCTGCCTCCACAGTCGCACCGGAAGGTGCATGGGATCAACAGGCAAAAAAAGCGGCCCCCTCGAAAGGGGGCCGTTGTTTGTGTTTTCGGTTGCTTACCAGCGGTTGCGACCGCCGCCATAGCCGCCGCCACCGTTCTCGCGACGGGGCTTGGCCTCGTTGACCTTGATGGTGCGGCCGTCAAGGTTCGAACCGTCCAGCGTGGCGATGGCCTTCTCGCTGGAGGACGAGTCCTCGAAGGTGACGAACCCGAAGCCGCGCGAGCGACCCGTGTCCCGATCGGTGATCACTGTCGCCTCGGTGATCTCCCCGAACTGCGAAAACGTCTCCCGCAGATCGGCGTCGGTGGTGTTCCAGCTCAGGTTGCCCACGTACAGTTTGCTACTCATGATCTCTCTCTACTCCCTGTCGGCTCCAGCCCCAATTCTTGTGACGAGCCTCCGTCTAACGTTTGTGACGAACTCCCATCTGTTCGTCGATCACTTGGCCCGGCCACTTTGACTCGAACCTGGGATGGATGAAGTATACACGGTTCTTGTCAATATGCAAGAATGGAATTGAACGGCGCTCCGAAAGCGCCGTTTCCCCTGTCACGGAGGTACCCCATGAGCGATCTTCGGCACCTGGACCTGTACCACATGGAAGAGCTGCTGGAGGAGGACGAGAGGATGGTCCGGGACACCGTTAGGCGGTGGGTGGAGGATCGGGTCCTTCCCCACATCGAGGAGTGGGCCTGGGAATGCACCTTTCCCATGGAGCTGGTACACGAGATGGGGAAACTGGGGTTTCTCGGCGCCAACTACTCCGACTTCGGGCTGCCGGGACTGAACAACGTGGCCTACGGCCTGATCAACCAGGAGCTGGAGCGGGCCGATTCGGGCCTCCGATCCTTCGCCTCGGTGCAGTCGGCGCTGGTCATGTACCCCATCCTCCAGTGGGGCTCCACGGAACAGAAGGAGCGCTGGATCCCCGCC
The DNA here is from genome assembly GCA_964641295.1 of uncultured Thermoanaerobaculia bacterium. Classification (GTDB taxonomy): domain Bacteria; phylum Acidobacteriota; class Thermoanaerobaculia; order Thermoanaerobaculales; family Sulfomarinibacteraceae; genus JAADFK01. The sequence continues at coordinate 18,902 of CAZXNA010000005.1, forward strand.
CTGGGCGCCGGTGAGGCCGTCGGTTGCTTCGGCCTGACCGAGCCGGACTTCGGTTCCAACCCCGGTGGAATGAGAACCCGCGCCGTGCGCGACGGGGATTCCTGGGTCCTCAACGGGGAAAAGGCCTGGATCACCAACGGCTCCATCGCCGACGTGGCCGTTGTCTGGGCCAGGACCGGCGAGGGCGTCCGCGGCTTCCTGGTGGAGCGTGGAACCCCGGGTTTCTCCACCGTGGACCATCACGGCAAGTACTCCCTGCGCGCCTCCGTCACCTCCCAGCTGGTCTTCGAGGAGTGCCGTCTCCCCGAGGAGGCCATACTCCCCGGAACGAGCGGCCTCAAGAACCCCCTGAGCTGCCTGACCCAGGCCCGGTACGGCATCGCCTGGGGCGCTCTGGGCTCGGCCATGGCCACATTCGGTGCAGCCCTCGACTACGCCAAGACCAGGATCCAGTTCGGCGGCAAGCCCATCGGCTCCCACCAGCTCGTCCAGGAGAAGCTGGCCTGGATGTACAACGAGATCGTCAAGGGCCAGCTCTTGGTCCTCCAGCTGGGCCGGCTCAAGGACGCCGGCAAGGCCAGCCACCAGGCCATCTCCATGGCAAAGCGCAACAACGTTTGGGTCGCCCGCGAGTGCGCCAAGCTGGCCCGTGAAATCCACGGCGCCAACGGCATCGTCAACGAGTACCCCATCATGCGCCACCTGATGAACATGGAAACCGTCTACACCTACGAGGGCACCCACGACATCCACACCCTGATCCTCGGCCATTACCTGACCGGCATCCCGGCTTACGAACCCCCGGCCTGAGGGTTTGAGTGAGGGGTCAGGAGCAGGATGAAGCAAACCCATTCAACGCCCCGAGCCGCCCGAAGCTCCCCGCTGCGAAGCGTCGGCAGCAGGTGCTCGCCATCGGGGCGCAGGAGATGGGAGACCTCGTGGGACAGGTTATGCGCCGTCACCCTTCAACGGAGGCGCCGCAGCGTTGAGTGTGCACGCCCTCAGCTTCTGTGATGCGTCATCCGATCATCCATCCGGCCAGTTGAGCCCCAGGGCCGCCGAAAGGAACACTGCCATCTCAGCGCGTGTGATCGGGTTGTCCGGACAGTAGTTGCCGCCGCCACAACCGCCGGTGATCCCCGAGTCCGCCAGCGCCTCGATGAATTTAAAGGCCCAGTGGCCCGTGGGTACATCGGCGAAGGTGGCAATGGCCGGCCCCGGACTCACCTGAAGGTGGTACCACACGGCAACCCCGCCAAACCTCAAGTCAAAGGAACCCGCCGACGGGTTCATCGTGAGGACGAAGAGATAGTGATTGTAATTCGACGAACTCTGATCGTAGTTCCGAACGGTCTCCGGCGTACTCGGCGTAGTCCAGTACCCCTGGTAACCGCCCGAGCCAGAAGAGGAGACGGTGAGTAACAGGGTCGAGGTGAACCCGCTAGAAAACGAGCCAGCTTCCCGGTACAGGCTTAAGGTGAGATCATTGGAACCGTCAGCGTCGTAAAAGAACGTCCTTACAGCTTCCACCAAGGCCCCACTGGGAAGATGGAAGGTCTGGTCCCAGAAATAGGAAACGGCGGTAGTGTCCGAGTTGTAGATGTAACCTCCGGAGGTTCTTCCATGTTGCGCATCTCTGAGGTTGTTGAACGCGTAGCCAGGAATCACGTAGCAGTGCCAGTCGCTGATACCCCAATCAGGAGCTTCCGGGCCGGCCATCTCCTGTCCAGCGGCCACACCGGGAAGATCGGGAGTCGGTGGTGCCACATCTCCCGGTACCTGGGCTTGGGCCGCACCCACGCCAATAATCAACAGGCCGAACAGACACAAAACAAATCTTCGCATCTCTGCCTCCCAATGCCCCGCCGGCCTGTCGTCACACAGGTCAGTCATTCATCGTCGAATTCTCGCTGCTTCTTTATGACACCCTTGCACTAAGGGCAGTGATTGTCAAGTCCGGCGACACCCCAAACTCCATTCCATCGACGGAAGGGCTTGCACGCCGCTTCTCCATGTACCGCACCCCCTCCCCCGCTTCCACGGTACTCTCGTACCATGGAGAGCAAAGTCCCTCCCAGGCGGCCGCGGGGGCGGGGGTCCGCGGGCAACCCGGCGAACCGCGGTTCACGCGGCTCGAAGTGGAGCACGACGAGCCGCGGGACCGGGTGGAGACGGTGTTCCTGGGCGACACCTCGCGAACGGTCATCAGCACCAACGACAGCCCGGATATCCCCTACGAGGCTTCCCTCAACCCCTACCGGGGTTGCGAACACGGTTGCGCCTACTGCTACGCCCGGCCCTTCCACGAGTACCTGGGTTTCTCGGCCGGGCTCGACTTCGAGACGCGGATTCTCGTCAAGGAGCGCGCTCCCGAACTCCTGGCGCGGGAGATCTCGGTGCCGGGCTACAAACCCCGGCCCCTGGACCTTTCGGGGGTCACCGATCCCTATCAGCCCGTGGAGCGAAGGCTGGAGCTGACGCGGCGATGCCTCGAAGTGCTCGCTGGGACCCGGCATCCGGTACTCGTCGTCACCAAGAACGCCATGGTCACGCGGGATGTGGACCTCCTTCGGGAGCTGGCCCGGTACGGTGCCGTCCGGGTCACCTTCTCCCTGACGACCCTGGACGCCGAACTGGCGCGGCGGCTCGAGCCGCGGACCTCATCACCCCGTCAACGGCTGGAGGCCGTTGGTGAGCTGCGAGACGCCGGGATCCCCGTGAGCGTTCTTATCGCCCCGGTCATTCCCGGCCTGACGGAGCATGAGATCCCGGGCCTGGTGGCGGCCGCTGCCCGTGCGGGCGCGGTCTCGGCTTCCTGGCTGCCGCTGCGCCTGCCCGGCGCGGTGGAAGGGATTTTCATCTCCTGGCTGGAGGAGCACGCGCCACTGCGAAGGGACCGGGTGCTTGCCAGGCTGCGGTCCATCCGGCACGGACGCCTCAACGACCCCCGCTTCGGCCACCGCTTCGCCGCCGACGGACCCCACGGCGAGGTCATGGCCTCCATGTTCGCCACGGCCTGCCGCCGCCACGGGCTTGCCCGCGAGGCGCCACCCCTCTCGGCGGCAGCCTTCCGCCCGCCCGGCGGCCGGCAATTGGAGCTCTTTCAGGACTGAACAGGACGGGAAGGCGTCGGGCGGATCAATGCGCGGCACGATGGGTGCCCCGGCTCCGGAAAGAATGGCGTGTCCGGTGGCACACGTGTCCGACGCGCCCTCCTGGAGGCCGTGTCACCCCCTCTCCCACCTTTCCCTGCGCCTTCGTGCCCCCCTCTCTTCACTTCCCCCAACCTAACGCTTCTCCCTCTTCCTCCGGGCAATATCGGCGAGGCGCTCGCGAATCCGGGCTTCCCAGCCCTCTTCCGTTGGACGATAGAAACGGGACTTCGCCAGCTCGTGCGGGAGACATTCCATGTCGGCCACGTGACCGGGCTCGTCGTGGGCGTAGCGATAGCCCTCGCCGTAGCCCTGCTGCTTCATCAGCCGAGTGGGAGCGTTGCGCAGGTGGAGCGGCACGGCCAGGGCCGGCCGGTCGGCCACCTCGCGGCGTGCACGCTTCCACGCCGCATACAGGGCGTTGGACTTGGGCGCCAGGCAGAGGTAGACGGCCGCCTGGGCCAGGGCCAGCTCGCATTCGGGCAGTCCGATGTGCTCGACGGCGTGGGCCGCAGCGGAGGCCTGCTCCAGGGCGCGCGGATCGGCCATACCGATATCCTCCGAGGCGATCCGGAGAAGGCGCCTCGCGATGAAGCGAGGATCCCCGCCACCGGCCAGCATGCGGGCGAGCCAGTAGATTGCGGCATCGACGTCGGAGTTCCGGATGGATTTGTGGAGGGCCGAGATCAGGTTGTAGTGGGACTCGCCCCCTTTGTCGTAGACGGCCACGTCCCGCCGGGCCACCTGCTGGACGAGCCCGGTATCGAGGGGCGCGTTCCGTGAGAGGGCCTCCCGGGCCGCGAGCTCCAGGTGGTTGAGGGCCTGCCGCGCATCGCCTCCGGCCAGTCTTGCCATCAGCTCCAGGGTTCCCTCCTCCACCTGGAGCTCCAGCCCGCCGAGGCCGCGCTCCCGGTCCGTCAGGGCACTGTGGAGCACGTCCAGGATCTCCTCGTCGCTCAGGGGGTCGAGAACGTAGACCTCCAGGCGGGAGAGCAGGGCCCGGTTGAGCTCGAAGGAGGGGTTCTCGGTGGTCGCCCCCACAAGGATGATGTCCCCCGACTCCACGTAGGGGAGGAAGGCGTCCTGCTGGGCCTTGTTGAATCGGTGGATTTCGTCGACGAAGAGCACCGTCCTCCGGCCCGTCGTTTCCCGCAGAGCCTTGGCGTCGGCCATGACGGCACGGGCTTCCTTGACACCGGAAAGCACCGCCGAAAAGGTGACCATGTTGGCTTCGGCCGCGGCCGCAAGGAGGCGGGCGATGGTGGTCTTGCCACAGCCGGGCGGCCCCCAGAGGACCATGGAGGGCAGGTCGCCGCGTTCCGCCATGCCACGGAGAACGCCTTCCGGTCCGACCAGACCCGCCTGGCCAGCCACCTCCTCCAGGGTGCGGGGCCGCATCCGGTCCGCCAGCGGCGTCGTCGATCCGTCCATTACAGGCCTTCAGTCATCAAACCCGCCAACCGCTCCAGGAGCAGCATGCGGCGGAGGGCCTCCTCCAGGGACGCCCCCATGGTGACGGCCCCGTGGCGTTCCAGGACGCACGCCGGAGCATCCATCAGGGCGGTGGCCACCTCCCGGGCCAGGCGGAGCGAACCCGGGCTGGCGGCAGGGACCCGGCGCACGGCTCCCAGCAGCCGTTCTCCCTCGTCAAGGAGCGTGGGGTCCGGGAGGAGACCCCGTCCGGCCAGGGCCAGGACGCGTTGTGGATGGGCGTGGACGATGGCTGCGGCTTCCCGGCACTTCTCGTAGATAGCCAGATGCATCCGGGTCTCCGTCGAGGCTTCCGGCGGAAGCTCGGCACGGGAACCACCTGTCCATGGAATCTCGATCAACTCTCCAGGATCGAGCTGCGCCTTGTCGGCTCCCCTCGGCGTGATCAGCACGCAAGACCCCTCCCCCTCGCCGGCCAGGATGGAAAGGTTCCCCTCCCCCGGCAGGATCAGCCCCGCCTCTCCCAGCCGGGCCCCGGCCGAAACCAGCTCAAGTCTGCTGCGTCGGAGGCGGAAGCTTTCCAGCGTCATTCCGTGACTCCGTTCCGGAAGCGACGGGCTCGAGACAGGAGCGCTTGCAGAAGAGTTCACCGCCGGGGCCGCGAACGGCCCGGTCTTCCGGGACAAGGGTCCCGCACCGGGCGCAGGCCACGAGCCGCCGGACCTCGTTCGAAGTCCCGTCCGGCCCACTACCGCGTGCCGATCTCCTGGCAACCCGCTCCCTGGCGTCCTCTCCCCGGAGCCGTCTGCCGACGATGCCCAGGAGTCTCCACACGATGTAGAGAACGATGACGAAGATCAGGAGCCGGCGCATCCTCGCCTCCCTCAGGGGTTCTCGATCTTCTTGCGGAGCGCGTCAAGATCCGGGATATCGGGATGGGAGGACCTCATGGATTCCAGCTTCTTCAGCTCCTCGATGGCATCAGCGTGCCGGTGGAGATCGAAGTTGAGGACGATCACCTTGTTGTAGAGTGCCTGCCAGTGTCCCGGATCCTTTGCCAGAACCGTGTTGAGGATGTCCAGGGCCTCCTGCCCCTTTCCGAGGTTCCGGAGCACAACGGCGTAGTCCGTCATGACGTTGACGTCACCGGGCTTGAGCTCGAGGGCCTTGCGATACCAGCGTTGTGCCTCATCCCACCTGGAGTGGTCGAAAAAGAGGTTTCCCAAAGCAGTGACCACCTCGACGTTGTCAGGATCGTCGGCCAACATGGTCGTCAGCGATTTGACCTGCTGATCCAACTCGGCATCCTGCGGCGGTTCCGTGTTCTCCACGGGAGGATGCCCCGGAGGAAGCGCCTCCCCCGATCCCTGCTGCAGCGCCATCAACGCCTTGGCCGGCGGTACCGGCTGCCGTTCCGCCAGCACGTAACCCAGGGCAAGACCGAGCATCAGCCCGATCAGGAAAGGAAAGGGTTTCAACAGCCACTTCATGCGCTTTCTCCTTCAATGTTTCATGAGTTGGCGGCCGGCCTTCCGCGCCGCGACGGTCATGTCCTCCACCTCGGAGGGGAGGCCGGTCAGGGCTCAGGATACCCTGACCCTGTCCGAATGTCCTGCGTCTCGTTGATCTTCTCGGCCACCCAGGTCCCGACGCTGGGTTGACCGGCGGAGAGGTGGGTTCCCTCCCAGGTCCCCTGGAGGCGGGGGGGATCGTCGTGGGTAAGCTCTCCGTAGAAGACCGAGGCGAAACCCAGCCTGGAGTCCACGCGCTCGAGGCGGACCCTGCCGGCAACGAGCGTACCGCGGAAGGAGCCGAACCATCCACCCTGGAGCTGATAGATGCCGTCCACGAGGGTGCCGTTGAGGGTCAGCTCCATCTCTCCCTCGAGCCCTCCGGGATCGACGACCAGCTTCCACCGTCCCGAGATGGGATCCTTGTGGTCGGCGGCCCCGGCTTCGAGCTTCTTGACCTCGCGCTCCAGGCTGGCGATGTGGTTCCGGATCGTCGCCAGGCTGGCACGGATCCGCTGGCAAGCGAAGAGGCGCATCATCAGCTCGCCCTCGGCGTCCCTGAGATCGGCGTCCCGGGAAACAAGGCTTTCGGCGTCCTCACCTTCCTGCTGGGCGCGCACGAGATCGAGCGCCAGACGGTCCACACGGGACCAGGAGTCCTCGAGGAGAATCTGGGATTCCTCGAGCTTCTTGACCAGATCCCTGACCATTCCGTTTTGAACCTCGAGCTCGGCGCGCAACATCTGCGCCACCGTCGCCCCGCACGCGGGCCCGACGGGAACGAGGACCAAGAGCAGGCCAATGACAAGAACGATCCGGAGAAGGTCCCAGCGGGCCGTGCCCCGGTCCGCGCGCTGAAAGCTCACTCCTCCTCCTCCTCGAGGACCGAGCCGACCCGTTCCTGGACGATCTCCACGACTTCCTTCTCCACGTCTTCCACGGAACGGCCCTCGACCTCGGCGACCTCGTACACCAGCAACTGCTGGGCGTGATCGAACATCTTCCGCTCCCGGAACGACAGGGTCTTCCGGGAGGCGACGTCGGCCAGGCACAACAGAACATCGACGACCTCCTGAAGATCGCCGGTCTTGATCCTGTCCAGGTTGGCCTTGTAACGGTCCTTCCAGTCGTGCTCGTCGTCACCCCCGCTTCCTTTGAGGCGTTTCAGAGCGGCCTCGACCTCGTTCGGCTCGGCCAGCGGCCGCAGGCCCACCCGTTCCGAGTTGCCCACAGGCACCATGACTTTGGAGTTGCTGCTCAACAACCTCAGGTGATAGCACCGAAAGACTTGACCGGCCAGCTCCTCATCTCCAACCCGTTCGACCACGCTCACCCCCTGGCTGGGGTAGACCAATTTGTCACCAACCTGAAACTCCACCGTGCCTCCCTTTGGTTGACCCCTCATTCTAACATTCCCAACATCGGCTTCCGTCAATCGGGGAGGATCTTACCGGGATTGAGAATGCCCTTGGGATCCAGCGCCGACTTGACCGACCTCAAGAGCTCCAGCTCCCGGGGCGACATTCGGATGGGCAGATAGCGCTTCTGGGAGAATCCGATGCCGTGCTCACCGCTGATGGTGCCGCCCAGGGAAACGGTAAGACGGAAGATCTCCTCGACGGCCAGCGGCAGCTCGTCCCTCCAGGTGCGGTCGTCGGCGCCCATGCGGAGCACGTTGACGTGGATATTGCCGTCACCTGCGTGTCCGTAACAGATGGTGGCGATTCCGCGGCGCCGAGCGATCTCCTTGACGCCCTGGACCAGCTCGACGATACGTGCGCGGGGCACGACGCAGTCCTCCTCCTTGTACGTGGAGAGCGCCTTGACGGCCTCACCGGTGGCACGGCGCAGGGCCCAGAGCTCCTCCGTCTCCCGGGGGTTCTGGGCGACCAGGATCTCCATGGCCCCGGCGCCCTCGAGAGCATCCCCGGCCGCCAGCATCTGCGTTTCCACCAGCTCGTCGCCTTCGCCGTCGACCTCCAGAAAGACGTACGATCCGGCGCCGGGTGCCGGCACGGCCCGATCGAGGTGCTTCGCAGCGGCTTCCAGCGCCGCCCCCTCCATGTATTCGCAGACCGAGGGGGTCACCCTTCGAAAGACGGAGAGAACCCCGTCCAGGCCGCACTGGAGGGTGGGAAAGGCCGCCAGCAGCAGGGCGCGGCACGGCGGGTATGGAATCAAGCGAAGTGTCGCCTCCGTGATGATGCCAAGGGTCCCCTCGGATCCAACGAAGAGGTGCGTCAGGTCGTAGCCCGTCACATCCTTGCGGCAGGCGCCCCCCGTCCGGATGAGGGATCCATCCGCCAGCACCACTTCGAGGCCCAGGACCCAATCCCCCGTCACGCCGTACTTGACGGCCCGGGGACCTCCGGCGTTTTCGGCCAGGTTTCCACCGATGGTGCACGATCCCCTGGAAGCCGGATCCGGCGGATAGAACAGGCCCACAGCCTCGACGGCCTCCTGAAGGGTCTGGGTGATCACTCCAGGTTCGACGCGGACGACCATGTTGTCCTCGTCGATCTCCAGGATGCGGTCGAGCCTGTCGAGGGAGAGAACGAGCCCGCCCTCCACCGGGAGGGCACCGCCGGATAGCCCCGTACCGCCGCCCCTCGCCGTTACGGGAACCCCGTGGTCCCATGCCAGGCGGAGGATCCGCGGGACCGCTTCGCGCTCCCCGGGACGCACGACGGCATCCGGGACGAAGACGAGGTCCTCGGTCTCGTCCCGGCCGTAGAGCTCCAGCTCCTCCCCGGCGACGTACAGATGGGCCGAGGGACCCGCCGCCTCCCGCAACGCCTCGAGGAACTCCTTCGCCAGCGCCATGCTCCGATTCTACGCGTTCCGGTGTAGCATATGGCGGCCGCCATCGCGGCCCAAGGAGAATCCCATGAACATTCCGTACGACGTCAAGAACCTCGATCTGGCCCCCCAGGGCGTCACGAGGATCCAGTGGGCGGACCGCCAGATGCCCGTCCTGGCCGCCATCCGTAAGCGTTTTGAGCAGGAGCGTCCGCTGGAGGGCGAGCGGATCGCCGCCTGTCTGCACGTGACCACCGAGACGGCCAACCTCATGCGAACCCTGGCCGCCGGCGGTGCCGAGGTGCGCCTCTGCGCCTCCAACCCCCTCTCCACCCAGGACGAGGTGGCCGCCGCCCTGGTGCGGGAGTACGGCATTTCGGTCTTCGCCATCACGGGCGAGGACACGAACACCTATTACGCCCACCTGCGTTCCTGCCTGGAGATGGGCCCAACCCTGACCATGGACGATGGTGCGGACCTGGTGTCCTCTCTCCTCTTCATCGGTCTCGATCGCCTCGATCAGGTCAACCCCGAGGTTCGCAGCTTCGCCGACGCCCTGGGCGCCGACGGGCGGCGTGGGCTCCTGGAGGCCGTCAGGGGTTCCACGGAAGAGACGACCACGGGCGTCATCCGCCTCCGGGCCATGGAGCGGGACGGTGTCCTGGGCTTCCCCGTCATCGCCGTCAACGATGCCGATACCAAGCATCTCTTCGACAACCGCTACGGTACCGGCCAGTCCACCATGGACGGGATTCTCCGGGCCACCAACCTGCTGATCGCCGGCCGGACCGTCGTCGTCGCCGGCTACGGCTGGTGCGGCCGGGGCGTCGCCATGCGGGCCCACGGCCTGGGGGCCCACGTCATCGTCACCGAGGTCAACCCCGTTCGCGCCCTGGAGGCCGTCATGGACGGCTTCCGCGTCATGCCCATGGCCGAAGCCGCCCGGCTCGGCGACCTCTTCATCACCGTCACCGGAGACAAGCACGTCATCACACTCGAGCACATGGCGGCAATGAAGGATGGGGCCATCATTTGCAACTCGGGGCACTTCGATATCGAGATCGACGTCGCGGGCCTTCAGATGGAATGCACAGACCGCTGCGAGGTTCGTCCTTTCGTCGAGGCCTATACCCTGTCCGGCGGGAAGACCGTCCACCTCCTGGCCGAGGGGCGGCTCGTCAACCTGGCCGCAGCCGAGGGCCATCCCGCGGCGGTCATGGACATGTCTTTCGCCAACCAGGCCCTGGCGGCGGAGTACCTCAAGCGGCACGCCGCCGATCTCGGACCCCGTGTGCACGGGGTCCCCGCCGAGATCGACAGCTCCATCGCCTTCCTCAAGCTTCAGACCATGGGTGTCGCCATCGATACCCTGACCGACGAACAGCGCGCCTACCTGGAATCCTGGGAAGAAGGAACCTGAACGAGGGAGCCTTCCGAAGTGTGAACCGCGAGGACGTGAGGATGGCAGGCCGTTTCTCTCCCGGACGGCTTGCCGCTCCCGGCACTGTCATGCGAGATGTCGGTGGAACTTTTGCTGGATTCCTGCGTAACAGTTGAGGACCGCTTGAGAATACGGGAGGACCAGGGATGATGGAGGAGTGGATCGGGTGGCGCGAGGCTTTCAAGGGAGCTTCGCTGACCCCTCCCTTTCATTTCGCGCCGTCGCCGCGTCCCCACCGCCCGCCGAATGGGTCCTGAACGTCGGGTCTGAGGAGGAAAGAACGTGAAGCTTCATCCGATTGTCCAACCTGCCGCCCTGCTCCTTCTCATGGGAAGCCTGGCTGTCCCGGCTCTGGCACAGGAGCTCAAGACGCCGGCCATACCCCTGGAGCTGCCGCCTCCGGCGGAGGAACCCGCCGAGGGCGTCAAGCTCTCTCTTCGTGAGGCCTACAGCATGGCCCTGGAACGGAACCTCAACCTCCAAATCGGCCGCTACGACGTGGCCACGGCAACCATTTCCATCTTCGAGAAGACCGGGACGTTCGACCCCGCTCTCCGTGCCGGCATCAACGGGAACTGGAGCAAGTCTCCGGCCGCGACGCAGCTGGCCGGTGCCACCATCAACGAGGGGCGCAGCACGGCATTCGACCTGGGGCTCAACTGGCTCCTGCCTTCGGGAACCAACCTGGACGTGGACGTCAACGCCGCCAGGAGCGAGACCAACTCCCAGTTCTTCTTCGTCAACCCCCGCTGGGCCGCTGGCCTCAATCTTTCTCTCCAGCAGCCGCTTCTCCAGGGCTTCGGGACCCTGGTCAACCGCGCCCCCATCATCATCGCCCGGAACAGTCGGGACCAGAGCATCTCCCAGTTCGCCGCGACGGTGATCACGACCCTCAAGGACGTGGAGAACGCCTACTGGGACCTGGTGGCGGCCCGCTGGGCCGTCAAGGTCCGGGAGCAGTCCCTCAAGCTGGCCAAGAAGCTGCTCGAGGAGACGAGGGAGCGGGTCAAGGTCGGCACGTCGCCCTCCATCGACCTGGTCCAGTCCGAGGCCACCGTGGCCGCGCGGCAGCAGGAGCTGATCGCTGCCAGGAATGCGGCGGACAACGCCGAGGATGCCCTCAAGGCCATCCTGGGCTTCGATCAGCCCAGCGAGTGGGACGTCCGTATCGAGACCACCGATCCCTTGGAGGCCAAGAAGTTCCTTCCCGAGCTTCGCGCCTCCATCGACCAGGCCCTGGCGAGCCGGCCCGAGGTCCATCAGGAGCTCCTGGCCCTGGAGGCCATCAAGCTCAACATCAAGGTCGCCCGGAATGCGACCCTCCCCCGACTGGACCTCAAGGCCACTTACGGCTGGAGCGGTCTCGGTGGCAATGTGACCATCAGGGATCCCAATACCGGTGAGATCATCGGAACCTTCCCCGGCGGTGCCGACGACGCCTTCCGCCAGATCCGGGACCGTGATTTCCCCGGCTGGACACTGGGCGTCAACTTCTCCATGCCCCTGGGAAACAACAGTGCCCGTGCCCGCCTGGCCATCCAGCGCTTTGCTCTCGAGAAGGAGGCCACCCGGCTTCAGGCGCTTCGCCAGCAGATCATCCAGCAGGTCCGTGTGGCCGTGCGAGCCCTCCAGGACGGCGCCGCCAACATCGATGCCGCCCAGGCTTCCCGGATCGCCGCCGAGAGAAACGCACAGGCCGAGGAGACCAAGTTCAAGAACGGATTGAGCACCAACTTCCAGGTCCTCAAGGTCCAGGACGACCTGGCCCGGGCCCAGCTGACGGAGATTCAGGCCCATGCCGTCTATCGCAAGGCCATCGTCGGCTATCTGGCCGCCACCGGAACCCTCCTGGAACGGGAGAAGATCGCCATCGTAGATCCCGGTCAGCCGGGGATCCCACACGATTTCTGGACCAAGGTCCGCTGGTTGCAGATGAAGGGACCGGAACACGAAAAGGACATTCCCGAGAAGTACCTGCGGCCGGTCGAGCTCGAGGCCGTGCCACGATCCGGGGAAGAGGAGGGACAGTCATGAACGAGAAACCAGGATGGGAGCCGGACACTCCGTCCGGCGACAGCGAACTCTTTACCGGCAGGGTCTTCGATCAGGACGAAGAGCCGACGATCAGCGGGCCCGCCCGCCTCTACCGCATCTTCACCTCCCCGGTGGAGGTCTTTCGCGATATCGCTCGCAAGCCCACGTGGATCCTCGCCCTGGTATTGACGACCCTGCTCGCCGTGGGAGCCCAGCTGGCCACCCTGCCCCACCTGGACATGGAGGCCACAATCCGCACCAGCATGGCCCAGCGCAACCCGGACATGGACGACGAGCAGATCGAGAAGATCGCCGAGCGCGCTTCCAAGTTCGCCTGGGTCGGCGCCGCAGCCAGCGTCGTCATCGTTCCCATCGTCATGCTGGCCCTGGCCGGGATCTACCTGCTGGGACTTCGTCTCGCCGGTTCGGAGACGGATTTCGCCCACACCTTCTCCGCGATCCTGCACGCCTACTTCCCGGCCTCGTTGACCAAGGCGGTTCTGCTGGTGGCTCTGCTCCAGAGGGTGGGTAAGCTGCCAGCCGAGGCCATGGAGAACATCGTCAAGTCCAACCTGGGCGCGTTCCTGTCCGCGGAGGCCCCACACTGGCAGCACTCCCTGGGATCCATTTTCGACGTGTTCAACGTGTGGACTTTCGTGCTCCTGGTTCTCGGCCTTTCGATCGTCGGTGGAATATCGCGGAAGAGGGCCGGGGTGACCGCAGCCATCCTCTGGATCCTCTACATTGGGATCAAGGTCGGGCTGGCCTTCCTGAAGGGTTGAGACAGCCATGAAGAAAGTCCTCGTCGGTCTTGGCCTGGTGATCCTATTGGTGGCCGTCTATATTCTCAGCACACAAGAGGCCGGCGGCAAGGGCAAACCGGTCCAGGTGGATGTGGTCGCCCGGCGAACCATCTCCTCCCGGGTCAAGGCCACCGGACAGATCACCCCCGAGAAGAAGGTGCAGATCTCTGCCAAAGTCGTCGGGGAGATTACCCGGTTGAACGTGCGGGAGGGCGACCACGTGAGCGAGGGTCAGATCCTCCTCCAGATCGAACCCGACGTCTACGAGGCCGTCCGGAACCAGGCTCGCGCCGCTCTCCAGCAGGCCCAGGCGCAGATCCGGAGCATCGAGGTACGGCTCGAGGATGCCAAACGCACCCTCCACCGCCAACAGGAGCTCTTCCAGCAGGGTCTGGCGAGTCAGGAGCAGCTGGACGCCGCCCGAGTGGCCGTGGACACGGAAGTCGTCCAGCTGGTCGTGCAACGTCACGCCGTCGAGCAGGCCCGTTCGTCCCTCAGACGCGCGGAGGACGACCTCAAACGGACCATCATTCGCTCCCCCATGAACGGATACGTCATTCAGCTCAACACCGAGAAAGGTGAAACGGTTGTCCCAGGCTCGACGAATCTGCCGGGCTCGGTCTTGATGACCGTGGCCGACATGTCACGTATCCAGGCCGAGGTCGACGTTGGTGAGGTCGACATCGTCAGTGTCAAGGTGGGCCAGAAGGCCGACGTCCGGGTGGACGCCCTCGAGGGCAAGGTGCTCGAGGGCCGGGTGACCGAGATCGCCACCTCCGGAGTCAAGGACCCGGCGCAGGGTGTCATCCACTTCAAGGTCAAGATTGACATCGACGATCCCGATCCCGCGCTGCGTCCCAGCATGACGGCAAAGGTCGATATCATCACTGCGGTCCACGAGAATGTCCTGGCCGTGCCCATCCAGGCCGTTGTCAAGCGCCCCCTGGGCGATTCCGGCCACGAGATCACCGGCGCCAAGGCCAAGAACGTCGATGCGGGCAAGAAGAAGAACATCGTCTACCTCTTTGAGAACGGAAAGGCAGCCCTGCGTCCGGTGGAGACCGGGATCTCCGACGAGCTCTGGGTGGAGATCGAAGGCGGCCTGCAGGAAGACGATCGGGTCATCATCGGGCCCTACCGTGAGCTCAAGGGCCTCCACGATGGGGACGAGGTGCGCCTCGAAAAGAAGCCCGCCGAGAAGAAAAAGGACAAACAGGACGATGTCACGGTCAGCGTCAGCTGACGGGGGGCGCCGATGCTGATCTCTCTGAGGAGGCTGCAACGGGTCTACCGCATGGGCACCGAGGTCGTCCGTGCCCTGGACGGCGTCGACCTCGACGTGGAGGCCGGCGAGTATCTGGCCATCATGGGCCCTTCCGGGTCGGGCAAGTCAACCCTGATGAACATTCTCGGCTGCCTGGACACGCCGTCGGCCGGCGAGTACATCCTCAACGGCCGCCGTGTCTCCGGCCTCGACGACACCGAGCTGGCCCGCCTTCGGAACGCGGAGATCGGCTTCGTCTTCCAGACCTTCAATCTGCTGCCGCGCACCAGCGCCCTGGCCAACGTCGAGCTGCCGTTGATCTACGGCGGCGTACCTCGGAAGGAACGCAAGCGCAAGGCCAGGGAAACCCTAGAGCACGTTGGCCTTGGCGACCGTCTCCACCATCAGCCCAACGAGCTTTCCGGCGGTCAACGCCAGCGGGTCGCCATCGCACGGGCCCTGGTCAACGATCCCTCCATCCTGCTGGCCGACGAGCCCACTGGAAATCTCGACTCAAGGACCTCCGAGGAGATCATGGCCCTCTTCGGTGAGCTCAACGCCGCCGGGAACACCATCGTCGTCGTCACCCACGAGGAGGACATCGCCGCCCATGCGCACCGGGTCGTGCGCCTTCTGGACGGCCGCATGGTCGAGGACCGCCGGACCAACGGTGAGGTGCCGTCATGATCTGGGAGAACCTCCGCATTGCCCTCAAGGCCATCCGGGCCAACAAGATGCGATCGATCTTGACGACGCTTGGGATCATCATCGGCGTCGCCGCTGTCATCGCTGTCGTCTCCATCGTTCAGGGCCTCAACTACGTCATCGCCAACGAGCTGGAAGGGGTCGGCGCCACCTACATCCGGGTCGCTCCAAGGGACGATCGCAACGACCCCGAGATGATCGGCCGGGAGGTCACCATGACCTATGAGGATGGGCTGGCCATCATGTCCCGCGCCACGGCCCTGGCCTACTTCAACCCGGTCTTCTTCCGGAGCGACCTCCTCCGGTACCGCGACGAGAAGCACAGCTGCATCCTCCTTGCCGTCGGCGCCCACTACCAGGAGGTCGACAACCACTGGGTCGATGAAGGCCGCTTCTTCTCCCAGCTGGACCTGGAGCGCCACGCCCACGTCTGCCTGGTGGGCCGTAAGGTCATCGAGGAGCTCAAGCTCGGCGAGAACCCCATCGGCACCGAGATCATCATCGGCACCGGTTCCTTCACCATCGTCGGCATCATGGAGAAAAAGGGGGAGATGTTCGGCCAGGACCGTGATGACCTGGTCGTCATCCCCATCACCACGGCCCGGGACCTCTACGGTAACGACGCCATGAAGCGGCTGATCCTGGACTTCCAGGCCACGAGTCCCGAGGACGTCGACCTGGCCAAGGACCAGATCACGACCATCCTCCGGAAGCGTCACCACATTCCCAAGGGGTCCAAACCCGACTTTCGCGTCGTGCTCCAGGAAGAGATCCTCAAGACCACGGGTTCCATCCTCGGGAGCGTCACCAAGGTCGTCGGCGCAGTCGTCGGAATCGCCCTCCTGGTCGGCGGTATCGGCATCATGAACATCATGCTGGTCTCCGTGACCGAGCGGACCCGGGAGATCGGCATCCGGAAGGCCGTCGGGGCCAGGCGTTCCGACATCATGGTCCAGTTCCTCATTGAAGCCATCACCCTCTCACTCTTCGGAGGGTTCGCCGGCGTGGTGGTGGGTTGGGGGCTCGGGATGCTTGGGGCCAAGGCCATCCCCGGCTTTCCCTCGGCCCACGTCCCCCTCTGGGCCGTCCTCCTGGGGTTCGGCTTTGCCGCCCTGACCGGCGTCGTCTTCGGCGTCTACCCCGCCGCCAAGGCATCCTCCCTCGACCCCATCGACGCGTTGCGGTACGAGTGAAGAGGTGAAGAAGTGAGGGAGGGAAGAGGAAACATCGCTTCGCCCCATCCTCGAGACCTGCCTCGCACCTTCAGCGAAACCGTCTCTTCACTCCCTTAGTTTCTCACCTCCCAACCTCTTCACCGCTTCGGCCGCACGCCGTACGACCTCCTTCGGGCCGGGGAGGCCCAGGGCCTCGGCGAAAGGCAGGGTGACGGCTATGGAATCATCGGCCAGCTCGAGAACGGCCCGGTACTCCCGGCGCGCTCGATCCTCCCAGCCCTCCCGCTCGAGGCAGCGACCGAGCAGCCAGTGGACCTGGAAGAGCCCGGGTTCCAGGTAGATCGCCGCCCTGTAACGTTCCACGGCCCGCTCCGCCTCACCCAGCTTCTCGTGGCACAGGCCGGCCAGGGTCTGAAGCTCAGCCCGCCCTCCGCCAAACTCCAGGAGATGGATGACCCGGGCCAGAGCGTCCTCGGGATCTCCCTCCTCCAGTATCCGCACGATGTCTGTGATCCCGCCAACCTCCGTTGGGCCCCTCGTGGTCGGACCGGGGCCCGCGGGGGCTTCTTGCGGGTCTTGCTCGACGGGCATGGGCGCCCCGGAAGCCGTCGGTGCGGCTGCGGGATGCGCCAAATGCCGGAGCGTCGCCGGGCTCTCCGCGTGACGGTAGGCGAAACACTGGCCCAGATTGATGGCCTGCAGTCCCTCGGCCGTTCCCCACAGGGACTCGCTGGGACCGACGAACAGCCAGCCTCCCTGGGCAAGGACGCGGCGCGCCTCCCGCGTCACCCGCCGCCGGTTCTCGTCGCCAAAATAGATCAGCACGTTCCGGAGCAGGACGATGTGGAATCCCCCGGTTGGAAACGGCCACGGTGTATCGACGAGGTTGAGCCAGCGGTACTCGATTCGATCCAGGAGACCAGAGGCCAGACGAAACCCTCCCCCGCTGGGTTCCAGATATCTCTTCGCGAGAACGGCGGGGACGTTGCGGACAGCACGTTGACGGAAGAAGCCTTCCCGCGAGACCTCCAGGGCGGAGCGGTCCACATCGGTGGCGACGATCCGCCAGGAACAGCCGGCCATGTGCGGACTCTCGGCCAGCACCATGGCCAGGGTCGCTGCCTCCTCACCCCTGGCGCAGGCAGCCGACCAGGCCACCAGCTCGCCGCCGCTCTCCCGGAGCACCTGTCCCAGGGCCGGAAGCGCCTCGTCGGCCAGGGCAGCCCACTGTGCCGGTCCCCGGAAGAGGTAGGACTCCTTGATCGTCATCTTGGAAACGAGGAGTTGCCACTCTTCCGAGTCGCCAGCGCTCTCGAGCAGCTCGGCGTAGGCCTCCATGGACGGCTGCCCCAACTCCCGAATCCGGCGGAGCACCGTATCCCGAAGCCGTTCCCGTCCCGCCGATTCAAGAACGTGGCCGCTGCGCTCCTCCAGGAGCCGGCAGATCTTGTCGAAGGGTGTCATGGGACCGATCTTCCTCTCCTGGATTCACCGAGGAGGCCTCCGATGGCGCTGGGTGGCAGAACCCGCATGGCGGCATCCTCCCTCAGGGCAGCCAGCGGCATGCCCCCAACAACGCAGGTCTCCGGATCCTGGACGACCGTCATGCCGCCGCCCTCGCGTATTCTCCTCAGTCCCTCCACGCCATCCCGTCCCATCCCGTCCAACAGAATAGCCACCGTGTAGGGCAGGTAGTGGTCGGCGATGGAGAAGAACAGCTCGTCGACCGAGGGCCGGTGTCCGTTCCTCGGTGGCCCACGCCGATCGAGACGCAATATTCTTCCGTCTACGACCCGCAGGTGGGCGTCGGGCGGCGCAATCCGGACCTTGCCGGGCAGTAGCTCCTCTCCGTCCACCGCCACGGCCACATCGATCTCCAGATCGCGGGCCAGCCACTGGACCAGTTCGTCCTCGAAGCCCGGGGTGATGTGCTGCACCACGGCGAGACCCGGCGAGACCCTTCCCTTCAAGGATGCCAGCATGGAGTGGAGGGCAGCCGGGCCCCCGCTGGAAGCGCCGATCGCCGCCAAACGGTACCTTCGTTCCGGAAACCCACGGCCTGACGAGGGTATCTCAGCCCGCACCGCGGCGTACGGAGGCCCTCCGGCGGCCAGCATGTGGGTGACCAGGGAGGCCAGCTGAGGTCCCAGCCGCTCCCAGCCTTCCGGCGTGGACGGTTTGGGGAGCATGGAAACCCGGCCGGTGGAGGGAGGAGGGCCCCCGCTCTCATGGTGGAGGAGACCCGGCGGCGTCAGGAGGATGATCCGCAGTTTTTCGTGAACGGACCAGGACTCGAGCATGCCACGACTCAACGCCTGTCGATCGGCTCCGAGGATGACGAGATCCGGGGCCGGCCCTTCACCGGACGCGATCCCGGCCGGCCCGGAGCCGCCTTCCAGGATCTCGATTCCCGTCAGGCCGGACAGGATCCGCCGCACCAGGGAACGGATGCTTGGGGAGGGATCCCAGACCACAATCCGCAAGGGTCTCATGGGCTTCCCCCGAGCCTGCGGACAAGACGCATCAGTTCCCGCGGGGTCATACCCTGCTTGGTCAGGTAGGCGTCGGCTCCCGCTTCAAGCCCGGCCATGCGATCCTCCGGCGATCCCCGGGTGGAAACGACAATGATGGGAAGGTGCCGCAGCGGGGGGATGTTCCGGATTCGCCGGGTCAACTGGAGCCCGTCCATCCCCGGCATCTCCACGTCCGTGACCAGGCAGTCCCAACTCCGGTCCTGAAGGCGACCCAGCGCCTCCTCTCCACTGGCCACGGCCGAGACCGTGCAGCCGCCGCTTTCCAGGACCCTGCGAAGCATTTCCCGCGTCACTCGCGAGTCGTCGGCCACAAGAACCCTGAGGCGCCGGGAGCCCCGCCCTTTCAGGAGCGCCGGGATCTCACCCGGCTGCAGCGCCGCCAACAACCTCGGAGACAGGACGGGAACCGGCAGGCCATTGGAGAGGAGCGCCACCGACTCGAAGACCGGGTGAGCGCCCGCGATGGCCGGGAATGGACGCAGGACCACGTCTTCCTCGCCGATGGTGCGATCGACCACGAGGCCGACCTCCGATTCTCCTGCGGAAAGGAGCACCAGCGTTTCCTCCCCCTCCCCCTGCCCTTCCCCGAACAGCCGCGCCAGGCGCTGGAAGCGCACCTCCCGTCCATCGATCTGTGCCACCTCCCCCCCATCCACCGTGGAAAGCTCGCACCGCGAGAGGTGGAGGAAGCGCAGCACGTGGGTCGTAGGAACCGCAGCGTGCAGGCCTCCAGCGGCGAGCACCAGAACATGTTCGCCACGGCGGACGGCGGGGACCTTGAGGTGAACGGTCGTCCCCTTCCCGATCTCGCTCTCGACGCGGACACGCCCACCCAGCCGGTGGACGACGGCGGCCACGGCGTCGAGGCCAATCCCCCGTCCCGAGATCTCCGTCACCTGTGTTGCCGTGGAGAAGCCCGGCCGGAAGAGCAGGTTGAGCAACTCCGGTTCCGACAAGGAAGCGCGGCCCCCCTCGGGAAGCAGGCCGAGCTCCTCGGCGCGGCGGGCAATGGCCTCTCCGTCGAGCCCTCGTCCATCGTCCTTGACCCAGATGAGGACCATCCCACCCTCGCCCCGGCCGCCGATCTCCAGGATCGCGGGAAGCGGCTTGCCGGCAGCGCGGCGCTCCTCGGGGCTCTCGAGACCGTGGTCCAGCGCGTTTCGTACGAGGTGGAGGATCGGCTCCTCCAACGCTCCCATCCGCCGTCTGTCCAGGGTCACCCGTTCACACGTAACGGTGACGGAAACGGCTTTACCCAGTGTGTGAGCCAGCTCCTCGGCGTGCCGGGCGATTCGCCCGAGATATGGTCTGAGTGGCTGCCGGTGGACGCGCACCAGATCTTCCTGGTGCTGGCGCACCAGCTCCAGGACGGGCCGGTGGGCGCGATCGAGCTCCATGGCGACCTGGCGCAGGGAGATGGCCAGCGTCGCAAGGACCTGCCGTGGTTCCCGGTCGGTCACGCCGGTTTCGGCAAAGCGGGACAGTTCGAAGAGCTCCTCGATACCCGAGCCCTCGGCTCCGGTCAGGTGGCGCAGGCGGGTCGCCCGCTCCGTCGCCTCGTCCAACACCCATGATGGAACTCCGATGACACCCTCGCGGACGCGAGCCGGAGGGCCTGGGCGGAGATCGTCCGAGGCCCTTCGTCCAGAAGCCTTTCCTGCTTTCTTCTCCTTCTGGGGAGCCTTCTCGAGTTCATCCGTCTTGGCCTCGATCTCATGGAGAATCTCAAGGAGGGTCTCTTCCGCAGGCTTGGCGTCCCCCGTGATGAGATCCTCCCCCCGGTGGCAGAGAGCGGCCAGCTCGTTGAGGCCGAGCATCCGTGCGGCCCCCTTGAGGCCGTGGAGCTGGCGCCGTACCTCCTCCCAGGCCTCCGGGGAGCTCTTGGCGATCTCCGCCTGCTCCTTCAGCGCGTCCAGGCGCTCCCTGGCCTCGGCGAGGAAGATCGGGATCAGGCCACTGGTGTCATGCGACATGGCACCCTTCACCCGGGAACGTGGGCCGGGATTCCAGCCCTCTCTGGCCCATCACCCCTCATATGTTGGCCCAGCTTCCCACGTTGATGTCCACGCCCAGCACACCCTCCGGCTCTTCGGCATCCCTACGAACCGCCACGGCAACGGTGAAGCAGTTGGCCCCCATCACCATGGACTCATAGGGAGGTGTGACCATGGCGATCCCTTCCCGCATGACGCCCCGGAACCAGGGGCGTTCCGCAAAGATCCTGCCGATACCGACGCTCTCGGGGAGCTCGCGTTCGCCGATCAGTTTCCCATTGCTCGCGAAGGCCACCATGACGCCTTCCGTATCGACGAGGTACGCGAACTCCACATAAGGGTGCTCCTCTACCAACTCCTCCAAAATGCCCCGTGCAGCTTCGCCGTGGGAGGAGAACCCGGCGATCTGCTCGCCCCACGCCATGAAGACGTTCTTCAGGGAGCGAGGGCTCCGCAGGCGGAAGGACTGGGTCAGGAGCTGGATGGCGAGACCGAGATCGTCGAGCTCGTCCGCCGTGTTCGACAGTTCCTGGAGCCCTTCTGCCGTTCGCTGCACCACAGAGCTGATTTCCCGGAGCGCGGTGACGACCTGGTCGGAAGCGCTGCGTTGCTCGCTGGTGGCCAGGGATATCTCCTGGGAAGCCTGGGCCGTCTCCGTCAGCGCGCCCCGGAGCTTCTCGATGGCCTTGGCGGCCGCGCGCGCCTGTTCGAGCACACCACCGGCCGCATCGCGCCCCTCGTCCGTTGCCGCCACCATGTCCCGCAGGGAGCCGGAAAAGTCATCCAGCAGACGGCGGACCGAGTCCACAGATTCCCGGGAGCGTTCGGCCAGCCGGCGCACCTCGTCGGCCACGACGCCAAAACGCTCGCCATACTCCCCGGCGGCCTTGGCCTCGATGCTGGCATTGAGCGACAGGATGTGGGTCTCCTGGGCGATCTCGTTGATCAGCTCCAGGACGCCGTAGATCTCCCGGGAGCGCTTGCCCAGAGCGTCGGACCGGGCGGCGATGGCGTCCATGTTGCCGCGGGTCGCCTCCATGCCCTCCAGGGCACGGATCACCGCCTTGGCCCCCTCTCTGCCCGCCTCCTCGGAATGGACCGCCAGCTCCGCCTGTCGGGAGGCACGAGCAGCAATGTGAGCGGCCGTCTTGGCCACCTCCTCCATGGTGGCCGTGATCTCGACGACGGCCGCAGCCTGCTGGGACGAGCCCGAGGCCAACTCCGAGGCCGTCCGGTGTACGGAGACCGCGGCCCGGGCCACCCGGATCGAGTCCTTCTGGATCTCTCCGATCAGGCCTTCCAGGGCGCGAACCGCGACGCGCATGGAGTGCCGGAAATCCTCGGACAGGTCCTGCTCATGGCGACGGGTGGCCACGAGGTCGCCCCGGCGCAGCTCTTCAAGGGCCCCCCTCAGCGCCCCACACTGGCGCCCATAGAGTTCCCGGTAATGATCGAACTCCCGCTTCAGCCGACGTTGCGGACCGTAAACCAGCAAACCGTAGGCGGCGAGGGCCAGCAGGGCCAGCACGGGCACCCCGGTGACGATCCAGTCCGGGGTCCCTTCCGAGAAGGTCGCCTCGAGCACCGCGCCACCACCGAGGCAAACCGTCCCAAAGAACAGGTATCCAAGGACCGCCCTCGAAGGGCCTGAAGCTCCACCGCTCATGGTTCCTCCCTCACATGGCCCGGCGTCAATCCTTCCGGATCACAGATGACCGTCCCCTCTGGAGGCCAATCACCCTCTTCGCCGACCGGTGTCACGATCCGGTCCGCCCCTTCCACCAGTAGGCCGAAGGGCTCCGATGCACCCTCCTTGCCACCATCCACCATCACGACGACCGGCTCTGCGGCGGGCGGTCCGGGCCGCTCCCGCAACCCGAACAGCATTCCGCCGTCGAGCACCGCCACCGCATCGTTGGAGTACCTGGCCAAGCCCAGGAAAGCAGGCTCCCGGGCCGGGAAGGTGTTGATGGTGACCCGCCGGAGCACCCGAAGCACCCGGTGGGACGGAATGGCGCACCGCACTCCAGCCATGGTGACCATCAAGTAACTCGAGGCGCGCTCGTAACCTCGATCGACCATCGTGCACCGAGGATACCACCGTTCGGAAGGACACAGCGCGCGTCCATGGGGAGATTGGGGTTGGGAAGAGGCGTGGCACGAACCATTCTTGGAAGCCCGCCGCCGGGGCTGGACACCCCTTCCCCGTTCGGTCTACCATGCCCCCATGCCCAGTCATCTGCCCGCCGACGTTCGCCGCCGTCTGGAACCGATCCGCTTGCTGGTCCTGGACGTGGACGGTGTCCTGACCGACGGCGTACTGATCTACAGCGCGGCAGGAGAAGCCCTGAAGCGGTTCAACGTCCGCGACGGCCTGGCCCTGCACCTGTTGGGCCGCGTCGGTATCGACGCCGCCGTCATCTCCGGTCGCAGAAGTGAAGCCGTGGCCATCCGCTGCCGCGAGCTGGGGCTTCGTGAGGACCTGGTGATCCAGGGCTCCCGCGACAAGTCCGCGGACCTGGACGTGCTCCTGCACATCCTGGGAATCGACGATTCGGCGGTGGCGGCCATGGGGGACGATCTGCCCGACCTGCCCCTCCTGCGCCGAGTCGGTTTCGCCGCGTGCCCCGCCGATGCCAGCCCCGAGGTGGCGGCCGTCTGCCACCACATCTGTGGCTCCAACGGCGGACAGGGGGCTGTCCGCGAGGTGGTCGAGCTGATCCTCAAGGCCCAGGGCCGGTGGCAGGAGCTGACAGCCCGCTGGACCGAGCCGGCCGACTGACGCCCCAACGATCAAAACGGGAGTGGGCGGGGTCAGAACCCCTCGAGGATCGTGCTGACAAGGGAGCGCGCGTACTCCTCGGAGAGGACGTCCATGGCCTGCATCTGACGGTCGAAGTAATCGGCGGCCCTGGGGTCGACGCCGTAGGATGTCCGACGAGAAAAAGACTTGTCCTGCCACAACAACTTCGGCTTCTCCCCACGCACGTCGTAAAGGGCCATGGAGGCGATCAGGGTCATCTGGTACTTGCTGGCCCGGCCGGTGTCGTCAAACTGGACCGGCGAGACGACCACCGCCGAGATACGACCCTCCAGGGAAAGATCGGCCTCGTCCTTCTCGTCCACAAGCTGGAATCTGCGGCGCCGGACCCACTCCCGCGTCACGGCCTCCGTCAAGCGCTGTCCCATGTCGGACCACTGGGTCTGATTGCTGAATGTGGAGACGTAGAGGGTCTTGAGCTCGGGCCCGAGGTAACTTCCCCCGGTTCCCACCAGGTGGTAGCCGCAGGAACTCGCCAGCACACCGAGGAACACGGCGACCGGCAAGAAGACCAGGAACCTGAATGCCGAGGATGCTCGCTTCTCCATGGCGCGGCCACCCTACCATGGACGCCGGCCCCACCCAAGACCCCAATCCACGCTACAATTCCGCCATGGTCCCCATCCGCACCTTGACCGCCGTCGTGGTCCTCCTCGTCCTGCTTGCCTCCGTTTGGACGGCCGTTCACCGGGCGCCCTGGGATCCCGACGAGACCCGGTACCTCGAGGTAAGCCGCGAGATGCTCGAATCCGGGAACCCCTTCTTCCTGCTCTTCAACGGCCAGCCCTACGCCCACAAGCCCCCCCTCTATTTCTGGATCCTCACTCCAGCCGTCGCATTGCTGGGACCGACGGCTCTGGCCGGGGCGCTCCCGAGCCTCCTTGGATGGATCCTGTTGGGCATTGGAGCGTGGCGCCTGGCCCGGGCCGCCGATCTGCCCTTTCCGGTCATCGAGTGGGCCCCCGCTGTCACCATGACGGCCGTCCTGCCCGTTCTCCTGTCCATCGGTTGCCGCATGGACCTTCTCTTTGCCGCCTTCTGCACGCTGGCGTTGGAACGGCTTGTGCTCCTGGCCAGCCACCACCGCTCCAGGCGCTCGGACCACCTGATGCTCTGGATGTGGCTGGGATTGGCCGTCCTGACCAAGGGACCGTTGGCCCTGGTCCTCGTCCTGCTTCCCCCAGTCTTCCTTGGACGGCGGGGTCTGGAAGTTCTGGGCAGGGCACTCCGGGGCCCAGGATTCCTGGTGGCCCTGGCCATTGTTGGCGTGTGGCTCGTACCGGCAGCCCTCCACGGTGGCTGGAGCTGGTTTCTGGATGTGGTCATCCATCAAAGCGCCGGACGCGCCGTGGCATCGTTCGCCCACCGCGAGCCCTGGTGGTACCACCTGGCCGTCGTACCCATGACCCTCCTGCCCTGGTCCCTCGCTGCCCTGGCGGGGACCGTGGCCGTATTCGGACAGCGGCACGTCCTGGACCGGCGGGGCCGCCTGATCGCCGTCTATCCCGTCGCCGGCCTCCTGTTCCTGACCCTTCTCTCCGGAAAGACCCTGCTCTACCCCCTTCCCCTCTTCCCTGCCGCCTGCATCGTGGCGGTCTGGTGGCTCGAACGGCAGCCCGAGGGACGGTACCAGCGCATCGCCCTCGGGGCGACGGCGTTGCTGTCCGGCGGCATCGGCATCGCCCTGGCCTACGTTGTCAGGCACCGCCCCGAGCTTTCCTTCTCGCCGACCGGGGCCGTCATCCTGGGGGCCTCCCTCGCCCTCCCCTCGCTTCTGGCCCTCGTCATGGTCGTCATCGGTGCGATCCGCCCGGCCATGGTCGCCATGAGCCTGGCCTTCCCACTCTTTGCACTCCTCGGCATGACGCAGATTGTTCCTCAGGCCGACCGGCTACTCTCTCTCCGGCCATTCGGCGTGGCCTACAACGCTGCGGACACCTCCACGGAGGAACCGGGCTTGGTGTGGGAGCACCTCAACCCCGGGTATGTTTTCTTCACCCACCGCACATTCCGGACCATGGACTCGGTCCAGGAGCTTCGGAACGCCCTCGAGGGCGGCCGCGCCGTAGCCATCAACGTCAAGTCCGCCAGGCGACTTCGGCAACGGTGGGCCTTGAAGTGGCGGGAAGCCTCGCGGATCCCTTACCGCCACACAGAGATCCTCATCATCACGGGCGAACATACCCCGTAGTCCGCCCACGGCTCGCCGGAGCTCCCAGGAGACCGTGGAATGTATTCCCCTCGTTTGTAACCTTTTTCCTGCGCCGGCGTATCAACGAATGCGACGCACAATCCGTATATGGGTTGAGGGTCGCGACGAATGGGACACGACCCAACCTCCTCCTTCCTTCGGCTCCCCCGCGGGAGCCACTTTTTTGTGTCGCGCCCCGAGGCTCTCGCTGGTACCCTTGCCCCATGGAGATGATTGCAACTCCGACGCCGGATACCTCCCCCGATCCCCTGGAACCCTTCGCCCATCCCCCCGAGGGAGTCGGTGTCGTCGAGCTTCGTGGAGACCTTTTCCCGGGTCTTGATCCAGCCGCGGCGATCGGGACCTGCCCACTGCCCGTACTGTTCACCCTTCGGTCCCGCGCCGAGGGCGGCCAGGGCCCCCATGAGCCGTTCCTCAGGGAACCCCTGCTCCAGCGGGCCTGGGAGAGCGGCTGTGCCTTCCTCGACCTCGAAGCCCAGCACGACGGCCGTCTCCTCAACACAGGGGGCATCGACCCGGACCGGACGATCCTCTCCTGGCACGATCCCCATGGGACCCCGCCGGACCTCGAGCAACGTGCCGCACGGCTTCTCGAAAGCGGCGCCCGCTGGGTCAAGGTCGTGCCGACGACCCGAACCCTTGCCGACCTGGACCAGGTGCTGCGCCTCCACGGGCGGTTCAACACGGGCGCTTCCTCCCGGCGGCGTCTCATCACCTTCGGTATGGGCGCCGTGGGCCAGGCGAGCCGTTATCTCGCCCCCCTGCTGGGACCGCCCATGGCCTACGTGGCGTGGAGCGCCTCGGCGCCGGCCGCCCCGGGCCAGCTCACCGCTCCCGATCTCCTGGCCGCCGTCGGGCACCTCCAGGGGGCCCCAAGGAGGCTCTTCGGGGTCGTGGGGCGGGACGTCACAGCAAGCCGCAGCCCTCGGCTCCACGGTGCCGCCTACGCCGCATTCGGCCTCCCCTGGGCCCTGCTGCCGTTCAGTGTGCCTGGGGCAGATGAGCTCGATCTCCTCTTCCGGCCGCAGGGTGAAACGCTTCTGGACGGCCTGGGTCTTGCCGTTGGAGGGTGGGCCGTCACATCACCGTACAAGGAGCATGCCGCCGAGGCCGCCACGGTGGCGGCTCCGAGGGTTCGACGGGCCCGTTCCGCCAACACTCTCCTCCTGCGGCCGGGCCAGATTCTGGCCGATACCACCGATGCCGACGGCGTCGTCGGGGCGCTCAAGGCCTTCGGCATCGATCCCGCAGGTCTGGCAGCGGTCATCCAGGGCACGGGCGGCGCCGCGCGGGCGGCGGCGGTCGGCCTCGATCTCGCTGGCTCCACCGTGTTCCTGAGGGGAAGGGACGGGGCCCGGACCCGTGAGGTTGCAGAATCCATGGACGTCGGAGCCCTTCCACCGGGCGATCTCCCCTCCGGCCCGGTCATCCTCCTCAACGCCACTCCCCTCGGCTCTCAACCCGACGACCCCCTCCCCTTTCCGGAGGAGGAGCTCTCCCGGGCCGCCGCCGTGGTGGAAATGGTGTACGGCCCGGTGCCCACCGGCCTCGAGACCGGTGCCGCCAAGGCCGGAATTCCCTGCGTGGACGGCCTCAGCGTTCTCCTTCATCAGGGGATCGCCCAGATCGCCGCCTTTTCAGGGAAGGTCCCGCCACGGGAGGTCCTCCGGGAGGCCCTCCGCTCCCCTTAGAACCTCTTCTCGTGAAAGACCGGCTCGGATTCTTCACCAGACCTCGTAGCGAATGGTGGCAGGTGGTGTGGATCTCGGCGTTTCCGGAAAAGGAGTGGGGGAAGCGCGCCCGCGACAACCTGACCGAGCGACTCGAGGAAACGCCGGGAGACGCCCCCCCGGCCGCGGACGGATGCTGGAGAGCTCGGGGCAGGATCAGCGAAGCCCGACGAGCCGGCGGACCGTCGTCATCAACGGCGCGACGACCTCGCGGGCACGGCGGGCGCCGTCCTCGAGGACCCGCTCCACCTCTCCGGGCTCCGCGATCAGCTCGTCATAGCGGCGGCGGGCGTCCCCGAAGGTCTCCATGTACCACTCGAAGAGGCGCTTCTTCATTTCACCGTACCCGATGCCGCCTTCGTCGAAGGCCCGTTCAACCCACTCCTTCTCCTGGGGCGGTGCGAAGAGCTTGAGCAGCGCGTAGAGGCCGCTCCCTTCCTTGGGCTTGGGCGCCTCCACCGGGGTCGAATCCGTCACCATGGACATGATTCGCTTCCGGATGGCCTTCTCCGGCCCAAAGATGTCGATGGTGTTGCCGTAGGACTTGCTCATCTTGCGGCCGTCTACCCCCGGCACCACCGCCACCTCCTCGAGGATGATGGGCTCCGGCAAGGTGAACACCTCCTCGCCGTAGCGGGCGTGGAACGAGGCCGCGACGTCCCGGGTGACCTCCAGGTGCTGTTTCTGGTCCTTGCCCACGGGAACCAGGTCGGACCTGACGATCAGGATGTCCGCCGCCATCAGGACCGGGTAGGCGAACAGACCATGACTGGGAACGATTCCCTGGGACACCTTGTCCTTGTAGGAGTGACAACGCTGGAGCAGCCCCATTGAGGTGACCGTGGACAGGATCCAGGTCAGCTCGGGGATCTCCACAATGTCCGACTGCCGGTAGAGAACGGCCTTGCCCGGGTCCAGGCCGAGGGCCAGGAACGCCGTGGCCAGCTCCCGCGTATGCCGCCGGAGGGCGTCGGGGTCGTGAACCGTCGTCAGAGCATGGAGATCAGCCAGAAAGTAGAAGCAGTCGTTCTCATCCTGGAGCTCGATGAACTGGCGAATCGCCCCGAAGTAGTTCCCGATGTGCAGGATCCCGGACGGTTGAACCCCGGAAAGAACCCTCATCCCGATACCTCCAACGGCTGCTTAAGAAGGGGCCGGCTCCGCAAAGCCGGCCCCCACATGATCTGCGCTGTTGTTACTGTGTGCCGGATGCTCAACAATCCTCGCCATCGTCCCCGATGGCCTCGACAGGGCAGGCCTCCATGGCTTCCTGACACTGGGCCTCTTCCTCGTCATTCTCTGGTTGCTTGACGACGTAGGAGTAGCCTTCGTCCTCGTTGGCCGCGAAGTTGTTGGGCGCCGTGGTACGGCAGACGTCGCAATCGATGCAATTGCTGTCCACGTAGTATTTGCCCGGAGCGTTCCCCTCTACCTTGTCGTTACAATCCGCCATTGCCGTTTCTCCTTTCCCCCGGCCCCCCGGGGCTCATCGGGGCGCATGCTAGCACACGTCCCGGTGTTGTCAATTCCCGTTCGGATGAAGCTTCAACGCCGGGGGGGAACCCTCAACGGGACCCGTCTCCCGGCCGGTGCGTGGTCGTATCCGTATCGCGGAACTCTCATGGTCACAACGGTGTTGGCCGGCGTTGGCGTCGGCGTTGGCGTCGGGGTCGCCGTCGCTCCGCCCCACATGCAGTCAATGTCGTAGGGAAAGTCGAAGGAGGGCAGCACGGCCGTGGGATCGTTACTCCGGTTGTCGACGATGGATCCGTAACACGTGAAGTTGGGCACCACCTTTTCGGGGGGTGCCGAGGACGACCAGCTCTGGAAGCTGATGATGAGGGTGACGTCGCTGACATCCGTGATTCCGAAGAGGCTCTCGAGGATCCCGTTGTACTGGATGTGACCGAGGGGCCCCAGGGTCACCGTCCGGTAGACCTCCTGCTCCGTACTGTCGATGAAGGGTGTCCCGTCCGAATGGAACGGCTGAATGTTGACCCGGATGGAGGTTTGAATATCCGAGGTGTTGAAGATGCCCACGTTGTAGCGGAAGGTGTCATCCTGCCTTCCGCCGATCAGCACCTCGTAGCTGAGATCCCGTTCGCCACTGACCGCTGCGGCGTCGGCCGAGTTGTACCAGGCCACGCCTGGGAGGACCATACCGTAGGTGGCGTCCTTTTCGATGAAGCTCCCCTCGTTGTCGGGATCGGGAACCCAGATCGTCGCCGCGTTGTAGGTCCTGGAGGTGACGGTGATGTTACGGGGCGTGCTGGTACCGTCGTCCTGGAGGGTTCCCGACTCCCAGGCGAAGATGACGAAGGCCCCGATCTCGCTCAAGAACCCGAGATCGGCCGTCCAGTACTGGCCGATGATGTCCTCCAGGGTGACGCTCCCGGCCGGAGGGATGTTCGCCAGACGGGCGTCGATCTTTCCCCACCCATCCTCTTCCCGTCCGCCGAGACCGTTGTCCCGGTTTCTAAGGTAAGCCGAGTTGTCTCCGACTCCGGACGGGACAAAGTAGATCGCCACGTCGACATTGGTCGTGTCGGCGTTGGCGATGGTCAGATCGGTGCGCCAGTGGCTGTCGTTGACGCCGTCGTTGTGCGCTCCGGCTGGAACGAAGATCAGATGCGCGGCGTTGAACTGGGCCGCCGCCGGCAGTGCCAGACCCACCGCGGCCACCAAAATCAACGCAAGAAAGTGCCTCTTCATCCTGTCCTCCTCCGGTTGCCGTTTCCCGGCTCCGGCGCCCCCATCTTGCCACTGCCCATGAACCAAGGCAAGACAACCCGAGCTACGAATCCATGGGGATCGAGGTTTTCGAGTTCGATCCACCCTCCGTGGTTCCTGGCGACACGCTCGGCGATGGCCAGTCCAAGGCCCGTGCCCCCAGGCCGCCTTGTATAGAACGCCGTGGTGACCTTTCCCAGCTGATCCTCGGGGACACCGTCGCCGCGATCCAGCACGACCAGGTGGATGTACTCTTCCTTGAGCTCCACCGTGACCTCCACCACGCGGCGTTCCGCCTCGAGCCCCTCGAGGGCCTGGATCGCGTTGAGCACCAGGTTGATCAGGACCTGGCGGACCTGTCCCTCGTCACCCAGCACCTCCACGTCTGGAAGGGGGTCCAGGGCTCGGAGGTGGACCCCCGCCCGTCGAGCCTCCGGTTTGAGGAAGGTGACGACCTCCCTGACGAGGGTGTCCACCCGGACGGGTTCGGTCTTCATGCTGTTCGGGCGGGCGTAGGTCAGGAAATCCGTGACGAGGCGTGCCAGACGACCCACCTCCTTGCGGGTGGAGGCCAGCGAGGCGGCGGCCTCCGCCACTCCACCCTCCAGATCCTCCTCCAGAAGCTCCAGGTTGAGGTTGATGGAGTTCAAGGGGTTCCGGATCTCGTGGGCCAGGTTGGCCGCCAGAGCCCCCAGGGAGGCCAACTCCTCCGCCTCCCGGCGTTCCATCTCCAGCCGCTGGGTTCGCTGGATCAGATGCCAGACGAAGGCGAAGGCAACCAGGAGGGTGATGAGGGTGACGCCGGCGACGGTCATGGTCTGCCGCAGGAGCTGCTTGCGGACCTTGGAGATCCTGTCGGCCAGCTGACCCTTGCTCACCGTCAGGACGACCTCGCCGACGGATCCGATGGGCGCCGGGATCTGATAGCTGTTCTCCGTCTCCCGAACCACCGAGTCCGACAGATCGGTCCCAACATCCAGATTTTTCTCCACGAACTGTGCGGGTACCATCTCCCGAGAGCGGATATCGGCCTGGTACACGATGCGTCCCTTGGCGTCCGTCACCGTGATCGACGTGAACACCAGTTTCCTCGCCAGGCCTTCCAGACGCCTCTGGATGACTTCACGGCGCTTCTCCACAACGTCGTAGAGGCCGACGGTGTTGCCGCCGTCGTCGGACATCTCCTGGGCCAGCTGCTCCGCCTCCTCCTGGCCGGTGATCAGAACCGTTTCCAGATAGTGGCGCGAGAGTGATCTGGAGATCAGGTGGCCGAAGAGGAAGATGATCCCGAGCACCAGAACGGCGAGGGTGACCGTCACAGCCACGTACTGCCGCTGCAAGACCTCGCTCTTCTGCCTCTTCCGGGTTTCCCGAT
This sequence comes from uncultured Thermoanaerobaculia bacterium, assembly GCA_964641295.1. GTDB lineage: Bacteria > Acidobacteriota > Thermoanaerobaculia > Thermoanaerobaculales > Sulfomarinibacteraceae > JAADFK01. The sequence continues at coordinate 50,613 of CAZXNA010000005.1, forward strand.
CATGCGTCGGCGTCTGGGCCCTCGATGGCATTCGCCTCTCCGCCCTTCGTGCCTCCCCTACCGGGCCCCGAGGCCGCAGGCCGCCCTGAGATCGGCCAGCCGATCCGTTCGCTCCCACGTAAAGTCGGGGTCGTCACGTCCGAAATGGCCGAAGGCCGCCGTCTTCTTGAAGATGGGCCGCCGCAAGTCCAGGTAGTCGATGATCCCCAGTGGCGTCAGCGGGAAGATCTCCCGGATCGCCATCTTGATGACATCCTCTTCCACCGCCGCGGTCCCGTAGGTGTCGATCATGATGGAGATGGGATCGGGGACTCCGATGGCGTAGGCCAGCTGGACCTCCACGCGCTTCGCCAGGCCGGCGGCGACGACGTTCTTGGCCACGTGCCGCGCCATGTACGAGGCGGAACGGTCGACCTTGGTCGGATCCTTGCCCGAAAAGGCGCCGCCGCCGTGGGAGCCCACACCACCGTAGGTGTCGACGATGATCTTTCGGCCCGTCAGCCCGCAGTCCCCCTGCGGTCCGCCCGTGACGAACCGGCCGGTCGGGTTGATGTACACCTTGGTGTCATCGTCGATCATGCTGGCGGGGATCACGCGGTTGATGATCATCTCGCGAACGTCCTCCCGGAGTTCACGCAGGCCGACCAGGTCCGAGTGTTGGCAGGAAACGACGACCGCCTCGACGCGCCTTGGAGTGAAACCGTCGTACTCCACGGTCACCTGACTCTTCCCGTCGGGCCGAAGCCACTCCAATTCGCCCGTCCGGCGGGCCTCGCTGAGGCGCCGCGTCAACCTGTGGGCCAGCATGATGGGCAGCGGCATCAGCTCCGGCGTCTCGTCGCAGGCAAAACCGAACATCAGCCCCTGGTCCCCGGCACCGCCGGGGTCGACTCCCATGGCGATATCGGGCGACTGGGGATCGATGGAGGAAACCACGGCGCAGGTGGCGTAGTCGAAGCCGAACTTGGCGCGCGTGTAGCCGATCTCCTTGATGGTGTTCCTCACCACCTCGGGAAAGTCGACGTAGGTCTTGGTCGTGATCTCACCGGCGATGAAGGCCAGGCCCGTCGTCACCAGGGTCTCGCAGGCCACGCGACCAGCGGGGTCCTCCGCCATGACAGCGTCGAGAATCGCATCGGAGATCTGGTCAGCGATTTTGTCCGGGTGACCCTCGGTCACCGACTCCGACGTGAAGAGATGTACTCCGTCCCGTGCCATCGCCACCTCCAGGGCCGGTTACATTCCGGCCAGCGTGCCGGCAACGGTACCACCCCGGCGACACAGGGGTCAACGAAGACGGCCGCTACCCCGGCAGGCGCGGGCATCGAAAGGGTCCCGTTCCAGTTCGCAGTGGACTGTTGTACCTTGTCTATTCATGAAGGTCTTCCCGGTGAACCGGCTGACGCGCCTCGCCCTCGAGGCCCGTGAACATGAGCGGGGCCGGGTCAACCTCAATATCCACGAGGACCTGGCCGATCCCGTGCAGCGTTTCTTCAACGCCATGGAACCCGGCACCTACGTGCGGCCCCACCGCCACGCCCCCGGCCGGTGGGAGCTTTTCGTCGCCCTGATGGGGCGCGCCGTGGTCCTCTCTTTCGACCAGGTGGGCGCCGTGACAGCCAGAACCGAGATCTCGCCCGAGGGTCCGGCCGCCGCCGTGGAGATCGAGGGCGGAGCCTGGCACACGGTTGCTGCGCTCGCCGCGGGCACCGTCGTTCTCGAGGTCAAACCCGGTCCCTACCACCCCATCGAGGACAAGGATTTCGCTCCCTGGGCTCCTCCGGAGGGGAAACCGGGCACCGCCGCCGTGGAGCGGTGGTACCACACCGCGGATGTCCACCAACGCCTCCCGCGATACTGACCGGCCGCTCGCTTCCACACCCACTCCTCCCTCCCTTGATCACCCCGCTGAAAGAACGTCGCGGTGTACAGCTTTTCCACCGGCACAGGGCACTGCGCGGGCCGGTGTAACCATTTGCCGGGCCGGTGCGTAGTACGTCATGAAAGCAATTGAAACCGCGTCTCGACCTCATGTATAACCCGGCCGGACCGACTGGTGCCGTCCAAACGAAAGAGGGAGTCAGGTCATGAATTCCAAGATCAAGAAGCTTCTCGTCAACGCCGCCATGGCAGGGATGATCGCAGGGGTTGGGCTTGCGGCCCCCGGATCGACCTCGGCCTCCCCCAACGCCAGCGCCTCCATGCGCAACGGCTGCGGCGGAAAAGGCGGATGCGGCGGCAAGAGCGATTCCGGATCCAAGGCCCAGACCAAGGACCGCCACGCCTGCAAGGGAATGAACTCCTGCAAGGGCAAGGGAAACTGCAAGAGCGGCGACAACGGCTGCGCCGGTAAGAACTCTTGTAAGGCCAAGGGCGGCTGCGCCTCTCCCGATGCCCGCCACGCCTGCAAGGCAAAGAACGACTGCAAGGGCCTGGGAGGCTGCAAGAGCGGTGACAACGGCTGCGCGGGCAAGAACTCCTGTAAGGCCAAGGGCGGCTGCGCCGTCCCGAAGAAGGCTGCGTAACAACCTCCACCGCCTGGGAGGGGCGGGCGCCCTGGCCTCCCCTCCCGGGCATCCTTTTCAGATCTTCCACGCCGGATGCTGGACAGGGCCCAGGACATCACAGGTACGAAGGAGCGAAACATGGGAAGCATCAACAAGTGGGGGTTCCAGGACATCGGACTGGGTGTGGGACTGCGCGCGCCGCACTTCACCCACATCCTTTCCGAAAGGCCAGACGTCGATTTCTTCGAGATCCTGACGGAGAACTACCTGGACACCGGGGGCCGGCCGGCCTACGTGCTGGATCAGGTGGCCGAGCGCTACCCCATCCTCATGCACGGCGTGTCCATGAACGTCGGGAGCACCGATCCCGTGGACATCCAGTACCTGTCCAAGGTCAGGGCGCTGGCCGAGCGAACAGGCGCGCTGTGGATCTCCGACCACCTCTGCTGGACGGGGGTGCTGGGCCGCAACACTCACGATCTTCTCCCACTGCCCTACACCGAGGAGAGCCTCGCCAACGCCATCGAGAAGGTCCGGACGATCCAGGACTTTCTCCAACGGCCCCTGGTCCTCGAGAACCCGTCGACCTACCTGGAGTTCGCATCGTCCACCATGTCCGAGTCCGAGTTTTTCCTTCGCCTGGCAGAAGGCGCCGACAACGGGATCCTTCTGGACGTCAACAACGTCTACGTCAGTGCCTTCAATCACGGCTTCGACGCCGAGGAGTACATCTCGGCCATCCCCGGGGAGCGCGTCTGCCAGTACCACATGGCCGGCCACACCCACAAGGGAACCCACATCATCGACACCCACTCGGACCACGTCATCGACACGGTCTGGGACCTCTACGGCTTCACACTCCGGCACGTTGGCCTCCGGGCGACGCTCTTGGAGTGGGACGCCGACATTCCGGATTTCGATGTGGTCCACGCCGAGGTCCTCAAGGCCCGCGCCTGGCGCGAGAAGGAGGTGGCCAATGCCGCGTAAGGAGACCAACAACGTCCCCGGCCTGTACGACACCCAGCGCTGGTTCCAGGCAGTCATCGCCCATCCCGGCACCGTTCTCGAAGCCATGGAGAAGCCCGAGGCGGCCGAGCTATTGCCGCCCGAGCGCCTGGAGGACCTCGTGCGCCCCTCGTGGTCGCTGGAACCCGCAGAACGCGTCGAGATCTACCACGGCATGTACCTCCTCCGCATGGTCGAGGCCATGGAGACCGACTACCCCGCCCTGCGGCACTACCTGGGCGGGGAATCCTTCGCCGCCTTGATCGAGGCCTATGTCACGAGGTACCCCTCGCGGTCCTACACCCTCAACCGCCTCGGTGACCATCTGCCGGAGTTCCTGGAGGAGAGCGACTGGGCAGACGCCGCGTTCCTCGCTGACCTGGCGCGCCTCGAGCTGGCCATCACGGGGGCCTTCGACGCGCCCCAGGGTGACACCCTGAGCGCCGAGACCCTCCAGTCCGTCCCGCCGGAATCCTGGGAATCGGCCCGATTCCAGGCCGTTTCAAGCCTTCGGCTGCTCGCCCTTCGTCACGACGTCCTCCCCCACCTCAAGGCGTTCCACAAGGGTGGGCCCAACCCGCGCCCACGACGCCGTGCCACGTGGATCGCGGTCCACCGCCACGACCTGTCCGTCTACCACCTGGAGCTGCGGCGTCCCGCCTTCGCCCTGCTGGAAGACCTGGCGAAAGGCATCTCACTGGGAGACGCCCTGGCCGAGGCCGTCGCCGGCGTCAAGGCCTCCAAACGGCAGGAGCAGGTCTTCACCTGGTTCCGCCAGTGGATCGCCGACGGCTTCTTCGCCTCGGTGGAGGTGGCTCCGGCGGGCTGAACGACAGCCCGGCGCTCCACCGCAGCAAAGCCGTCAGCACTGCGGTTTCTCTCCGCCCCGGAAGAAGGCCAGTCCCATCGCGTTCGGGAGTACGCCTTTTCACCGCTCTCCGATTCCCGGCAGGATTCCCCTGCTCCGGCGGCCCCTTCCCATGAGACGGCCCGCCGATGCTCCGGGCGCCATTGCCACTCCTCTGGGTGCTTCGCTCGGGTTCCTGCTGGATGCAGCCCATACGGCCGTCAGCCGGTCGC